>JBGPTK010000251.1:0-5381 GCA_041490605.1 Terriglobia bacterium | reverse complement strand
TGGGCTTACGTGGCGTACGCGCAGGACGATTGGAGAATTCATCCGCGCTTCACGTTCCAATACGGCATCCGATATCAAGCCACCACGCCGCCCATCGAACTTTTCAACGCGCTCGCCAATCTCGATATCAACCTGCTCAATCCCGCGGCGCAGGTTTATCTCCCCGGCCAGACTTCTCCCTTCACCGGAGTCAACTCTCGAGCGCTGATTCGCGGCGATTACAAAGATTGGGCGCCGCGCCTGGGCATCGCCTGGGAGCCAAAACTGAAATGGAAAACTGTGGTGCGCGCGGGCTATTCGATTTTCTACAACCAGTCCATT
This sequence comes from Terriglobia bacterium, assembly GCA_041490605.1. Lineage (GTDB taxonomy): Bacteria > Acidobacteriota > Terriglobia > Acidiferrales > UBA7541 > JBGPTK01. The sequence continues at coordinate 5,060 of JBGPTK010000251.1, read as the reverse complement.
TACAACCAGCTTGCCCGCTCGATGGCCAACCAGCCTCCATTTGCCGAAGCGCAAACGCGGCTGAGCGGCGCCGCTCAGTTGCTCACGCTCCAGAATGGCTTTCCGCCGCAACCGCCCGCCGATGTGCCGAACACCATCGCCGTGGACCCCAACTACCGGCCCGGTTACGCACAGCTCTGGAATGTCTCCATCGAAACTTCCTTCAAAACGAACTGGCTGATCGAAGCCACCTACACCGGAACAAAAGGCACGCATCTCGATCTGCTGCGCGCGCCCAATCGCTCCATCGGCGGCAATGCGCAGCCTCTGATTCCCGGCGCCAGCAGCTTCACATACGACACGTACGGCGCCTCTTCCATCTATCACGCGCTGCAGGTGCGCTTGCAACACCGCTTCACGCAGGGCCTGATGTTCATGGGCACTTACACATTCGGCAAATCGATCGACAACGCCAGTTCCATCGGTGGCGGCCAGCAAGTGGTGGTGCAGAACGACCAGGATTTCGCCGCCGAGCGCGGGCTTTCCAGCTTCGACATTCGCCACCAGTTCCGCGGATTTTCCGTTTACGAGCTGCCCTTCGGTGAACGAAAAAAGTGGGCGAAGAAAGGCTTGTCCGCGCATCTCCTGGGAAATTTGCGCGCCAGCACCAACATCTCCTGGCAGACCGGCAATCCGTACACCGCGCGAATTTTGGGAAGCATTGCGGGCAACACTGGCACCTCGAACAATAATTCCGTTCGCGCCGGCCAGGTAGGCGATCCCTCGCTCGGCCTGTGCGGCGGGAATGCCACGAATTTCTTCAACCGGGCCGCCTTCGTCGTCCCGCCATCCGGACAATTTGGCGATGCGGCGCGCAATACGATTGAAGGGCCCTGCTCGTTCAGCCTGAATGTTTCGCTCGACCGCGAATTCCGCTTCGGCAAAGACGGCCAGTATCACGCCGGCTTGCGCTGGGATACTCAGAATCTCACCAACACGCCGAATTTCTCCGGCCTCTCGACGGTCGTCAACTCAACCACCTACGGCCGCGTGACCGCCGCCAAATCCATGCGCACCATGGGCGTTTCCTTGCGGATGACTTTCTGATGCGAGAATTCCTCCAGCAAGCGATGGCACTCTGGCTCGCCGCCGCTCTGCTCGTGCCCCCGGCCGCGGCCCAGTCGCCGCAACCGCAACCGGTCCCCGCTCCGGACGCGCCGCAGCAGCCCACGGTAAATCCTCGGAGCGCCCCGCCACCGCCTCAGCAGGAGCAGCAGCCAACGAAAGGCAAGCAGCCTCCAGTCATCCGCAGCTTCACCGATCTGGTCTTGATCGACGTCGAAGTCACCGACCGCTCGGGCAAGCCCATCCAAGGACTGAAGCCGGAGCAATTCACCATCACCGAGGACGATCGCGCGCAAAAGATTTCTTCCTTCGAATATTCCGATATCGAGAAAATCGAATCTGCCGGCACCACCGGAGAAGAGCCGGTGGTCGTGGCGCTGGCCGGCGCCGCCTCACCCGAAACGATTCGCGAGGAAGTGCGCGACCACCGCCTGATCGTCATTTTCTTCGACATGAGCTCGATGCAGTCCGACGAGCTGCTGCGCGCGCGCGACTCGGCGCTGAAATTCGTTCAGAAGAAAATGAGCCCGGCCGATCTGGTGGCCGTGGTCACCTTCGGCAACCGCCTGGGCGTCCTGGTAAATTTCACGAACGATAAAGACGCCGTCGAGCACGCCGTCAGCCGCATCACGCCTGGAAAAGATACGCAACTCGCCGATCCGCTCTACTCCGCGGCGACGAATGGCGAATCGGATGTGCAGGAAGACAACGGCGCGGCATTTGCTCCCGACGAAACCGAATTCAACGTGTTCAATACCGATCGCAAACTCGCCGCCATGGAAGGCCTGGCCAACATTCTGCGCGGCGTGCCGGGGAAAAAAGCGGTGATTCAATTCAGCAGCGGAATCACGCAGACCGGAGAAGAAAATCGCACGCAGCTTCGCGCCGCCACCGATGCCGCCAATCGCGCCAATGTTTCGTTCTACACCGTGGATTCTCGCGGATTGATGGCCGCCATTCCCGGCGGCGACGCCACCGCTGATGCATCCACCGGCACGTCCATGTTCAGCGGCGCATCCGTGTTTCGCCAAGTCGATAGCCGCCAGGATTCGCGCGATACGCTGGCCACTCTGGCCAGCGACACCGGCGGCCGCGCGTTTTTCGATCTGGGCGATTTGAGCGAAGCCTTCGACAAAGTGCAGCAGGACATGACCGGCTACTACCTGCTGGGCTATTACAGCGCCAATCCTTTGCGTGACGGCAAATGGCGCACCGTCAAAGTAAAAGTGAATATCCCCGGTGCGCGGGTTCGTTTCCGCGAAGGCTATTACGCTCCGAAAACTTACAACTACTACACCACCGAAGATCGCGAGCGCCAACTGGAAGACGCCATGCGCGCCGACCGCCCGCTGGTGGAATTGCCCATCGCGCTGGAAACCGCGCAGTTCCGCTTGAGTGAAAAGGAAATTTTCGTCCCCATCGCCGCCAAGCTTTCCTCCAGCGCCCTGCAATGGGCCGAAAAACACGGCAAGCACCAGGCCCAATTCGATTTTGCCGCGGAAGTGCGCAACGTAAATACCGGCAAAGCGGTCGCCGCTCTGCGCGACACGATCACCGTGCAGCTCGATACGCAACGATTCCAGGAAATAAATCAACGTACATTGCTCTACCAGGGCGGAGTGATTCTGGAGCCTGGAAATTACAAAATGAAATTCCTGGCGCGCGAAAACGAATCCGGGCGCGTGGGAACTTTCGAAGACGACCTGATCCTGAGGCCTCCGCAGCCCGGCCGCCTGGCGCTGAGCTCCGTTCTGCTTTCCAGCCAGCTCGTGCCGGTCGAGAAAAATACCGAAGTGCAGAAGAAGGCCATCGGCGCCGATGCCAAGCTGCAGCATTCGCCGCTGGAAATGTCCGGCCAGCGCATCGTGCCCAGCGTCACGCGCGTCTTCACCCGCCAGCAAACTCTGTACGTTTTCTTCCAGGCGTATTACCCGGCGAAGGCGGACCCTGCAAATCTCCGCGCGGGCCTGGCATTTTTCCGCGGCGGCATTCGCGTCAGCGCAACGCCGCTTGTAGCAGCCGCTGAAGTCGATTCCAAGACGCGCACCGCATCGTTCCGCATCAGCTTGCCGCTCGATAAATTGCCCACCGGCCGTTACACGGTGCAGGCCATCGCCATAGCCGCCGGCTCCGAATACTCCGCCTTCGCACGCACCTATCTGGCCCTCCGCGCCCCCGAAGCTCCCCCCGCCCCGGCCGCCGCCCCCACCGGCGCAGCAGCAGCCGTAGTCCCCGCCGCCGCCGCTCCGACCCCGAAGCCCTAGCCGAATTCGCGCCGGCGCTCACCGCCAGCGTGCGCCCACCGCCCGCAGTCATTCCGAGGGCCGCTGTCCGGCCCGAGGAATCCCGAGCAAATCGCCCCCCTCGCACCCGTGCCTTCCTCTCGCTATCCGTGCCATCGAATTCAACTCGGGATTCTTCGCTGCGCTCAGCATGACCACCTCCTTGTATTCTCGACACTGCTACCACAAGGTCATTCCGAGGGCCGTTGTCCGGCCCGAGGAATCCCGAGCAGATCGCCCCCCTCGCACCCGTGCTTTTCTCTCAGCACTTCTGCCAATGCTCATTTCTGTTACGATGTCGCCGCAACACACCGCCCAATGCCCATGCCCGCTCAACGCCAAATTCCGCAATGGCTACGCTGGACATCTCTCCTCTGGCTCGCCCTCTGGTTCACCGCATATTGGATCTACTGGCGCCCCTCCACTTTTCTGCACCTCTGCGACATCGCCGTGATTCTGACGTGCATTGGCCTATGGACCAGCAATTCCCTGCTGCTCTCAAGCCAGGCCGTTTCCTCCCTCGCGGTGGATCTGGTGTGGTGTTTCGACCTGGGTTGCGCAGCTCTTTGGACCAAGCATCCCATCGGCGGCACCGAATACATGTGGGACGCCACGCGCCCGCTATGGGTGCGGTTTCTCTCGCTGTTCCACGTCATCTGGCCGGTCGTGTTGCTCTGGGCAATTTACCGCGTGGGCTACGACCGCCGGGCCTGGATTTTGCAATCGGGGATCGCCGCAATCCTGCTGGCAGCATCGCGCCTCCTCCCACCCGGCGAAAATTTCAATTACGCGTTCACGGACCCCTTCTTCCACCGCGCCTGGGGCCCCGCTCCGGTTCACGTGGCGATTACGCTCGCAGTCCTGATCGGAGCCGTCTACCTTCCCACCCATTGGGTGCTGGCCAAGTGTTTTCCGCCGCTCGACGATGCGAAGCAGTGGGATTGACGGCGTGGAAGAAGTTTCGAGCTTACGAACATGCAGTCATGCTGAGCGCGGCGCTTTCAATGCGCCCCGATGTAGTTGATCGGGGCGAAGCATCCCGAGTGAACGCAACGCCTGCAACAAAACCCTGACTCCAAAGGGCTACTCTATTTTCCGCGCGCTGCGCAAATCAATCCCCAAGTGCTCGCACTTCTTGTACAAGTGGCTCCGCTCGAGTCCCAGCGCCTTCGCGGTGTTGGTCATGTGATGATTCTGCCGCTTGAGTTCGGCGAGGATCGTCGCGCGTTCGAATCCTTCCACTCGCTCCGCCAATGGCCCATTCGCGCCCGCCGCTTCCGCCGATGTTCCCGCTGCCGCCGCAGGCAACGCCAGCCGCGCCGTTTCCACGTCCACCGCGCCCGCCGGCGCCAGCAATAACATGCGCTCCACCACGTTTCGCAACTCGCGCACATTCCCCGGCCACGAGTAGTGCTTCAATTCTTCCAGCGCTTCGCCCGTGAAACTTCCCGGCTTCCACCCATTCTGTTCGGCCACCTGCTTCGCGAAGTGTTCCACCAGAATTGGAATATCCTCCACGCGATCGCGCAGCGGCGGCAGCGTCACCGGAAACACATAGATCCGGTGATACAGGTCCTGCCGGAAAGTTCCCTGCTTCACCTGCTCTTCCAGATTGCGGTGCGTGGCGACCACCACGCGCACATCCACGCGAATCGGACGGTCGCCGCCCACGCG
>JBGPTK010000250.1:0-5408 GCA_041490605.1 Terriglobia bacterium | reverse complement strand
CTGATTTCGAAGAGAAGCGTGGGTCCAGCGCGGCCGCTTCTTGCGATCCACGCCGGGCCCGAAGCAATCGCCGTTAGTGCCCCGAGGTGATGCGGATCAGCATCTCGAGTCCCCGGTCGAGTTTCACATCTTGTGGGCCAGAGAATGCCGTCGTGCCCAATCCCGCCAAGCCGCCCACGATCGAACCGATTCCGGCTCCTTTGCCACCGCCGAAAATAGCGCCGAACAAGGCGCCTGCGCCCGCCCCGATACCAGTGTGCTCCAGGGATTTCTTGCCGCGCCCGCTGGATTCGATTGCGCCCTCGACGTCCACGAACTCGCCGGACGGAGCATGGAACAGGCGAACGATTTCCGCGGAGATGGGAGCCCGGCGTCCATCGGGCATCACCACCCGGTTAAACGACAGCACCATTTCCGTGTTTCCCTTGATGTGCCCGGACTGCGAAATGGACTGGATGATGCCGTACACTCGCGCGCCTTGATAATCGCCCTGATCCATCACGGTGGCGCTGAAGGGATCGCCAACCATGGAATCACGGCTGGTGATCGTGTCGTCCATCCGGATGCGCATGGACGTCCACTCCGGGATGCTGAAATGCGGGTGATGAGACTGCGCGGGAACGGGAACGGAAGTCAGGAGCAACACGGCCAGCGCTCCCGCGGCGGCTCGCAGACACTGCAACGCGATTCGATTCATGAACTCTCCTCTGGAAGTTTCAACTGAATTTTTACGCGGCTTACTTTCGCCGCCTGCGGGTCCTTCGCGCCCTCGCAAGGGGCAATCGTGCTTACGACTTTGATCCCGGGCTCATTCTCAATCACTGAGGCTGCAAGGTTGAAAAAGCAGCGGGATTATATCACTCCGGCTGGGTCTCTCAAGTGAATTAGCCCACCGCACAGCCCGCTGACCGGAATCCGGCATGACTTTTTTCAGTTCTCGGCGTCTATAATCTTTGAGCGCGGGCCGGGACCGCGAGGGGGACACGCATGGAAACGCTTCGGCAGGATTTGCGCTTTGCTCTGCGATCGTTCGCCAGGAATCCCGGTTTTTCCGCCATCGCCATCCTCACCCTGGCGCTCGGCATCGGCGCAAACACCGCCATCTTCAGCGTGATCAACGCCGTGCTGCTCCGCAGCTTGCCGGTGCGCCACCCGCAGCAACTCGTCGTGCTCTCCGATCCCGAGGAAGCGGGCATGTCCATTGGAGAAAGCACAGGTGAGCGCGGGATGTACACCTATCACGAGTTCGAAGGCCTCGCTGCGCAAAATCAGATTTTTTCGGGCATGTTCGCGGTAAACAGCCAGGTCAGTCCGGCGCCGGTTTCTCTGGGTGGTTCGGACCAGAATTCAAAGCCCGCAAAAATCAGCATAGTCAGCGGCGCATACTTTCCAGTGTTGGAGGTGCAGCCATTCATGGGCCGCACCTTCGCCACCGAAGTGGATCAAGGCCGCGGCGCGCATCCCGTGGCGGTGATCAGCCACGCATTCTGGCAGCGCAGCATGCAGCAAGACCCCTCCGTGATTGGCCGCAAGTTGCGCATCCGGCAAACCGCATTCGATGTGATCGGCGTGATGCCCCCGGAATTCACCGGAATCATGGTTGGCGAAGCGCCCGATATTTATATCCCACTGACGATGGAAGAATCGGTTTATCCAGGCAGGGATTTCCTCACCTGGATGCCCGGCTCGGTTACGAAAATCATGTTTTTGCAGGTGGTGGGGCGGCTGAAGCCGGGCATAAGCCTCGAGCAGTCCCAGGCTTCGATAAACGTTACCTTCCAGCAAGTGCTGCACGCCGAGGCCGGAACGCTTTCCGATCCCAAGGATCAGCACGATCTACTCGACCAGAAAATTGTGGCGCGCGATGCTCGTCATGGCCTATCGGTTCTGCGCGGCGAATATAAGCAGCCGCTGGTGGCATTGATGGTGCTGGTCGGGCTTGTGCTGCTGCTCGCGTGCGCCAATGTCGCGAATCTGCTGCTCGCGCGCGCCACCAGCCGCCAGCGGGAACTCGCGGTGCGCGTCGCGCTCGGCGCCGGACGCGGGCGGCTGTTGCGCCAACTGCTGACGGAGAGCCTGCTGCTCGCGGGCCTCGGCGGCGCGCTGGGATTGCTCCTCTCTCTTTGGGCGGACCGCTTGCTGCTGCGCATGGTCAATTCAGGTTCCACACCGTTGCCCCTCGACGTGAATCCCGACCTGCGTTTGCTGCTTTTCACTCTGGGCATAACGCTGTTGACTGGAGTTCTGTTCGGCGTTGCCCCGGCGATGCGAGCCCTGCGCGTGGATTTGAATCACGTCTTGCGCGGAGCGTCCGGTTCGATCACGGGGGCCGGACGCGGCGGATCGCGTCTGCCCATGGGCAGGGTGCTGGTGGGTTTGCAGGTTGCGCTTTCGCTGTTGCTGCTGGTGGCGGCAGGGCTGTTTGTCCGCAGCCTGCAAAAACTGAGTGCGGTTCCACTCGGCTACGACGCCGGACATTTGCTTCTGTTTCGAATGAACCCGGTGATCGATGGATACAAGCAGCCGTCGGTGGCGCAGCTTTACCAGCAACTGCTTCCCAAATTCGCGGCGATTCCGGGAGTGCGTGGGGCCACGCTTTCGCAGAATGGCCTCTTCTTCAATTCAGAATCGGCGGATCAAATTTCGATTCTTGGATACACTCCCAAAGCCGGACAGGAAATGAACGCCCGTTTCGACCAACTCGGGCCGGATTATTTCAGCACCATCGGCATTCCGGTCCTGATGGGCCGCGACGTGGCTCCTGCGGATCTCAGTGGACCACGATTTTGCTGGATCAATCAAACCATGGCCCGTTATTACTTCGGCGGCGAGAACCCGCTGGGCAGGCGCCTTCGGGATGAGTATCCGGAAACGCGGGCAGAGTGTGAAATCGCCGGAGTGGTGGCGGATGCGAAGTATAACGAGTTGCGTGGCAAGACGCCGCGGCGTTTCTATGTGCCGTTTTTCAATCCCATCGAGAAACCGGATCGGGCGGTTTTCGAAATTCGCTATGTAGGATCGGGCACGGCGATATCCGCCGCGCTTCGCCGCGCCGTCAGCGAGACCGACGCGAATCTGGATCCCATTGAAATCCATACGATTCCCGCTCAAATCGACCAGCGCTTGATGCGTGACCGCCTCACCGCCCACCTTTCCAGTTTCTTTGGGATGCTGGCGCTGCTGCTGGCCTGCATCGGGCTCTACGGCGTGCTCTCCTACAACGTGGGGCGGCGCACCAGCGAAATCGGAGTGCGCATGGCGCTCGGCGCGCAGAAGCAAGACATCCTGCTCATGATCCTGCGCGAAGCGCTGTTGGTAAGCGTGATTGGCGCCGCCATCGGCCTGGGCGCGGCGCTGGCAGCGACGCGCGTGCTTCAGAGCATGCTCTACGGCGTCACCGCTCACGATCCGTTGACGCTCGCCGGCGCCGCCGCAATCCTGCTCACCGTCGCGATCCTGGCGGCAGCAATACCTGCCTGGCGCGCCTCGCGCGTTCATCCGATGGCCGCGTTGCGCTACGAATGAATCCGGTCGCCGGAACCAGAATATCTCCCAGGCCGAAAAGGCAAATTCTCCATCTCGAATTTCCGTTGCACGCCTCCTGAGGCAGACGAAGTGTGCCGTAGCGCCGTATTTCCGTGAAGGCAGAATCTCTCCGGATTTAAACCGGCCATTCATGTTTCCGTAAACCAGAGCCGTCAGATTGCCTCCCACTGCGCGGCAAGTTCGCGTGGCGGCTCCCTGAGGATCATTCCAGCGGAAAATGGGGCCGATACCTTGCGGAGGAAATTTGACGATGAGGGATTTTCAGTTCGACCGATCGGAACGGGCGCCTTACCCTTTGCGCATACTGCTCATGCTGGCCGTCACCGTGTTATTTGCCACGGCGGGGATGACCGTCTGGGCAGGACGCGGCCGCGCAGGATCAAATGGCCGTGGCGGCGACAGGCATGACCGCGACGGCCGCAATTCATACCACCACGACGACGATCGTGACGAAGGCCACGAGCGCCACGCATACGCAATCGGCCTTTGGGGTGATCTGCCCTATTCGGATACGCAAGCACTCGTCGGTGTGCCCAACCTGATCGCGGATATGAACGCGCATGATCTTGCTTTCACCGTCCACGATGGCGACCTCAAGGCCGGCAACTCAATAGCCGGTTCTGTCACTCCCACCACCTGCAGCGACGCGCTGTACACACAGGCGCTCCACAATTATTTTGACGCCTTAAGAGCGCCGGCCATCTTCACACCCGGCGACAACGACTGGACCGATTGCGACCGTCCTTCGAACGGCGGATTTAATTCCCTCGAACGCCTGGACCACGAGCGGAAGCTTTTCTTTAGCACTCCGTTCTCGCTCGGACAGCACAAGATCCGCCAGCATGTGCAGGTGCCTCCCTTGTGCCTCGGCGTCAGCGGCAACGTGCCGTGCGTCGAGAACCGCCGCTGGACGGTCGAAGGCGTCACCTATGCCACGCTGAACATCCAGGGATCATGCAACAACCTCTGCGACACGGCGCCCGATTCGTCCGAGTACGCCGCGCGCAATGCCGCCGACATCGCCTGGATGCAACAGACGTTCGACGAGGCGAAGGAGCGTCACTCCGCCGCAATTATGCTCATCTCGCAGGCTGATCCGGGATTTAACCAGGATTCGTCGCAAGCGGGCCCATTGCGCAATCCGCAGACGCTCGCCGAAACCGATGGCCTTCCCGACGGCTTTCAGCAATTCCTGGTCGCTCTGCGCGACGAAGTGGTCGCTTTCCGCAGGCCGGTCGCCTATGTCCATGGCGATTCGCATTACTTCCGGGTCGACAAGCCGTTCCTCGATTCCCTGGGCAGGCGCCTCGAAAATTTCACCCGCGTCGAAACCTTCGGCGACAACACGTTCAAGAACGACCCGGCCAGCGACATCAACAACGTCCACTGGCTGAAGGTCTTCGTGGACGCCCACAGCCGCGAGGTTTTCTCCTATCAGCCGCAGATCGTCCCCGCCAACCGAGTCGCAGTCCCGGCTCCGTACTCATCGTTCGCACTGCACGACAGGCAGGGCCCGGAAGCTGGCCGGGTCCGCGCCTGTCACGGCGCCAGCTTCATTATTCAAATCATCTTGCTGAGTCCGCCGAAGCGCCGTCCTTGCGCGAAGGCGGATCGGCAGGAATCTACGTTCCCCCCTCTTACATCTTAGCCAAGGAGTAAGGGAAGACAGATGTGCAGGACTGCGTTCGGAGCAATGCGCTAGCAGTAGAAGTGCCTAGTTGCGAAGGCGCGCCCGGAGCCAGACTTCAAATATTTTTCAAAGTCTTGGCGACGGCGAAATGCCTTTTGCTGCCTCAGATCTACAGCGGGCACCTGCCATAGCGCGCTTTGCGCGCGACGGCAGGTGGAGGCGGGGGGAGTTG
>JBGPTK010000249.1:0-5453 GCA_041490605.1 Terriglobia bacterium | reverse complement strand
GTAATGCAGCCCCGCATGTTGGACGGCCAGCGACAAATCGGAATTCACCACGCCCGGCTGAACCACCGCGCGCTGGTTTTCGATGTCAATTTCCAGGATGCGGTTCATCCGCGAGAAAACGACGAGAATTCCTCCGTGCCGCGCGAGCGCTCCGCCGGAAAGGCCCGTGCCGGAACCGCGCCCGACCATCGGAATGTGGTAACGATTCGCCAGCTCGACAATCTTCACCACCTGCGCCGTCTCGCGCGGAAAAACAACGCAATCCGGCCGCGCGATTTCCACGGATCCGTCGTACTCGTAAAGCATTAGATCCTCTCGCGTGTGGAGCACGCCCTGTGGACCCAGCAGCTTTTCGAGTTCGCGAAGGAGTTTTGCGTCCATGGATTGCGCGTGGGAGAAATGTTTCGCGCCTCGCTGGCCACTATAGTCGCGCGTCCGGCGCGGAGTCAACGAGCGCTCATTGTGCGCACGTTGCGTTGACACCTCTCTTGATTCTATGCTACTGACGAACTTTTACTTTTGCACTCCGAGGTGAAGCGTGGGTAAGCCAAAGGTCCTATCAACGCGTCCCCTGTTCGAAGCGGCGCGAAAAATTCTCAACGAACATTTTGAAGTGGAATATTGGAAAGATCCGGAGCGCATTTCGCGGCACGAGCTGCTCAAGCGCGTAGCTGACAAGGACGCGCTGGTCTGCCTGCTGACGGAAAGAGTAGATGAAGAGCTGCTCGATGCCGCGCCCAAGCTGCGCATCGCGGCCACCGTCTCCGTGGGCCACGACAATATTGATCTCGCGGCTTGCACCAAACACAAAGTGGTGGCCACAAACACCCCCGGCGTGCTCGACGACACCACCGCCGATTTTGCCTGGACGCTCATCATGGCAGTGGCGCGCAGGTTGCTCGAAGCCGATGCCTGGATGCGCTCCGGAACCTGGCCCGGCTTGGATCTGGACCAGCTTTGCGTGAGCGATGTCTGGGGAAAAACTCTTGGAATCATCGGATTTGGCAGGATTGGGCGGGGAGTTGCCCGGCGCTCTCACGGCTTCAACATGCGCGTTATATACCACGACGCGCAGCGCGTTTCGCCCGAAGTGGAAAAAGAGTTTCATGCGGAGTTTGTCGAGCTTGACCGGCTCTTCGCCGAATCGGATTTCATCTCCGTGCATGTTCCGTTGCTACCCTCCACCCGCCACCTGATCAACGCCCGGAATTTGGCCAAGATGAAGCCGACCGCGTTTCTGATCAATACATCGCGCGGGCCGGTGGTTGATGAAGCCGCCTTGGCCGCGGCGCTGCAGGCCAAAAAGTTAGCCGGAGCCGGTCTCGACGTTTACGAAAATGAGCCCAAGGCCCACCCAGCGCTGATCGAGCGCAAAGACGTGATCCTGGCCCCGCATATCTCCAGCGCATCGGTGGAAACGCGCACGAAGATGGCCGTGATGGCGGCGGAAAATGTAGTCGCGCTCTTCCAAGGCAAGCGGCCGCCCAACGCGCTGAATCCCGAAGCGCTTGGATAGCGCCATCCAGAAAGCCCCACCAGTGATACAGGGAGTCTTGATTTTGCAAAACTTGAAGCACATCGCACGGAAGATATTCCAAGAAACGCTGGCCGCAATCGATATTCGCTCGACGCTCATCGACAAACTCGCTCGCAGTGGCTCTTGCATCCAGGTTGCAGACCGCACGATCGATCTCGCCGCGTATCAAGAAATCGTCGGGATCGCCATTGGCAAAGCTGCGTTCCCGATGGCCGAAGGCCTCGCGGACTTGCTGGCCCCGGATTTTGGAGTTGGCGGTATTTTGGTTGCGCCCGCTGCGCCGGCAAAAGCGCTGTCCGGCTGGGAAACGATCGTCGCCGGCCATCCGGTGCCGACGGCGGAAAGTTTTCGCGCGGGGCGCGCCATTCTCGAACGCCTCTCAACCTGCGGCGAGCGCACACTTATTTTTTTTCTACTCTCCGGCGGCGGCTCGGCGCTTGTCGAGCAGCCGCTGGATCGCGGTATTTCGCTGGAAGATTTTCAGCAGCTTCATCGCGCGCTGGTCACCTGTGGCGCGCCGATCGAACAGATTAACGCCGTGCGCAAACATCTTTCCGCAACGAAAGGCGGCCGCCTGGCCGCGGCTGCGCCGCGTGCGACGAAAGTCACCCTGGGTGTTTCCGATGTTCCGCAAGGCCACGAATCGGCGCTGGCCTCCGGGCCCACGTTGCCCGATCCTACGACGGTGCAAGATGCCCGGCATGTGGTGCGGGAATTCTCCCTGCTGCCTAAATTGCCGCCGGCAATCCGAGAGAAATTTGCCGGACAAACGCTTCGCGAAACTCCGAAGGAAGGCGATGCGGCATTCGAACGTTCCTATTTCTTGCTGCTGCTCGGCATGCACGATTTGTTTCATCACGGCCATCAAGCTGCCGGAGCGCGCGGATTTTTTGCGATTTGCGACGATTCCACCGACGGCTGGCCGCTCGACAAAGCGGCTGATTTTCTACTCGCGCAGCTTGCCGAACTGCAACTTTCCCAGCCCGGAAAGCCGGTCGCTGTGATTTCGGACGGAGAAGTGAGCAGCCCGGTGGCGGGCAACGGCCTGGGCGGACGAAACTCAGCTTTCGTTTTAGCGTGCGTCGAAAAAATGGCAGGCCGGCGCATCGCGGTGCTCAGCGCGGGAACGGATGGAATCGACGGCAATAGCCTGGCCGCCGGCGCTGTGGCCGATGGTGAAACTCTCTCTCTCGCTCGAGCGGTGAATCTTGTTCCCGCAGATTTTTTTCGCCGCAGCGATGCTTATTCCTTCTTCGAGCGGCTCGGCGACGCAATCATCACCGGGCCGACGGGAAATAATCTGCGTGATTTCCGCATCCTTCTTACTGACTAACAGACTCGCCCCATTTCGCCGCGATCTGCAACTGCCTGGTTTGATCTAGTCCGTTTCTTCGTCTCTTGCAGCGATCACCCATTGATCGAATGTTTTTCGCTTGTGCGGGTTGGTCGAGGTGCGCACCTGTCGAGGACAGGTGCGGGGTACAGGTACCGGGACTGGCCGGGGGGACAGGGGGGACCTGTTCGGGGGGACAGGCGGGAAGGGCAAAGATTTTCACTTACTGGGAAGTGGTTTCGGAGATTTGTCTCGGCATTACCTCGGGACCGTAGCCTAACCACTGTGTTTGCCTAGAGATGAAATGGGCTTTGGATTGCACTTATTCACCGCGAGTCCAAGCTTAGAGTGTCTCTAACGGCTGGCAATCGAGTGGCACGATCATCCTTCCGGAGGTGGTTCGTGAACGAGCAAGTTACCTGTCAATCTGGTGGTACAGGACCCGCAAACTACAGATCCCGCTTGAATTACCAGCGAATCGGGAATGCGGGAGCAGGGCTGCTCGCTCGTCTGCGCCCTGTGAAGGTGCTCGTCCTCATGATGCTCCTGGTCGTCTTCTCGGCCGTGGCCCCGGCGGAATGGGGCCTGGTAGGAACCGTTCAGGCGGCCACCATCCTCACTCACATGCAGACCAAGGGAGGGACCGCCTCGGGCGGCTCGTCGCTGAGCATTGCCATTAGTCCCACCACCGCGGCCAGCACGCTGATCGTGGGGATTAATTCGGGCAGCGGCACCATCACTTCCGTCACCGACAGCAAGTCGGACGTCTTCGTGCCGGCCGTAACCATGGCTTTAAGCGGCGGAGAAGTTTACGCCATTTATTATGCGAAGAATGTGGCTGCCGGCGCCACCTCGGTCACCATCAATTTCCCGTACAGTTCCGCCGATGCCATCGTTTCCGAATACCAGGGCCTGGATCTCTCCGCGCCGCTCGATCGGGCGGCCTCGCTGGACAACGGCTACAACAGCGGCACAACGTATTCCAGCGGATCTGCTGCCGCGACGACGCAGGCAGCGGAACTGGCCTGGGGTTTTTCCGGCAACAAATACTCGCCCGCTCCCGTCTGGGCGGCAGACGCGAACTGGACCGGCAGGCTGAACCAGGGAGGTTCTTTCGCGCAGGATCAATTTCTTTCCGTTCTCGGGGCCTACGCCTCTACGGGAACGATTGTTACCACCACCGCTGGTTTTCAAAACGGCGGTTATGAAATCGGTTCCATGATGGCGACATTCAAGGTAGCCAGCGGCGCGCCACCGCCTTTGGACACGATTCCTCCCACGGTTTCGGTGACGGCTCCTTCGGCGGGATCGACTCTTACCGGCACCGTTGCGGTGACGGCTACTGCCGCCGACAACGTTGCGGTGGCGAGCGTGCAATTCAAGCTCGACGGCTCGAACCTCGGCGCGGCGGTCACCACGTCGCCCTACTCGATTTCCTGGAACACCACCAGCGCCTCGAACGCCGCTCACACCCTGACGGCCACGGCCACCGATTCCTCGGGGAACGCAGCCAATTCCTCCGGCATCGCGGTCACGGTTTCGAACACGGCTCCGGTGATTACTTCGTTCCTCGCGACGCCCACATCCATCGTCAGCGGCAACTCGTCCACATTATCGTGGACGGTTACCGGCAGCCCGGCGCCCACGCTGAGCATCAGCAGCGGAGTGGGCACGGTCACCGGCACAACGTCGAAAGTTGTGTCTCCTTCGACGACCACCGCCTACACGCTCACGGCCACGAACAGCAATGGCACCGTGACGGCGCAGGCCACGGTCACCGTCACCGCGGAAACCACGCCACCCACCGTTTCGATCACCGCTCCCACCGCGGGATCAACGGTTGGCGGAACGGTCTCGGTCATGGCCAACGCCGCGGATAACATTGCCGTAGCCAAAGTGCAATTCAAGTTGGACGGAGCGAATCTGGGAAGCGCGGTCACTGCCGCGCCGTACACACTGTCGTGGGATACGACCACGGCAACAAACACCACTCATTCCTTGACTGCGGTAGCCACCGACACGTCGAACAACACCGCAACTTCCTTGGCGGTCTCGGTGACGGTAAGCAATCCCAAGCCGGCGATCAATTCGTTCACCGCGAATCCTTCGGCAATCAATTCGGGATCGAGCGCGACTCTTTCGTGGTCCGTTACCGGCGCTCTTACTCTCTCGATCAGCGGGGGAGTGGGCACGGTGACCGGAACTTCTTCCGTCTCCGTTTCGCCGGCGATCACCATCACGTACACGCTTACGGCCACGAACAACGGCGGCTCTTCGACCGCGCAGACGACGATCAACGTCACCCCGCCGCTCACGGCCGGCGCGGTGAATATTATTCTCGACGACGACCTGGCCGATGACACCGACGACGTGGGCGATATGGCGCTGCTGTGGCAGCTCACGAAACGGGGCGAGTCCAACGTCCTGGCCGTCATCATCTCATCCACCAATTCCTACAGCGCTCCGGCCGCGGCCGCGATTGCGAAATATTACAATCACGCCACCGTGCCCATCGGCGCCTATCAGGGAAATACGCCCAACAGCTACAGCAGCACGTTCAGTTATTACACCCAGCAGGTGGCC
>JBGPTK010000248.1:0-5501 GCA_041490605.1 Terriglobia bacterium | reverse complement strand
GTATTCGGCTGAGTGATCGTCACTCCCGCGGTGGTTGTTGTGAGTGCAGCGGTGACGCCGGTGGCGGCCAGGACTCCGGAGGTATTCTTCAGTTGGATGACGAGCTTCCCGCCTTCACCGGCTTTGAGTAAGCCATCGCCGTTGCCCGGATTCTGGGTTGCGGTAATTGTGCCAAGCTGGGGATTGGCGGCGCCTGGAATGCCTAACGAAACTAACGCCTCGTAAGCCATCACGATTCCGCCGCCGGAATCGCGATCGATGCCCGCGCCCATGATGTCGATTGCCGTGCTGGTGAGCGCGGTCCGAATCTGAGCCTGGGTCAAGGCTGGATTGGCGGATTTGATGAGCGCAGCTACAGCCGCTGCGGAAGGCGCGGCGGCGGAAGTGCCGAAAAATGGATTCAAGCCCGAGGAACCCGGCAGAGTCGTGGACACGCCATCGGCGGCGGTGATTTCGGGCTTACTCCGGAGCACGCCGCCCGTCGCGGAAAAATTCCCCGGCGTGATCGCCGATCCATCCGGATTGAAAAAGACGCGGCGAGGCCCATCCGATGTAAACAGCTCCACCTGGTTGGTGACGCTGAACGGATTGGGAAAAGGCCCGGTAGGGTAGCCGGGGCCGAACTGCGCGGCGGCGGGCGTGGCGGCGACGGAATAAACTCCCGGCGCGGACACAGCCGAGTGGCCATGGGTCTGTCCCGTCGTGCTCACGGCAAGAGTGCCGCGGAATGTGTTCAGGCTGAAGAATCGATTGCTCGCCGTGTTCGTCTGGAAGACAACCAGGCGGTCTCCGGCGGCAGATGCGCTTGGGTTCACACGTTCAAACGGATTCTGCGTTCCGCTCTGAATATTCGTGGAGGAGGCCTTGACGGCGCCGGCGGAACTGGTCAGGAACAAATCGTAATCATTGTTGGACGCGCCTTGAGCGTCGGCCCATTGGAGCGTATAGGTTGCGCCGCCTGAACTGATGGTGTCAAACAGAACCGGAGATCCCACGGTGCCAAAATTGTGAGCCGTGCCGGTCTTGGCGCCGCCCGGGAACGCGAAAGCTCCGCCGGAGACATAATCTCCTTCAAAGTATCCGGCCGTCCCGGAATCCACGTTGCCTTCGTTCCCGGCGGAAGAGAAGTAAAGCGCGCCGCCGCTGGCCACGCTGCTCACGGACTGCGCGACGATGCCGTCCTCGAAAACAGGCTCGTCGAAATAAAAAACATCATCCACGATAATGTCGCAACCGGCTGTCCGCAGGTCCAGTATGTTCTGCGCAAAATTGGCTTCGCTGACGTCGGCTGTGGCGAAAAAAAGGTTCGCGCCGGGCGCCATGTCGTAAATAATCTCCAACATGGCGGCGCCTTCGTCCGCGCCGCCGGCGAAATCTTGAAGCACGGTAAGGCACGGCTGCACCAGGGGTATTCCGCAAGTTGCGGGCAGATCGCCCGAGGCCTGGGCCAGGGTGGCGGCGCCCGTCGCATCGACGCTATCGGAAAGAACGCCGATCTTCAGCCCGGCTCCATTGACGCCGAACGTGCCGCGCGCATCGAAGGCCCGGTGCGTGGCGTCACCCTGGGTGGTCACGCTGCCCTGTCCGGTGTTGATGATTCCTCCCGGCTGCAGAAACGCGGCCAGTTCTTTTCGAACTCTCGCCGCCCGCAGCTCAAAACTGGGGCGCGCGTGGAGCGCCAGCGAAGCGTTGCTGCGCGATCCACGCCCGTTCCGCGACGTCAAGGATCCCACCTTGGGCGAGATGAAGAGGACATCGGGCGAGGCGGCAATATTTTCGATTTGATTGGGTGGAAGGATGGCGCGAATGCTGCGAAAATTTGCGGAGGAAAAAAGAATCAACGCTCCAGCCGATTTCAACTGGCCGAGCAGTTGATCGGTGACTTTCGCGGTAATGTCCACCACCACGTTATTGCTGTCATCCAGGTCGACGCCCGTATCCAGAAAAGGAACGCCGGGGGCCGCCGATTCTCCCCGCATCATCCTCACCGTGTAAAGAAGGTTGGAATCCATTTTTCTCTGCGCCGGGGTGCGCGATTCTTTCTCTTGCTCCAACGCCAGAATCTGCTGCGAGGTGGCCGCGCTGATCCCGCTGCCGCTCTGCGCCGCCGCCTTGGGGAACGACTGCTCGGGCGGAACCGCCGGTTTGAACTTGTGGAAATGCACATCCGTGCCCGTTTCCTGCCCTGCCTGGGCGTGGACGGTGACCGCGGTAGCCGTCAGGAACAGGAAGAATAGGATTGAGCCAGCCAGCGAGAACGCACGAATGTGCTGGAGCAGGCGCAAGTTCGCGGACGTCTTACGAGCGAACGTGGAAAATGAACAGGCATTTCTCATCTCGATCCCCCTCAAGTGTGCCGCCGCTGCAGCAGCCATCGTGAACCCAAGACCTGCCGTATGCGTGAGCTGTGGCTTCATTTCATCCTGCCCGCCGAATGACAGCGGGTCCAGTGTTCTCGCGCAAAGGTTTGCGCAATGCACTGTTGACGGATATGGAACTTTCCGGGCGCGCGGTCCGCGAGGATTTAGAGGCGCGAGGCCCACTAATTTGTTCCCGGATTGGACTGAGCCGTCATCTTTTTCCGGATCGCCTTGATCTGGGTAAGGCGCGATTCGATTTCCTCGGGTTTAAGCGTGAACTGCGGATCGATCTTTCCCTGGACGCCAGGTGACGCGATTAGTTCGTAAAAACTTTGCAAATTGGCAAGGACCAGGGGATTTTCGGGATCGAGCGCCACCGCCGCCACAAAGTCGTCGACGATTTCCCGCGGGCGTAGCTTCGATTCCGGCGAATGGAAAGTCCGGTTCAACTCCACAATCACCGCCAAATTTCGCGCGTCGGAGCTGTAAGGCGCAAGCTGGAATGCCGTGTCGAATTTTCCGGAAGGATCGCGGTCCTCGGCGGAATCCAGTATTCCGGCAAGTTGCAGGGCCACGGCCTTTGTTTCCGGTTCCCGCGCGGCTTCTTCTCGCGACGCGTAGCGCATCAGGGCATCTTCAGCGAGCTTCATGGCCGCGGCTGGCCGCTGCGGGGATACGGTTTGGTAACGCAAATAGCCGAGCAGCCCTTGCACGAACGTGACTTCCGGGAGCCGCCGGTTCAAGCTCAGCCCCTCCTCGAGGTGAGCCAGCAGGTATTCCTCCGGACCATCGATCTGCTTCACGCGAATCCAATCCCCTTGCCGCGCTTCCACCGTGAAGGCCAGTGGGTCTTGGCATTGCATACATTTTCGAAACTGATCGAGTGGAATGGGCCTGCGGGCGGCATCGAGATTGGGCTGCTGGTAGAAGAAGGCGCTCTTAGCGAAATTGTTTTGAATCGCAGCCAATTCCGGGCGCGTCAGCAGCTCCGGCGGGAAAACCAAATCCTGCGAACTCACGTCCCCCGAGAACGGTTTGCCACCCACCTCCATGAGTAATTGAACGGGTGGAGCCGACTCGTTGGGCGCCGGCCTGCGGAAGAATCGCACATAGCTCTGAACGTAAATATCGTCATCCTGCTGATACAGCTTTCCCCACAGCAGAATCAGCCGCCCGCCGGGACGGATTTCACTGGCCATCATGCGGCGCGCAATCAGATCCGGATCGCACTCCCGCTTGGTCCCGGTCATCAGTATGATTCCCCAGCGATCGAATGCGGTGGCGCGGAACAGCGTTTCGAGTTTCAGAAGCAGCGCGATTTGAGTTCCTGTCCCATTCAAATCGACTGGGGAAGGGCCTTCCTGGTAATAAGGCAAAACAACAAGGTTGACCTCGGCACCGCCGAAGCCAAATGGCGCCCGGCAACTTGCAATGGCGCCCGCTTGCGCGGGAGGAGCGCAACAGAGCGCTGCCATCCACACCACGATCGCGCACAGCACGCATCGTCCGGCAGTAGAAGTTCGAGCGCTCATCGAGTCGTCGCAAACTTGCAATAATTCTTCACCTGGTCCGCGGACATCAAGCTCACGGACACATCATTGGTCTTGCGCAATTCTTGCGCCGCCGAAGAGGCCAGCTCGTTCGCGTAGCCGAGCAGGTCCTCTCTCCCGGCTTTGCCCTTCAAGAACGACGCGCCTTTGCACAGAAAATGCACCGCCGGATTCCACTGGTGGTCCGCGAATGCTTGCGCGCCCGCGGCGACCATATAGAACGCCTTCAGGTCTGCCCCGCGCTCATCGAAGAAACTCAAGATCTGATCGGAGGTCGGTTTGACGGACATGTCCTTCACCGCCGGAATAATTCCCTGCGGGGCGGCGCCTTCAGGAAGCTGACAGGCACCAAGGCGTATTCCAACACGAACTTGTGTTTGTTATTTCCCAGCGGAAAAATCGTGCCCCACACTTCGAGGATCACATGCGCCTGATCCAACTCTCGCACCATATCGGAGTCGAACTGGTTGTCGCCATCCGGATGCCGGCCGGGGCAGGGAAGGTACTTAAACTCCAAATTGGATCGATTCTTCCCTTCGGCCAGCGGCCGCGCCCGATCGAGCGTGGTCTCGACAGTAAAGCGCAACAATTCCAGCTGCTGAGCCGGCTGCGCGGCTCCTGCCGTATTCAAATACTGCACTTCGTCGATTAAAATCTTGTATCCGGCTCCCTCGGATACGTGCGGACAAGGATTCATCTGCGCCCTCGATGGCGCGGCGAATCCCAGCAGGCTCAAAAGAGCGGCGCCGCACACGACACGACAATTAAAATGCATAGTCCACATGGAGGAGTTTGAACGTTTGTTGCAGGTCCTTCTTCGCTTGCTCCAAGTTGCTGGGAGTTGCGGACAACACTACCTCGCCATATTCGTCAAAGCCCGCTGGCGTTTCCGCCCGCTTAATCAAGTCTGCGTATTGCTTTAAGGCGGTAACTGTGGTGGCAGAAGTGCAGCCGGCAGCCCCCAGGATTCGAATCACGGCCGCGTGGCTGGCCGCATTATAAAGCTGCGTCCGGTTTTTCAGCACTTCGGTCAAGCTGGTGCAAAGGATCGGCGCATCCGTGAGCACCACAGCCTTCAGGCCCCTCTCCGCTGCCAGCGATCGCTCCGGCCCAAACTGAAGGTTGTCCACGAGTGGTGGGATCGCATAGCGGCCATACATGGAAAGCGCGATCGCCGAGGCTGCCGCAACATCACGGTCCCCCTTGTTCAAGCTCTCCAGCACTTGCTCCATATCCTTGGCATTCGACGAGTTGAGTTGCCGCTCCTGGAACGACTTCTCGATCCTGCCGGTGAGAAAAAATGCAAACACCGCCAGAATCACTCCCGAAAGCACTGAGGAAAATAATTCCGAGCTGTACCAGTGCCCCTCTTTCTGTTCTGGCTTCTTCGCCTTTTCCTCCAGCGCCTTCAGGCGGTCGAGCAGATCCGCAATCTGCACCGCCAGGCCGACACTGGCCGGATCTGGCTTCTGTGGATCTCCCACCTAGCTCTCCTTCCAGATACAAAAGTGCATGGCAGCGCAAGACGTTCCGGGTACGTACCAAGAAATAGGAATGAGTTACTGCTCCGTTATGGCCACACGTTTACACC
>JBGPTK010000247.1:0-5527 GCA_041490605.1 Terriglobia bacterium | reverse complement strand
CCTTCGCCGAAGAACGTGGCTACACGGCCGCGCGTGCGGTCGAAAAATTGATCGGGGATCAGAAAATCGAGCGGATGCAAATTCTCGCGCAGCGAGCCGACTGCGCTGATGGACAAGATGCGTTCCACGCCCAGCAACTTCATCGCGTAGATATTGGCGCGGTAATTGATCTCGCCGGGCAGCAGGCGATGCCCGCGGGCGTGGCGGGCGAGAAATGCCACGCGCTTCCCTTCCAGAATTCCGATGACGAAAGCATCCGAAGGCTCGCCGAACGGGGTGTTTACCTGCACTTCCGTCACTTGCTCCAGGCCCGGCATGGAGTAGAGTCCGCTGCCGCCGATGATTCCAATTTTGATTGCGCCTTCGTGCTCCAAACGAACACCGCCTTTTTCTTCAGGACTGACTCAATTTCAATCGACCGCCACCGGTTCTGCTTCGTACTTTCCATCGCGCTCGCGCAAGTAGGCCGCTTGCACGATGGGATCATGCGCGAAGATCGCCAACCATTCTCCTCGCGCAACCTCCGGAATCCACTTCTTTTTATTTTCCAGTGTAATCATTGGATCAAGATCGTAAGCCATGATCCAGTTGAACGGCAGGTGCGCGGTGGTGGGAACCAGGTCGACGAAACAGAATGCCGATTTCCCGCCGCCGGACAAACGAACGCACTGCATGTCTCGCGCATGTCCCGGAACTCGAATCAGCTCGACGCCGGGCGCCACTTCGCAATCCCCTTCCAGCAGCCACCATTGCCCGGCCGCTTCCATGGGCGCGAAATTATCGATCATGTAGCTGGCCCGGTCGCGCTCATTCGGGTGTTTGGCATGCTCGAGTTCCCCGCGCTGCACCACGTAACGGGCGTTGGGAAACATCGGCACGGCCTTGCCATTCACGATATGAGTATTCCAGCCGCAGTGATCGAAGTGAAGGTGCGTGTTGATCACCAGATCGATTTCTTCCGGGCGCACCCCGCGCGCTTGCAAATGGTCGGGCAAATGCGGCGGCCCTTCCAGTCCGAAGATGTCGCGGCGTTTCGCGTCCCATTTATCGCCGGCGCCGGTTTCCACCAGTATCCATTTCCCCACCGAACGCACCAGCAGGCAGTTCATCGCCAGTTGAATGCGATTTCGCTCATCCGGCGGCATTTTCTTTTCCCACATCGGGCGCGGCACCACTCCAAACATCGCGCCGCCATCGAGCCGGAACCCGCCGTCGCTCAGGATATGAAATTCCAGGTCGCCGAGCTTCATGAATGCTCCGCCAGGCCTACACTCGCCAAAATTTCATTCACCGCGGCGTAAGGATCTTTCTTCCGTGCCGCAACTTCCTCGGCCAGGCGATTGAGCGCCGCCTCCCCCACTCGCTCGCCGACCACTCGCTCCATCAGCCGGGCTGCGATCAATTGGAGCAGGCGCTGCTTCCAACGGCCCACTTCCTTGGGGCCGCGCGCGTCGGAAGACGAAAAGTGCTGCCGGAAAAGATCGATCTGCTGGGCCAGTTCAGCGATCCCTTTATTTTCCGTGGCGATGGTGCGCACGATGGGAGGATTCCATCCGTTGTGGTCCGGTACCAATTGCAAAATGGCGCGCAATTGCTGCTCGAACCGGTCGGCGCCTTCCCGGTCCGCTTTATTCAACACAAAAATATCGCCAATCTCCATCAGCCCGGCCTTCAGGCTTTGCACGTCGTCGCCCATTCCCGGCATCAGGACCACCACTGTGCAATCGGCCAGCCGCACAATCTCGATTTCGCCCTGCCCCACGCCGACGGTTTCGACGATCACGTATTCTTTTCCGGAAGCGTCCATCAGCAGCGCCGCGTCGGCGGTGGCCTGCGCGAGCCCGCCGAGAAATCCTCTGGTGGCCATCGAACGGATGAAGATTCCCACGTCGCTGGCGTGTCCTTGCATGCGAATGCGGTCGCCCAGGATTGCGCCGCCGGTGAAGGGGCTCGAAGGGTCCACGGCAATGATCCCGACCGGCTTTTTCTGGGCGCGGTAGTGGGCAGCCAGGCGATCGACCAGCGTGCTCTTGCCCGTTCCCGGCGCGCCGGTGATCCCCAGGCGATAGGCCTTGCCGGTGTGCGGAAATAATAGTTTCAGGATTTCCTCGGCTTCGGGCGAGCGATCCTCAATGGCGGTGAGCGCTTGCGAAATTGCCCGAACGTCTCCGGCGCGTATTCGCTCCGCCCAATTGTCAACTGAGGCAGTCGGCTTCACAGATACAGGGGCCACAAGAATGTGCGCATCAACATAGAGGAGAATTAGAAACCAGAATGGGGAAAATAGAAATTGGAATCTATGGTCGCGCCTCTTTTCCCCTTATTTCTTGCCGCCAGCTCATGCAGGCTCCGGAAAAATCCAATTCGTGGTCATTCCGATCCCGCTCCTGCGGGAGAGGAATCCAGAGAAAACCCAAAATGCTTGAGAAGCAGAGGGTCTTTCCGTCGCTCATCTGAAGCGGCCATTGCATCGGAGGGCGATTCTCGACTTTCTCCGCAAACTGTATAGCCGCTGGGGATCTACTTCTTGCCCAGGAGTTGCCGCGCGATTACCATCCGCTGGATTTCACTGGTGCCTTCGCCGATGGTGCAGAGCTTCACGTCGCGATAAAACTTTTCGGCGGGATAATCCTTGATAAAGCCGTAGCCGCCGAAAATTTGCACCGCCTCGTTGGCCACGCGCACGGCCACCTCGCCCGCGTAAAGTTTCGCCATGCTCGATTCCCGTGTGAACCGCGCGCTTTTGTCGCCGGCCAGCGCGCGGTCCGCCAGCCACGCGGATTGATACGTCAGCAGGCGAGCCGCTTCAATTTCCGTGGCCATGTCGGCGAGCTTGAATTGAATCGCCTGAAACTCGGAAATGGCCTTGCCGAATTGCTTCCGCTCTTTCGAATATTTCACGGAGGCCTCGTACGCGCCTTGCGCCATTCCCAATCCGAGCGCGGCAATGGAGACCCGGCCGCCGTCGAGAATCTGCAGGCTATTGATGAACCCCTCGCCTTCCTCTCCCAGAAGATTTTCGGCCGGCACGCGGCAATCGTGGAACACGACTTCGGAGGTATCGCTGGCGCGCATGCCCATCTTGTTTTCCTTCTTGCCGGGACGGAAGCCGGGAGTGCCCTTCTCAATGATGAACGCGGAAATGCCGTGGTGCTCCCTGGATTTATTGGTGACGGCCATGGCCACGCAGACATCCGCGTAGGTGCCGTTGGTCGTGAACGTCTTGGCGCCGTTCAGCACCCAATCGCTTCCCTGCTTCACGGCGATGGTGCGCGTGCCGCCGGCGTCCGAGCCGGCGTTGGGCTCCGTCAGCGACCAGCAGCCGAGCTTTTTTCCCTGCGCCAGCGGCGTGACGTATTTCTTCCGCTGTGCCTCCGTTCCGAATTTATAGATGTGATTGGTGCACAGCGAATTGTGCGCGGCCACGATCAGCCCGATCGAGCCGTCCACCCGCGCGAGTTCTTCGATGATGATGGCGTATTCGGCGTAGCCCATTCCCGCGCCGCCGTATTTTTCGGGATAGATGGCGCCGAGAAAACCCAATTCCGCCATCTTGGGAATGATTTCCGCGGGAAAATGCGAGGCTTCGTCCCACTCCATCACGTGGGGAAGAATTTCGGCTTCGGCAAATGCGCGAACCGTGCGCCGAAGTTGCTGCTGTTCATCATTCAGAGAGAAATCCACGGAGCCTCGCTCGGAAAGAAAAAGTCAGAACGTTCTTAAAGAATATTTATATCACAGCGCCGCCCGCGGCAATAAGCGCGTGCGACGCGCTTGTTGCTTAGCTCGCGAAGCTTGACCAGCGGCCGGCCTGCGTGATGGGCGGAAGCGCGCCATCGCCGGCGATCGGCTACAAGTGCTCCACGACTTCTCGCAGCG
This sequence comes from Terriglobia bacterium, assembly GCA_041490605.1. Taxonomy (GTDB): domain Bacteria; phylum Acidobacteriota; class Terriglobia; order Acidiferrales; family UBA7541; genus JBGPTK01. Next base: position 1,648 of record JBGPTK010000247.1, on the reverse strand, counting down.
CTTCGAGAGCGCGATCGATCCCCGCGCGATCCACATCGCAGTGCGTCACCATGCGAAGAGAAAATTTCTCCGTCGGGCCGCAGAATACTTTGCGCTTTCCCAGTTCCCCTGAAATCTCCGCCGCGGTGCGCCCGGTTCCTCGCACGTCGAAGATCACGATATTGGTCGCCACCTTCTTCGGATCGAGGCTGATTCCCTTGATTTCGGAAAGCGCCTCGGCCAGATAGCGCGCATTCTGGTGGTCGCGCGGCAGATTCTTCGGGCCTTCTTCGAGCGCAATCAATCCCGCAGCGGCAAGGATTCCCGCCTGGCGCATTGCCCCGCCCAGTTGCTTGCGGGCGATGCGTGCCCCGTCAATAAATTCTTGCGAGCCGAGCAGCAGCGAGCCCACTGGCGCGCCAAGCCCTTTCGAAAGGCAAAACATGATCGAATCGAATTTCCGAGTGAGTTGCGCAACGCCCTGGCCGAGCGCCACGGACGCATTGAAAATCCGCGCGCCGTCCAGATGAACTTTCAGGCCTGCCGCATGAGCGTGATCGCAAATATTTTCGGCGGTTGCGGTGGGATAAACGCTTCCCCCGGCCATGTTGTGTGTATTTTCAAGCTCCACCAGCGCCGTCTGCGAGAAGTAATAAGTTTTCGGGCGGATGAGCGGTTCGATCATTTCCCAGGAAAGAATGCCATCCGGTGAAAAAACGGTTCGCGGCATGCAGCCGGCAATCGCGGACATGGAAGCCAGTTCGTATTCGTGGATGTGGGCGCGCTGCTCGCAAATTACTTCCTGTCCGGGGCGCGTCCAGGTTTTGATCGCGATCAGATTTCCCATGGCGCCCGAGGGAACAAAAATTGCGGCTTCACGCTCAAAAAGTTCGGCGGCTCGCGATTGCAGCTTGTTGACGGTAGGATCTTCGCCGTACACATCATCACCCACCACCGCTTCGGCCATGGCGCGGCGCATGGCCGGCGTCGGCTTGGTCACCGTGTCGCTGCGCAGGTCAACCGTTGCGCCGGCGGATTGGCCGGCGTGCAAATCTTTTGCGTCTTGCGTCGTGGATTCGTACACAGTTCGCTCCTGAACTCCGCCGCGCCGCTTCCTTCCCTAATTTAGCTCATCAACTCCACGAACACTGCATTGGAGACCGTCAGCCGCGCGGGCGCCAGACGTACCCGCGAGCCTTCCATCTCGAGCAGGCCCTGGTCGCGCAGCGCTTCCATTCGAGCGTGCAAGTTGACGTCATACTGTTTCTCGATGCGGGCCAGGTCGATCCCCTCGAGTTGGCGGAGGCCCAGGAAGAGTTCTTCGTCCAGGGCTTCCGCCGCAGTTACCACGCCGATCATCTCGGATGGCGTCGAGCCTTTCGCAATCGCTGCCACGTAGGCCTTGGGATCGTGAACATTGGCCCAACGCACCCGCCCATTGAAGGAATGCGCTCCGGCTCCAAATCCAAAATAAGGTTCGCGCCGCCAGTATTTCAAATTGTGGCGCGACCGGAATCCTGGGAGCGCCCAATTGGAAATTTCATAATGCTCGTATCCTTCTAATGCCAGTCGATCGCAGGACGATTCGTAAAAATCGGCCATCGAATCGTCGCTGGGCAACGCGGCGGCGCTGTAGCGCCGGCCTCCGGCAAGAACTTCCTTTCCCAGG
>JBGPTK010000246.1:0-5543 GCA_041490605.1 Terriglobia bacterium | reverse complement strand
TATATCCTAAAAAATCAAGTTTGGATCGCCAAGCTCGACGGCAGCTCCAAGCCCGAGCAATTGATTCACGCGGCGGGCGATGCAGGTTCCCTGCGCTGGTCCCCCGACGGCTCGAAGCTCGCCTTCACCAGCAGCCGCGCCAGCCACGGTTTCATCGGCGTCTATGACGCTGCCGCAAAATCGGTCACCTACCTTGATCCCAGCGTTGACACCGATAGCGAGCCTGTGTGGTCTCCGAGCACAAGCCAGATCGCTTTTATTCGCATCCCGGTTTCTAAAAGCAATCTCGCCTTCAGCCCCAAGCGAGAAGGCACGCCTTGGTCAATCCACATTGCCGATGTCGCCACCGGGAAAGCTCGCGAGATTTGGCGCGCCGAACCAGGCCGCGGCAGCGTCTTCCGCGAAATCGTTGCCGATAACCAACTCCTGTGGGCCGTCGGCGATCGCATCGTCTTCCCCTGGGAGCGCGACGGCTGGACGCATCTCTATTCCGTCTCAGCCCTTGGCGGAGCCGCCACGCTGTTGACGCCCGGAAATTTCGAAGTGGAATTTGTCGCCCTCAGCCCCAACCGCGCAGAAATCGTCTATTCCTCGAATCAAGATGACATTGACCGCCGCCACATCTGGAAAGTTTCCCCATCCGGCGATCATCCATCCTCAATCACCAGCGGCTCCGGAATCGAAACCTACCCCGTCGTCACCACCGACAATCGCTCGATCGTCATCCTCCGCTCCGACGCGCGTCTTCCCATGTGCCCCGCAGTGATCGCCGCTTCTGGCGCATTAACCGACCTCGCTCCCGACTCAATTCCAAATCAATTTCCCGCCCAAGCGCTCGTCACCCCGCAACAGGTAATTCTCTCCGCCGCCGACGGTCTCGAGCTCCACGCCCAATTATTTCTCCCTCCCAATGCCAAAGACGGCGCAAAGCATCCCGCCCTGGTCTTCTTCCATGGAGGCTCGCGCCGCCAAATGCTCCTCGGCTGGCATTACATGGGCTATTACAACAACGCCTACGCCATGAATCAGTTTCTCGCCAGCCGCGGATACATCGTCCTCGCCGTCAACTATCGCAGTGGCATCGGCTACGGCCTCGATTTCCGCGAAGCCCTCAATTACGGCGCCACCGGCGCCAGCGAATTCAACGACGTCATGGGCGCCGGACTCTATCTCCACAGCCGCCCGGATGTTGACCCGCATCGCATCGGACTCTGGGGCGGCAGCTACGGCGGCTATCTCACCGCGCTCGGCCTCGCCCGCGCTTCCGATCTTTTCGCCGCGGGTGTCGATATGCACGGCGTCCACGATTGGAACACCGAAATCCCCAACTTCACTGCAGGATACAAGCCGGACGCCCATCCCGACGCCGCTCGCCTGGCCTGGGAATCATCCCCGCTCTCCTCGATGAACACTTGGCGCTCTCCCGTCCTGCTGATTCAAGGCGACGACGATCGCAACGTTCCTTTCTCCCAAATGGTCGACATGGTCGAAGCCCTGCGCAAACAAAACGTCGAATTCGAGCAGATCGTTTTCCCCGACGAGATTCACGATTTCCTTCTCTTCCGCTCCTGGGTCAGAGCCTATTCCGCCGGCTCCGATTTCTTCGACCGCCACCTGCGTTCAACCTCTGCCCCCATGGAAAAATAACCGCGCAACATTCAACTCGCCTCCGCTTACTTTGCGCCTCTGCGGTAATCCTCCGTACTCTCCCCCGGCGCCCGGCAATTTACAACTCACCCCACATCCCCCGCATCTCAATTTGCCGGGAGAATCACTCTATGCTAGCGTGCGTCTCTCCCAAGCCCGCGCGGCATCCTGGCTGAATTCATGACCCATCGAACAACGCTTCAAAAACTAAGCGCACTCCTTCTGGCCGCATCAGCAATCTCCACATTCGCCCAGCAAAAACACGCCGGCAAAACACCTTCGCCGAATGCCGATCCCCTCACCCTCGAACGCACCTTTACCGCCGGCTCTACCGCTCAATACCGCATCCAGGTATCCGTGCTCACCGAGCTCGAAGGCCAGCAGCCCGAAACCATCGGCGCGAAAACCTATGTTCATCCTTTCGCCCGCAGCGCCGAGCGCCGCATTGCCTGGCGCTCCACCGTTCACATTCTCTCCGTTGGCTCCGGCGGCGCGGCAGACATCGAAGAAACGCTCAACGATTTCAGCAGCTCCACCGGCGAATCCTCGCCCGCGGGCGATCCCGAAGCAGCGAAGTTGACCAAAGCTCTCGAAGAAATGTCCGCGAATTGGACGACCGCCGATACCAAAACCATCCGCTATCGCGAAACGCCCGCCGGCCAATTGCTCGGCCTTGAGTCCTCAGGCGTCCCTCCGATCGTCGAATCATCGCCGCCTCTGCTCACCCTCTGGCTCCTGCGCGCGCTCCGCCCCGTCGCCGTTCTCCCCGCGCGCCCCATTTCCATCGGCGGCCACTGGCAGGAACCGCGCGCCGTAACCCTCGAAAGCTGGGCCGAAGTGAAGGGCACGGAAAGCGGTGAATGGCTCGAATCTTCTCGCACCGTCTCTTCCGCCGATTCGGAACCCGCTATCCGCCTCCTGGTCGTCCAGCAGATTCAGGGCAAAATTGCCGCCGGCCCGGAAAAGCCTCCCGAAGGCGCCGCCGATGGACGCTTTCACGCCGAATCCCTGGCCACGCTTTCTCTCAGCGACGGCCGCGTTCTCGCCGCCACGCGTTCCGCCACCCGCGAAATCACTTGGACTCTCGCGCCCGTTCCCGGCCTCGATCGCCCGCCGGAATTTCACGCCCGGCTATCCGTGCAAATTGAAATCGAGGAGTGTCATGGCCCATGCACCACGAATGACGTTCGCGCTGGCAATTAGCCTCGCCCTCTCCCTCGGCGCGGCATCCTCGCTGCCATCGCGGCCTGCGGAAAAATACAACTGTGGGTCATTCCGAGCCCGTAGTATGGGCGAGGAATCCAGAGAAAACTCCGAATGCTTCAGAAGCAGTTTGCCCTTCCGTCGCTCATCTGGAATGGGCATTCCATCGGAGAGCGTTTATCGAGTTTTTCCGCACCCTGTACCAGCCACAGCTCGCCCAGCCGCCGAGCGCACCAGGCTCCTCCCCCATTTCAAGTCCGGCGACATCTACCGCTACCAGGTTGATCTGCGCACCAGTACCATCAGCCAGAGCACCGGCCCCATCGCCGATCCCCAGGGCGCTTCGCAGCTCGACCGCATCGTCACCGCGCTCGTCCGCCTCGAAGTTGTAAAAGTCGAAGCCGAAGCAAATAACGCCGGTTTGCGCGTCCGCCTGCGCACCACTTACGAGCAAAGTTCCGCCAGATCGAAAAGTGATTCCTACGATCCGCAGGAAGACGCCATCGAGAAACAATATAAAAGTCTAGAAGGCCACACCCTCGAGTTCACTCTCGAAGCCGACGGCAGCGTCACCGAAATTGAAGGTTTGAAAGACGTCATCTCCGACGAATCCGCCGCTGGCGCCGTCCGCCAATGGCTCACCAGCATGACGGCAGGCTCCACCTTGCCCAGGCAGGGAATCGCCATCGGCGAAAAATGGTCCACCGAAAAACCAATCGACGGCGCGCCGCTCGCAGGCCTCGCCTGGCGCACCGAATCCAATTACTTGCGCAACGAACCATGCTTCCCCGGCGAGACTGCGCAGCTGCCGGCCGATTCACCCGCCCCCGCTGCCCAAAAGCAGCCGCCTCCGCATCCTAAAACCAAAACAACTTCGCCGCCCGCATCCGCCGCGAATCCCCAGGAAGGTTGCGCCGTAATCCTCACCAGCTTCGAAATGGTCGACAAGCACGGCTCCGGCGATCCCACCCCGCTTCAATACAGCCGCAACAGCCTGCGCACTTCCGGCAAGTGGACCGGCACCGGCGAAAGCCTCGCCACCATCTCCCTCCGCACCGGCATGGTCGTCAGCCTCACCCAAACTGGTTCCGAAGATATCGACTTCACCATCTCCGCCGCCACCGCTCCTTCCAAAATCCACTACGCCGGGAAAATCCAAACCCAATCCCAAATCTCCCTTCAACCGTAGCAAGCATCAGGCATACCCTGATTTAGGCTGATTTTTCTCTTGACAAGTATATTGCGTTATAGCAATATATGGATGCTAATGGGAAACGAAAACATATCGCAAAGCAACGAAGAACCAAAGATTCACAACCGCTTGGCCGTTCTCCGCGCGGAACGCGCCATAACTCGACAGGAGTTGGCCAGCGCCGTCGGGGTCAATTACCAGACCATCGGTTTTCTCGAGCGCGGCAATTACAACCCCAGCTTGACGCTGGCCTTCGCCCTGAGCCGATACTTCGGCGTGCCCATTGAGGCGATCTTTTCGCCCCAGCCGTTCCAACCGCTGAAAAGTTGGCCCACGGCAGCTTCCGGCCAGTGACAGAATTTCGCGCTCGGCAAGGCTGGAGCCTGGCTCAAAAGGTGTTTAGGGTGTCGGATCTCTCGCAGGATTGTCGGGGGTCGGAGCTTCAGAGTCTGTGTGGCAACGCTGATTGAGGGCTGGTTGTGTAGCGCCGCCCTTCAGGGCGGCATCTTTAGAATCAATCACGTACCCGCCTGAAGGCGGGCGCTACTCGAGGATGGTTCTTAGGGGGTCGGAGGCTTCAGCTCCGACATAGAATCCGCTAAAAACAGCGGCTTCAGCCCCTGAGGCACACAGTTTCTTGGTATCAAGAATTGCCATAACTCACAACTGGATCACAGCAAAGGACGGTCAAAAACCATGCGCGACAAACTGAGTTTACTCGGAATGAATATGGCCCCCCGGCGCAATCGCCGCTGGCTGGTAGCCATCACCTATCTCGCTCTCATCGCCATCTGGATTGTCACCTCCACCCTGGCTGGCACTCGTAGCGAACCAGCTCCCTACGCTGTCATGCTCATGGTCACCTCGCTCCTGGTCAACGGAATCCTCTTTGGAGGCTACGGACGCTGGGGCCTGATCAAGCCCTTCGCCATGTGCATCCCTTCAGGCTTGCCCACTTCCTGGCAAAACGACGAACGCGAACTCCACCGCCGCGACCGCATGCACTTCTACTCCTATCGGCTCGTCCTCGCTTTCCTGATCTTCGCCTTCTTCCTCGGCACGCGCCCCTTCCAGCTTCCCCAGCTAAGCCACAATCTAGTTCTCGCCGGCATAGTCCTCGGGCTAACCCTCCCCCAAGCCCTCCTCCTCTGGCTCGAACCCGACATGGATTTCGAATCCCCCCTGGCCCAGCAGCAAGCCAACCAAGCTCGGTAACAGCCGCGCCGGGCGGCGGCCGGGGAATCCCGAGTCCCCTGTGCAGGCGAGGGCATCACGACCCGATCTCGACCCGTGACCCATTCCTTCTTCCCGCGGTCATTCCGAAGGCCGGGTTGCGGCCGAGGAATCCCGAGTCCCCTGTGCAGGCGAGGGCATCACGATCCGATCTCGACCCGACACCCATTCCTTCTCCCCGCGGTCATTCCGAAGGCCGGGTTGCGGCCGAGGAATCCCGAGTCCCCTGTGCAGGCGAGGGCATCACGATCCGATCTCGACCCGACAC
>JBGPTK010000245.1:0-5550 GCA_041490605.1 Terriglobia bacterium | reverse complement strand
CCACGTTTTCGGCAGATAGGACGGCCGCTGAGCCGGCTTGCGCTGGCTGACTTCGCGGAAACCCGCCGCGATCACCGTGATTTTCACCGATTCCTTCATCGCTTCATCCATCACCGCGCCGAAAATGATGTTCGCATTTTCATGCGCAGCCTTCTGGATGATGGAGGAGGCCTCGTGTACTTCATGCAAACTGAGGCTGGAGGAACCCGTAATATTGATCAAAATTCCCTGCGCGCCCTGAATGCTGTTGTCTTCCAGCAAAGGGCTATTGATGGCGCGGTTCGCGGCGTCCGTGGCGCGATTGGCGCCCGAAGCCACGGCCGTGCCCATCACCGCGTAGCCCTGCCCGTGCATGATGGTGCGAACGTCGGCGAAATCGCGGTTGATGATCCCGGGAACCGTGATGATGTCGCTGATGCCCTGCACGGCCTGGCGCAGAATATCGTCGGCCACACGGAACGATTCAAAAAAGCTGGTGCCGTGCTCCACGCATTCCATCAGCTTCTCGTTGGGGATCACGATCACCGTGTCCACGCAGCCGATCAGTTCCGCGAGCGACTGTTCAGCTTGCTGCATGCGCCGTTTGCCCTCGAAGGAGAACGGCTTGGTGACCACCGCCACCGTCAATGCGCCCAATTCGGTGGCCAGATTCGCCACCACCGGCGCCGCTCCCGATCCCGTGCCGCCGCCGAGGCCGGAAGTGACGAACACCATGTCCGCGCCGTCCAGCGCCTCCAGAATTTTTTCCGTATCCTCGAGCGCGGCCTTGCGGCCGATCTCGGGATTCGCTCCCGCGCCCAGCCCCTTGGTCAGTTTTGCGCCCAACTGGAGTTTCACCGGCGCCTGCGACATTTTCAGCGCCTGCAAATCCGTATTGGCGGCGATAAATTCGATTCCTTCCACTTTCGCTCGGATCATGCGGTTGACGGCATTCGTCCCGCCGCCGCCCACCCCGATCACTTTGATCTTCGCGCCGTTCTGTAGATCCTCTGCAAAGGAAACTCGAAGTGCGGATTCTCTTGGCATGCTGCCTCCCCCCATGTTCGGTTCGGTACGAGTGACCTGCTTATGCGTTTGCAAATAAGGCCTTCAATTTGCCCGTCCAGCCGGAGGGTTGCTGTGCGGCCACGCGCCGGGCGCGCGTGCCGTAAAGAACCAGACCGACGGCCGTCGCATATTCGGGCCGGGAAACCACTTCGCTCATTTCCGCCAGGCCGCGCGGCGCCGCCACGCGAACCGGAAGCGAAAATACTTTTTCCGTCAACTCCGGAATTCCCCGGAGGTGGACGCAGCCGCCGGCCAGCACCAGGCCCGCGGGAATCTGCGAATCCAGGCCGGAGCGGCGAAGCTCATCGCGCACCAGCGTCAGCAATTCCTGCGCGCGCGGCTCCACGATTTCGCAAAGCATGCGCGCGAACACCGTGCGCGGCGGCCGGTCGCCCACGCTGGCAATTTCAATCGCCGCGTCTTCCCCCATCAGCTCGCGGACGACGCAAGCATACTCGCGCTTGATTTTTTCCGCCTCTGGAATCGGCGTGCGCATGCCGACCGCAATGTCGTTCGTGAAGTGGTCGCCGCCCACGGGAATCACGGTAGAGTGCCGCACCACGCCGCCCGTGTAAATGATCACTTCCGTGGTGCCTCCCCCGATATCGAGCAGGCAGACGCCCAGCTCGCGCTCGTCCTGCGTCAGGCAGGATTCCGCGGAGGCCAAGGGCTCCAGCACCGTCGCGCTCACATGAACGCCGGCGCGGTTCACCGCCGTCACAATATTCTGGGTGTTGGTGGCCGACGCGGTGACGATGTGCACGTTGGTTTCCAGGCGCTGCCCCACCATCCCCAGCGGATCGCGGATATGGTCCTGTCCATCCAGGAAAAATTCTTGCGGCAGCACATGAAGGACTTCGCGATCGTCCGGCAGCGTGATGTTGCGCGCCGCTTCCACCGAGCGGCGCACGTCGTCGGTCTGAATGTCGCGCGCGCGCTGGCCCAGCGTGATGCCGCCGCGGCTGTTCACTCCCCGCACGTGGGCGCCGGCTATCCCGATCAGCGCGGATTCCACCGGAACGCCGGCCACGGTTTCCGCTTCCTCCACTGCCCGCCGGATCGAAGTGACCGCCAAATCCAGATTCACGATTTGGCCCTTGCGCCAGCCCTTGGATTCCGCCGCGCCTAGCGCCACGAATTTCACTCCACCATCCGGGTCCGGTTCGCCCATCAATGCGCACGTCTTGGTGCTGCCAATGTCGAGTCCGACTACGTACCTGTCCTTTTTCCCCACTTCCGCCGCTCCTTTAGGCCCTCGGCACGCCGCCGGAATGATCCGGCAGCCACCGTCTCCCACTGCAATCTTTACGAATGCTTATGCTTCGCCGCATGCTTGGTTGCCGGCTTGGCCCGTTGTTTCGCCGCCAATTTCGGCGCCGGTTTTGCCGCGGAAATCGCCGCCGGTTTCGCAATTGGTTTCGGCGCGGTTGGCGCCGGCTTTGCTGTATGCGCTGTGGCAGACAGCTCGGGATTTACTACCGCTTCCCGATTGAAGCGCAAATCCACCGATTCGATCCGCCCGGCCACCGCGCGCCACTGGGCGATATTCTCCGTCAACGATTGATATTTGCTTTGAAAATCCTTGTCGCCAAAATGCACTACTACCGGTTCATTGTCTTGCGCCGGCGCCTTGGTTACACCGTCGCTGGCAGCGGAAGCGGCAGTTCCCGGCAGCCCGGCAATCGTGGCGCGGACATCGTGCGCGTCCGAAAGATCGGCCTCGCTCACCTGGCCGCTTGCGCCGGGATGCGCGCGATCGATTTCCCGCAGGAAAGTCACGAACATCTGCATCCGCTGCCCGCGATCTTCCCGGGGCAACTGTGCAGTTATACCCGTGACGACCGGAAAATTGAAATCTCCTTCTACCGGCCGGTCAAGAATGATCCCCTCGGCATCCACCATGGCCAGTTCCGTTCCCTGCCGCAGGAACGCTACGGGCACGCGCTCGACGATTTCCACCTGGACCAGATTCGGCAACGCCCGGCGCACGGTGGCGCGCTGAATCCAGGGCATCGCCTCGAGCTGATGGCGCCGCTCGTCGAGCGGGATCAGCAAAACGCTGCGGCCGCGATCCACGGCAAAAAGGTCCAGCACCGCGGCGCGGGAAATATTTTGAGTGCCGCTGATCATCACCTGCTGCGGGTGGAGCAGCGCCATTTGCGGCGAGGCAAACAAGAAATTCGCGACGCCGTAGAGCAGCCATACGGCGGCAGCTCCGGCGACGGCCCAGAAGGCTACGCGAAAATAGAGCTTCCAGGCCTTCTTCCCGAATTTCCGGCGCTTGATCTCCACCGGTTTTTGGCGGCGCAGATAGCGCGGTTCCTCGTCCACCACCACTTCCGGAGGAAATGCCTGTGCGTCCATGGCCATTTCGTTCAGTGGCTCCAGAGAATGACTTCGTTTTCCATTTCAAAACCGAATGATTTGCGCACCCGCTCGCGCACATCGGCGATCAGCGCGAGCATCTCCGCGCAGGTGGCCTTCCCGGCGTTCACAAAAAAATTGGCGTGGCGGTCGCTCACCATCGCGTCGCCCACCCGGTGGCCCTTTAGCGCGAGTTCATCGATCATGCGCCCGGCCGAGGCCCCCGGCGGATTTTTGAAAATGCACCCGGCGCTCTTTTGATTCAGCGGCTGGCTGGCCCGGCGTTTCTGGTTGCACACGCGAATCCCCTCGACGATTTCGCGATAGGGCTTCGGCGGCAATTCCAGTTTCACCCGCAGCATAATATCGTCCGGCGCGAACGAAGTGTGCCGGTAGTCAAATCGAATTTCCTCGCCGCGCAGCGTTTCGATCTGGCCCGAAGCCGCGCGATACAGCTCCACTTCGCGCACGTAGGAACCGATTTGCATTCCGTAGGCGCCCGCATTCATGCGCAGCGCGCCGCCCACCGAACCCGGCACGCCGATCAAGCCTTCCATGCCCCCCAGATCGCGTTTCGCGCAGTAGGTCACCATGCCGCCCAGATCAGTCGCGGCATCCACGTGGGCCAGCGTCCCTTCGATGCTTACTCCCGGCTGCACGGAAGGAAGTTGTAGCACCACCCAGGGCAGTTCGCCATCCGCAACCAGCAGATTTGTCCCGCCCCCCAAAAACCGGTGCGGAACGCCTTCGCGATCGAGCAGCCGAATCACTTCCGGCAAATTCTCGTACTTGCGAATAATCAGCCGGTCGGTGGCGCCGCCAATGCCCAGCGACGTCAGATCCGCCAGCGAAGCGGCGGGCCGCAAATCTACTCCCAGTCCGGCGAGCGCGCTCGAAATGGATGGCTGTTCAACTCGCATTGGGCAAAGCGACCTGTGAACCTAATAGCACCACAAGCTGGTCGAGCGCCCGGCCCACGCTGCCGGCGCCGATCGTCAAGATCGCGTCTCCCGGACGCGCTTCCTTCAGCAGAAATTCCACCGCCTCTTGCATCGTGCTCGTGAAAATCACGTTCTTGTGTCCGGCGGCGGAAATCGCCTGCGCCAGTTTTCCCCCGGTGACGCCTTCGATCGGCTTCTCCCCCGCCGCGTAAATTTCCGTCACCACCAGAACGTCCGCATTCTCGAAAGCATGGCTGAACTCATCCCAAAGGTGCATCGTGCGCGAATAGCGATGCGGCTGGAAAAAGACAAGCTGCCGCTGGAAACGGCAACTGCGCGCGGCTTCCAGCGTGGCGCGAATTTCCGCGGGATGATGCCCGTAATCGTCGATCAGCGTGACGCCATTGGGCGTGCCTTTCACTTCGAAGCGCCGGCCCACCCCCATGAATTTCTCCAGCCCGATGCGAATTAAATCCGGCGGCAAATTCAGATACAGCCCCACCGCCGCGGCGGCAGCCGCGTTGCGCACATTGTGAATCCCCGGCGGAGAAAACAGGCTGAACATGCCTAGATCTTTTCCGCGAAAGGTGAGGCGAAATTCGCTGCCCAGCCCTTCGAGCTTTACGCCGCTGATCACCAGGTCCGCCTGGCTGGAGGTGCCGTAGGTGATCACCGGCCGCTTCACCCCCGGCAGAATCGCGCGGATATTCGGCTCGTCGATGCACAGGATTGCCGAGCCATAGAACGGCACGCGGTTCACGAACTGCAAGAAAGCTCCCTGGATTTCCTCGAGCGAGCTGTACTGGTCCAGGTGCTCGCGGTCGATCGTGGTGACCACCGCCACCACCGGCGCCAGCAGCAAAAACGTGCGGTCGCTTTCGTCCGCTTCCACCACCATGTATTCGCTCTGGCCCACTCGCCCCCCGGTGCCCGCGTGGTTCACGCGTCCCCCCACCACGAATGTGGGATCGAGCGCCGCCGCGGCCAGCACCGAGGTGACCAGCGATGTCGTCGTGGTCTTCCCGTGCGCGCCGGCGACGGCGATCCCAAATTTCAAGCGCATCAGTTCGGCCAGCATTTCCGCGCGCGGGATCACGGGAATTTTCAGCCGGTGAGCCTCGACAACTTCGGGATTGTCCGGGCGTATCGCCGAGGAAGTGACCACCACGTTCGAACCGTTGACCTGTTCCGGCCTGTG
>JBGPTK010000244.1:0-5571 GCA_041490605.1 Terriglobia bacterium | reverse complement strand
TACACCACGTTCCCGCGTTACTCGATCATTTGCGTCTCACGCTTTCGCGATGGGAAATGGAGCACGCCGGAAGTTGTCTCGTTTTCCGGGGCGCTCTCTGGACCTGCCGCCGCGGCTTTCGCCGGACGGAATCAAGATGTATTTCGCCTCCTCTCGTCCGCTGGCCGGAGCCAAGATACCGGTGTTGCGCATCTGGAGCGTGGAGCGCACGCCCACGGGCTGGGGCGAGCCGAAAGCGCTCGATCCCTCCGTCACGAGTGACGGCACTCTTTATTTCACTTCCGATCGCGAGCGGCAGTTCCAATTTCATATTTACCGCTCGCGGCTGGCGGACGGGAAATGATCGGCGAGGGAACTCTCTCCACGCCCGACGATGAGTTCGGCGGCTCCATCACGCCCGGCGGCGAAAGTATTTTTTTCGATATCACCGTGCCGCCGCACTATCTCTACGTGATGTGCATATCGCATTGGGTGAACGATCGCTGGAGCAAGCCGGAGGTCTTGCCATTTTCAGGCGCCTATCGTGATTCCGATCCGGTTCTGACGCCCGACGGCAATACCCTCCTTTTCGCATCGGACCGGCCGGCGCACGGAAAAGAAAGCCGCAACTTCTACATCTGGGCGTCGCGAAAAACCGCGAAGGGATGGGGCGGGCCGGAATTGCTGGAAGGGTCCGTCAACAGCGCGGGAAGCCAGGTGTTTGCTTCGATGGCCAGCAATGGAAATCTTTATTTCACGTCGGAACGGAAGGGACAATTCGACGTGTATGTTTCCCGGCTCACCAACGGCCAGTATCAGGAAGCGGAAGATCTGGGCCCGAACATCAATGGCGCCGGCATTTCAAGCCTGGAGGCGCTGATCGCGCCGGACGAAAGTTATCTGCTGATCGGCAGCTTCGGCCGGCAGCCCGGCTTCGGAAATTCCGACGTGTTCATCAGCTACCGCCAGAATGGCGGTTGGAGCGTGCCGAAGAATCTGGGGCCATTGATCAATACGCGGGCGCGAGAGTACAGCCCGCGCGTGACGCCCGATGGGAAATGGCTGATCTTTACAAGCGAGCGAGGCATGTCCTCCGAAACCCGCGATAAGCCGTTTACCTACGAAGAGTTCGTAAGCAAATCGCGCGGCACGCTCAACGGCCTGGGCAATATCTACCGCATTCCCATGGATTACGTGCTGCGAACCACTCGACCGTAGATTTATTTCGAAAATAAAATTTCAGCGTAACGATTTGATATAGCTGACGATTTGCCAGCGCCGCTGCTCGGGCAGCCCCGACCAGGAAGGCATGCCCGCGGCGAGATTGCCATTGCGCAGGATCCAGGCGAGCTCGCCGGGCGTCGCATCTTGCACGGCGCGCGATCGCAAGTTCACGGCGCGGCCCATTCCGCGCGCGTCGTTCCCGTGGCACTCGGCGCAATGCTGGCGGTAGAGTTTGCCGCCGGCCAGAACGGCATCCGCCTGGCCTTCGTAGGGGTTTTTCCGGTCGCGCGTTTCGGCGGGAACCTGCGCAAGCTCGGGATGGACGTGGCGCTCTGCAACGGCTTGCTGCCGGGCTGCTCCGGTGACCGCGATCAGCGAAATAAGTAAAAGGGACGCGGGAAGTAAAAGCCGGCTCATCGGAACAGTCTCCTCAAACGCCGGCCAAAGCCCGCGATTTCGTATGAAATTCCCCAGCGCAACACCAGGCGATGGCTGTTCTGGTTCAGGCCGAAGCCCGGAGAAACGCGCAACGTGACGCCACTCGGGAGCTGCCAGCCCAGAATCGGCGCGGCATAGTGGGATGTGCCGGAGGTTGTGAAATTCTTCGCCGTCCCCAACCCGCCATAGAACTCTATTCCAGCCAGAAAATTCTCGCGGCAGAAGTTGCACGGCCGCGGAGTGGCTTCCAGCCGGAACGGCCGGCTGGCGCCGGCGGCGTAGCCGAATTCCCACGGTTCGCCGCTCAAATTTTTCTCGGCGATGAAGTTTTCCGAAATATTCCAGCCCTTGAAATCACTCGAAAGGATCAGCTTGGTTTCCAGTTCGTGTTTCGTTTCCCCGCGCAATTCGGAATTCCGCGGCGCGAAATCCGATTCGTTGTCGAAGCCCACCACTTCGATCATGGCCTTGTCCGCGCCGCCCAGATTCTCGTATTCCACGTAAAGCACCGGATTGATCCAGTGTTCACGCATCAACGGACGGAAGCGGTTTTCCCAGCGGAATCCGGCGAAGAGAGTGCTGTCGCCGAACGTGGACTGGCTGTCGAGATAGAACTCGGTGGTCCACCAGGCTCTCACGCCATATTCGAATTCGGTGGTGCCGGCGAGGTAGTTGTTGCCGCCCCGCTGCGTGCCAATCACCGGGTTGAATTCCACGTCCAGGTTTCCGGGTTGCTCCAGATGGTGACTGTAGGTGACGAAATAAGGGCTCTCCTGGGCGGCAACCGGCAACGATATGCCGATGAACATTGCCGCGAAAGCCAGCATCAAACCGCATCGAATCGTGGCCCGCAAGATTGATATTCTCCTGAATGGCTTTGAATCGGGAGAGCGGCGCAACGAAGCGAGAGCGCTCCCGGCTCGAAAGGCAGGGAAAAAAATACCCCAGTTGATACTCGGTTGCAAGTAGTATTTGACACTGTGTTGCAACTAGAAACAACAGGCTTCCCTTTTTTGCTTCCAGGCGGGAAGGGCATTTTGCGCGGGCGGGCCGCGCGCCCTAAATCAGCAGCGCCTCAGAGCACGCCATCGTGGTGATTCAAGCCGAAGGGGAATTCAACTCCATACCAAGTGGCAGGAATACGTTTTGATCACCAGCCAAAGATCCCGGCCGGCGTGCAAGTCGAGAGCGTGGACTGCGCTCGGCGTCAGGTGAACTTCAAAGCGCGGGCCGCAATCGACCGTGGCAACCACCGTGACGCCCCGCCGCTCGAGCGCCAACAATTTTCCGGGGATCACATTGCGCGCGCTCAGCCCGCGCGGCGGTTCCGTGGCTACCAGAATATCGCCGGCGCGAATTGCCAGTCGCACGGCCGAGCCTGCTGCCACGCGGGCCAGCGGCACTTCGAGCTCCACTCCACCGGCGATGCGGCAGGTCATGGTCCCGTGCGCTTCGTGCAGCGCGGTGATGGTGGCGTCAAATAAATTTTCGAAGCCGGCCGCTTGCGCGAGCATTTCGTGGCGGGGAGCGGCAAGCACTTCCTGGGGCGTGCCTTGCGCCAGGATGCGGCCGCGATCCAGGGCGATCACGCGTTCGCCCAATGCGAAGACTTCCTCGCGGCTGTGCGTGACGTAAAGAATGGGAATGTTGTGCGCCGCATTCCATTCGCGCAAGTCGGCGATGATCGTCGATTTCGTGGCAGGATCGAGCGCCGCGAGAGGTTCGTCGAGCAGCAGCAGGCACGGATCGGTGACCAGCGATCGCGCCAGGGCCACGCGCTGGCGTTCGCCTCCGGAAATTTCGTCCGGCTTGCGATGGAGCAACTGCTCGACGCGGAACGATTCCAGAACCGCGCGGGCGCGCGATTGTTTCTGCTGCGCGGGCAGATGAGCCAGGCCGTATTGCACATTTCCTTCCACCGTCAGATGCGGGAAAAGCGCGAGCGTTTGGAAGACATAAGCGATCGAGCGCCGCGCAACGGGCAGGTCGATTTCACGCGCGGAATCGAACAGCACGCGTTCGCCGACGGCGATGCATCCCCCATCCGGCCGCGACAATCCCGCCAGGCATTCCAGCAGCGTCGTTTTTCCGGCGCCGGATGGGCCGAACAGGATGTGAATGCCGGGCGGCGCGGTGAATTCCACGGAAAGCTGGAATGGATCCTTGCCGGAACCAAATTGTTTCTGGACGCGAGCGGCAAGTCCCCGGACCTCCCCCGAATTTTGGCTGGTATTGCTCACAGGTTTGGCGCGCCGCCCTTTTACCGGGACGAAGCAACACTCCACGGCCGCCGCCATGCCTGGCGATTCACCGCGAAAACCACGGCCAGCGCGAGGAACGAGACTACCAAAAGAGCCAGCGCGGTGGTATTGGCCGCCGCGTAATTCAAGGCTTGCACATTATCGTAGATCGCGATGGAGACCGTGCGTGTGGCGCCGGGAATATCGCCGCCCACCATCAGCACAACGCCGAACTCTCCCAGCGTGTGCGCGAAGCTCAGAACCGCGGCGACGATCACTCCATTGCGAGCGAGCGGCAAGATGATCCGGAAAAACGTCCGCACGCGCGACGCGCCCAACACGGCTGAAGCGTTTACCAGCTTGCGGTCCACCGATTCGAACGCCTGCGCCATAGGCTGCACGGCAAAGGGCAGGCTGTAAAGCACCGAGGCAAACACCAGCCCGGCGAAAGTGAATGCCAGACCGTGGCCGAACAACGCCGCATACGCGCGGCCGAGCGGCGATCGCGGTCCCAGGGCCACCAGAACATAAAATCCCAGAACGGTAGGAGGAAGAACCAGCGGCATCGCCACAACCGATTCGACCAGAAATTTCCACCGCCAGCGGGAAACCGAAAGCCAGTAAGCCACCGGCGTGCCAACGACCATCAATATCGCGCAGACCGAGAGCGCTAATTTCAGCGAAAGGAAAAGCGCTTGCGTGTCCATGGGATGTTCACCTCTCTTGTCTAGCAGTCATTCCGAGGATCGATTTTCGCTCCGGGGAATCCAGAATTAACTCTTGATTCCTTACCCCGTTGAATCAACCAAAGTGGCCGGATCTGGCGTGGGGCTCGGAATGACGGCCTGAATCACGGCTTCGGCGCGAGGACCGCCTGAGACTCAGGAACCGAGAATCCGAATTCGCGCATCAATGCCAGAATTTCAGGCCGGCGGAGAAAATCCAGGAACTGCCGCGCCACCGCCTTTTGCTGCGACGATTTCAGCACGGCGCCGCCCTGCTCGATGGGCGGATACTCATCCGCCGGAATGACAAAATATTTCCCCGCATCCTTCATCGCCGGAGCGGCCACCAGAGCCAGCGCCAAAATTGCCGCGTCCGCATTGCCGGATTGCGCGAATTGCGCGGCCTGAGAAATATTTTCACCGAGCACCAGCTTTGCCGACACTCGATCGTATATTTTTTCGCGCTGCAATGCGGCCACGGCGGCCCGGCCATAAGGAGCATGAGCTGGATTCGCGATTGCGATCTTGTGCACGACCGGATCGAGAAGCATCGCCAGTCCGCGATTTACATTCAGCGGCGAGCCCTGCGGCGCCCACAGGACAATTTTCCCCGTCGCGTAGCGAACCAGCGTGCCTGGCTCGGTGAGTCCGGCCTTTTCGAGTAACTCGGGATAGCCAATATCCGCGGAGAAAAATAAATCAAACGGCGCGCCATTCTGAATTTGCGAATAAAAATTCCCGGACGAACCAAAGATCAACTTCACGGAGCGCCCGGTCTCCTTTTGAAATCGCGCCGCAACCTCCGGGAGCACGAATTGCAAATCGGATGCGGCCGCGACGGTAATCTCCTGCGCGGACGCGATCAGCGAGTGGAGGCAGATCAATAAACCCGTGAGCAGAATCCGGCGAGCCAGGATTCGGCAGAACTGGTGGTCGCCCACCGGTTCTATCCTGCCCGATCGTCT
>JBGPTK010000243.1:0-5635 GCA_041490605.1 Terriglobia bacterium | reverse complement strand
TTGCGCGACTACCTCGCAACCAAATTTGCCAAGTGGCAGCTCCCCGATGGTTTCGTCTTCGCCCCGGAAATCCCGCGCACTTCCGTCGGCAAATTCCTAAAAACCAAACTCCGCGAACAATACGCCGACTGGAAATGGGAAACCTAGGAACAAAAAAGATGTGGCGCCAAATCTAGGATTCGGCGCCCATCATTTTGACAAGGAAGCCAAGAAACCTCCTCTCGTCACTTCGGGTTACGACCACTTGTATTTTTTACGCGCTCTGCAATACGGTACTTCATGCCGGATTTCGGTGGCGGCGGCAAGACTTCTCCGCGGACCACGGTGCGTTCTTTACCCGTGCTCCCGCCTCGAGGTCCGATTAGTTCGTACAGCCCCGAGACGGGTGCCTCTTCCCCCGGCTTGAATAATCGCTTCATTAGGATCACCCCCTTTCTAGTGAGATATTCACGCTATCTCGAACAACCGACACTAGATCGCATTCTCAACTTTTTCTCCGAGAAGCTCGTACAAATCGGGGTTCTTTCCCACCGCATTGAAGGTTTGGAGCGAACCGTAGGACCGATTAACCTTAGAGATGAGGTCTGGCGCCAGCTTGTCAAATAACTTGAAGGGATCTTTTTTCCATCTGAACGGAACCGATGCCGTGTTTAGTGCGGGGCGGAGGCTCGCAGCCAGCGGAAAGACCCATGCCTTATGCGGGGTGTAGTCAATCGTCTCTCCATGGATCGGAAGAGTGTAATTTGACCCTTTTGTGGAATCGGCAATGATGGAAAGCCGCCCAAACTTATGGTTGCCAGAAGCATTGTACAAAGGCTTGGCTTGCAGAGGGACATACTCCAGAAGTGAAATTACATCCGGGAGAATTTCTTCGAACTTTTTATATTCCGCGAGCTTCTCCTGATAATGGGCTAAGCATCGTTCCTTCGAGGAGTACGCAGCGCTCGGCTCTTCCATCATGAATAGAGCTAGCCATTGAACGATATCGTCAACACTGATATCGCCTTCGTCGTTGGCAAAGTAACTCACCTTGTATTTCACTTGGTGCTTTCTGAGCGCAGACTTAATCCAATCAAAATCCCCCGAAAGATTAGCGATGGAGAAGGAGTCAACTTGCACACTCGTGTTGAGCGCTTCGGCCAACTCTACAACCTCCTCATCTGTCCATGGGCCGCAGAACACTTGAACCTTGAAATACTGCTCCTCCTCCTTGTTGGAGCTCTGCTGAAATCCATTAGCAATTGCCTCATTGATCGCAGTGATTGTGGTACCGCCATCAACGAAACCTCGCTTCTTCGCCGATCCGAATTCCACGCTCAAGACATCCTGCTCCAACTTGCCGGCCTCAACGACGAGCGTCACTCCACGATTGAGTAGGTGAAACTTACCTCTGTTTTCAAAGAGAGAACCTTTGATCGTCTTGGCCATTTGTGATTTCGGGTTCCCGTGACGAGGATTAACCCAGGGGATTCGAGACAGTTGGAACTTGGGTGCCTCATCAGCAAGAGTCAAGCCAGTGAAGTTATATCTGTTTGGATTATTGGGATCAGAAGTACGGCGACCTTCTTTTACACGAATACAAAGCGGGGGATTCTTAACCATGGGTGAGCCACCTTCTGCCGCTATGCGGCACGAATTTACCTTGCTGGTCTATGACCAGCAAATAAATGCTAGCACACAGGAGGTCGCAGTTCAAGTGTAAATTGTGAATAACCCAAAATCTTTCGAGGCCGGGCTCAGAAGCTGGGCTAGGTACGGTAGCTGGCGTTGATCTTCACATAGTCCCCGGTAAAATCGCAGGTCCACATGCGCGCCCGGCCGCGCCCGGCGCGCAAATCCATCACCACCGGCACATAGCTCGCCATCAATTTCCGGTGAGCCGCGCGTTCGTTGAACGGAGATTCAATTCCACGCCGGCACATCAGGATTCCCGCCAGCGAAATATCCACACGCTCCGGCCGAAACGGAGCTCCCGCGCGCCCCGCCGCCGCTAGAATCCTTCCCCAATTCGGATCGCCGCCCGCGAATGCCGTTTTCACCAAAGGCGAATTCGCTATGGTTCGCGCAATCTGCCCGGCCGCGGCATCCGATGCCGCGCCTCGCACCTCGATTTCGATCACCCGCTTCGCGCCTTCGCCATCGGCCACAATCGCCAACGCCAGCGCCCGGCACACGCATTCGAGCGCAACGCTGAATTTCCGGAAGTCAGCGCTGCCCGCCTGGATCGCGCGCGCGCCCGATGCTCCATTCGCCAGCACGGCCACGGTGTCGTTCGTCGAAGTATCGCCATCCACCGTGATCGCATTGAAGGTTCCGTGGACGGCCTCGCGCAGCACGCGCGCCAGCACGGGCGCCGCGATCGCCGCATCCGTCGCCAGGAACGCTAGCATCGTCGCCATCTGTGGATGAATCATTCCCGCGCCCTTGGCGCATCCCACCAGCCGGACTTCCCGGTTTCCGATGCGGCATTGCGCCGCAGCCCATTTCGGCCGCGTGTCCGTGGTCATAATGGCGCGCGTCAGCTGAGAGTAGGCCGTGGCGCCCGCCCGTCGGTTCGCGGCCAGATCGGGCACGGCCTTAAGAATGCGCTCGACTCGTAACGGCACCCCGATCACTCCCGTGGAGCAGACAATCACTTCCTCCGGCCTGCACCCCAGCGCTTTTCCCACCGCATCCGCGGTGGCGCGGGAAGCCTTCATCCCCGCCCGGCCCGTGGAGCAATTGGCGTTGCCGGAATTCACCACCATCGCCCGCATGTGCCCGGCCGCGCGGCGGATGTGTTCGCGCGAAAGCACCACCGGCGCAGCCTGCACCAGGTTGGTGGTGAATACAGCCGCAGCCGTTGCCGGAGATTCACTCGCGATCAGCGCCAGATCGAGGCCGGATTTCTTCAGGCCGCAGGCAGTGGATGAAAAAGTGAAACCACGCGGCAACATCGAGGCCGAAAGTTGGGGCTTCATACGGCGAGAGGAGCTGCGGATTCGGAAAGCACCGGCAGAATCATGCGCTCCGGCAGCACCACGGCAATCACCGCCGCCAGTTTGCATGTCCTTCTCTTGGGGCAGGTATTGCAATCACGTTCGATTTTTTCCGGCAAGGCTTGCCGCGAGGATCGCGCAAATCCCCGCCGGGTGAAGAAATCCGGCGATTGCGTTACCGCAAATACCCGCGCGATTTTCCGTCGCCGCGCCTCCGCGAGTGCGTATTGCACAAGCCTTCCGCCCAACCCGCGCCCGCGAATTTCCGGGCCGATCGCGAGCGAGCGAATCTCCGCCAGGTCCGCCCCATAGGGCTCCAGCGCAACGCAGCCGGCCAGTTGATCTTTTTCTTCCAGCACCAGGAACCGGCCGATGTGCTCGCGGATGTCGGCTTCCGTGCGCGGAAGAAGCAAGCCCTCGCCCGCATAGTGGGCAATCAATCGATGAATCGCCACAGCGTCCGAAGCTCGTGCTTTCCGCGCCCTCATCGCGCAACTCCCGCTGCTGTTCTCATCAGCTCGGCAAGACGCGAGCGAAAATCCGCCAGCGATGCGCAAACGCTTTCCGGCGCCGTGCCCCCGGGTAAGCTGCGGCGGGCGAGCGAAGCCTCCACGGTAAGCGCCTCCGCGAGGTCGGGCCCGAACAAGGGCGAAAGCGCCTGCAGCGTTTCAGCCGGCAATTGCGCGATCCCGGTGCCCAGCCGCTCCGCTTCCCGAATCGCCTTGCCCACAATTTCGTGCGCTTGCCGGAATGGCACGCCGCGCGTCACCAGGTAGTCCGCCATCTCCGTCGCCACCAGGGACGGATCGGAAGCGGCCTCGCGCAGCCGCGCTTCGTTGAATCGAGTGGCCGCAATGGTCCCGGCGGCAATTTGAGTCATCGCCAGCGCCTGGTCGTGCGCGGAAAAAAGCGCTTCTTTGTCTTCCTGCAAGTCGCGCTGGTAGCTGGTCGGCAATCCCTTCAGCGTCACCAGCAGCGAAATCAGCGCGGCCGTCACGCGCCCCGATTTGCCGCGAATCAATTCCCACGCATCCGGATTTTTCTTTTGCGGCATCAAGCTGCTCCCAGTCGAATATTCATCCGGAAGCGTGATGAATCCAAATTCCTGCGATGCAAACAGCACAAAATCTTCCGCCAGCCGCGAGAGGTGGCTCGCGAGCACCGAGAGCGCATACAAATAATCGAGCGCGAAATCGCGCCGGCTCACTGAATCCAGGCTGTTGCGCGTGATCCGCGCAAAACCCAGGTCGCGCGCAATCGCCATCCGGTCCACGGGAAATCCGCAGCCCGCCAGCGCTCCCGCTCCCATCGGGCAGGCATTGTTCGTGTTGGCGGTAAAGGCCAGCCGGTCCGCGTCGTGAAAAAAACCTTCGGCATGCGCCAGCAGAAAATGCGAGACCAGTATGGGTTGGGCATGCTGCACATGCGTCATTCCCGGCATCGGCAATCCCAGGTAATGTTCCGCTCGCTCCAGCAGCGCCTCGATCAATTCGGCAACCGCCGCGCTCATCCCCGCCGCCGCTTCCTTGATAAACATGCGAAATTCGGTGACGCACATCTCATTCCGGCTGCGGCCGGTGTGCAATTTGGCGCCCAGCGCGCCCAGCCGCTCGATCAGCGCGGTTTCCGCGAAGTGGTGCACATCTTCGGCGGTCGATGCATCGAGCCAGGCGGGTTCCGCCTCCGCCCGCTTTTCGATTTCATCGAGTGCCGCGATAATTTGTTTGGATTCCGTTTCGGTGAGGATGCCGACACCCGCCAGGGCGCGAGCCCACGCGCGGTCTACCGCCAGCTCGTAAGGAAGCAAGCGGCGGTCGAACGACCACGAACGCTCGAACTCGTAGAAAGACGCGTCCGGCGCTTTCTCGAACCGCCCACCCCACATTTTTTGCTGGCCTGTTCCGCTCAACGGTTCGCCGCTCCCACCGCTGCATCTTTCACCGTTTCGCCGGTCGATTGATCCTTGCTGTTCATCGGCGGGACCGTGATGGGCAAGGCAAACAGGTTGATGAAGCCTTCCGCATCCTTCGGGTTGTATCCGGTCATCGTGAAGCTGGCGAGCTTGGTGCGATAGAGCGAATAAGGCGATTCCCGCCGCAGCACGCTCACGTTGCCCTTGTAAAGCGAAAGCCCTACTTTGCCGGTGACGCGCTGTTGCGAGGAAGTGAAGAACGCGTCGAGCGATTCGCGCAAGGGAGTGAACCACATCCCGTAATAAACCATCTCCGCGTAACGCAACGAAAGCAATTGCTGGTAATGCGCCGTCTCACGATCCAGGCACAGCGATTCGAGTTCGCGGTGCGCCGTCACCAGCAATGTCCCGCCGGGAGTTTCGTACGCGCCGCGCGATTTGATTCCCACCAACCGGTTCTCCACCAATTCCATCCGTCCCACGGCGTTCGCCGCCGCCGCGTCATTCAGCGTCTCGATCAATTCCAGCGGCCGCAGCTTTTCTCCGTTCACCGATACGGGAGTTCCCGCCTCGAATCCGATTTCCACTTCCGCCGGCCGGTCCGGCGCGGCCGCGGGCGAAACCACCCACTGCCACATCGCTTCATCGGGCGCATTCGCCGGGTCTTCCAGCACTCCGCCTTCGTGGCTCAAGTGCCAGATGTTCCGGTCGCGGCTGTAAATATTGGCTTTGGTCTGTTCCACGG
>JBGPTK010000242.1:0-5740 GCA_041490605.1 Terriglobia bacterium | reverse complement strand
GATCTTGAAACCATGCGAGAATGTGCGCTTCCAGGCATTCGAGGTGGCCACCGACCGCAAGCAGGAAATGCTGCAGCGATTGCTGACCAAGGAAACCGGCCGCTGCCTGATTTTCGCGCGCACCAAGCGCGGAACCGAGCGTCTGGCCAAGAACCTGAGCCGCGAAGGATTTACGGCGGCCATGATTCATGGCGACCGCTCGCAATCGCAGCGGATCGCGGCTCTTTCGGGATTTCAGCAAGGGCGCTACCGCGTGCTGGTGGCCACCGACCTGGCTTCCCGCGGGATTCACGTGCAGGACATCGCCCACGTGATTAATTACGACCTGCCGGAAATCGCGGAGAATTTCATCCATCGAGTGGGGCGCACAGGCCGCGCGGGCAAGCACGGCATTGCTTCCACGCTCTTTGCAAGAGAACAGCGATCGGAGGTCATGGTGCTCGAACGGACGCTGGGCATTCAGATGGAGCGGATGAAACCAGACCTGGAACCCGCCGAACAGCGGGAGCAGCGGCGAATCGCCGAGGTGGCGCGGATCGATGCGCTGCCCCAGCCGGCCGCTCGAATGCACCGGCTGCCAGGCGAGTTCCTGCAAGCTCATTTCGAAAACTAACTTCCCTCAACACGAGTGCGCTGTCGCGTTGCGATGGCGCACTCGCATATTTTTTTTGCCTTCCCCGCCAGCCGCCAGCAGACCCTTCCGGTTTTGACGCGCGAGCCATCCCCAATTCAGCCAACATCGTGGTAAAGTTTGCCGGTCGAAGAACATTGGAGAGGGAGGCCTTATGGCAAAAAATATTCCCGAAGAATATGCGGACCTGCTCAAGAAAAAAGCGTTTGCCAGCCTCGGGACGCTGATGCCGGATGGCAGTCCGCAGGTGACGCCGGTATGGGTGGACTACGACGGCAAATACATTTATTTTAATTCGGCGCTTGGCCGCATGAAGGACAAGAATGTGCGCCGCGACGCGCGAGTGGCGCTGGCGATCCAGGACCCGGAAAATCCCTACCGGTATCTGGAGATTCGCGGGCGCGTGGTGGAAATCACGCAGAAGGGCGCCGACGATAGCATCAACAAACTTTCGCAAAAATATCTTGGGAATCCCGTGTATCCATTCCGGAAGCCGGGCGAAGTGCGGGTGCTTTACAAGATCGAGCCGGAACATTTCAGCTCGATGGGATAGTTGCTGCGCGGTGGGTTGCGGGAAAGCGGCCAAGATGGACGCGCAGACCACGATGGTCCACACGTTCTTATTGAATCGTGACGGTCGAGGAGTCCGGAACCCCTGGATCCCTTTCGCAATGCCGTCTGCATTGAGAGCGACGGAATTCTGCCGACTCAGAGGCCGGCCTAAAACAGGGAGGGCAATTGCCTGGCATGGCCGAAGTCAGCACAAACAGAGATGTGGCTGTCTTGATCGACCATCAGCAACTTCGTGTTAGGCCGGCCATGGCCGACGTTGTCCACGTCAAGCTAAGCATGAGTTAACCATGCGCACTCTCGCACAGAAACCGAAGGCAGTTCAGCAGACTACGTCCGTGATACCCGGCCGGGCACACTGTGGGCAAAACCGTGAGCTGAATTCGAAACTTTACTTGCAGAGCACGATTGGAAATCAAGCGGTGCAGCGGATGTTGCAGACTAATGCTGAAGAACTCAAAGCCGGATTGACCGGTACGGCATCACCTGGCTTCGAGCACGATTTCAGCCGGATTCCCATACATCCTCCGGCAGTGGGAGCGATACAGGCGAAATTAGCGATCAACCAGCCAGGAGACGCATCCGAGCAGGAAGCAGACCGCATCTCCGAACAGGTGATGCGCATGCCTGAGCCGCAGCAACAGCGTGCCTGCGGCTGCAGTGGGGGTTGCTCCAAGTGCCAAGCGGAGCAATCGGACCACGAACACGGGTTGCAGACCAGGCACGTCCAAGCGAGTGACACTGGACAGGCTTCCCTATCGCCCATCGTCCACAGGGTATTGGCCGCACCCGGCCACCCGCTCGACCCAGCGACGCGCGCCTTCTTCGAAGTTCGTTTCGGGCACGATTTCAGCCACGTCCGGATCCATCGCGGCATCGACGCCGAAAAATCTGCGCATGCTCTCGACGCGCGTGCTTATACCGCCGGGCAGCATATTGTCTTCGCCGCCAGCCATAATTCCCTCGATCAGTTCGAGGGACGCAAGTTGCTCGCGCACGAACTGGCGCATGTGGTGCAACAGAACACGTCGTACGCAGCGCCCGGGATCGTCCAGCGCAGCCCCGGCAATAAGCCGGTGGACTCAGGCACTGGAGTTCCTAAAGATCTGCTGCTGTGGAGTACGGCAGTCTGGCCCAGACGCTTGGATTCCGATCAGGAGATCCTAACGCTGGCCGCGAATCCGGATCACGCCCACAGAAGGTGGAAGGGGCTGGCGCCCCAGGCGCAAATCTGGGTCGCTTTGAACATGGCGCGTTTCTACGGTGCGCCTTTTGCCAAGCAATTCGTCGACATCCACAAGGCGGCAAAGGTGCCGGAGAATGTCTATCGGATGGTGGGAGTGGATACGACACCGGCTCAGTTGACCGCCAGGGGCTTCCACTTAGCGGGCTGGCAGGCGCAAATGAACGTGGAAATCTGGTTCCACCCTTCGGGAAGCAGGCTGCACCGGCTGATTCCCTCCGGGTCGGCGCCAGAACCGGTGCCCGATTCCAAATCACAGGATCAAGGGGAAAAGCGGCCTCCGCCTGCCCCCGAGTCGCCGCCTCGACCCCCTGATCGCAAGCCGCCATCGGACAAGTGCCCGGAGATCCAGAGCCTGAGTGATGCCATCTGCGACAACGCTGGCCGGATTTGCCGGATAGCCGACGAGCTAGGGGACGACGCCGCCGCACGAGCAAGTTGCCAGAAGGCTCAGCGCATGTGTCAGGAAGCCCAAAAGCGGACGGAAACCTGCGGTCCGCCTGCCGTCTCCTAGGGGAATTATATACTTGACTCCCCAGGCCGTCACATCACGTACAAGAAGTTGACGGCATGAGAGCCTTGGAGGTGTTGGCCAAAATCACGGACAAAGTGCTGCCCTATCCATACAAACGAAAGAAGAAAAAGAAGAGAATAGGCGCTAAAAACAAGGCAGCTATCCCATATAAGGAAGAGAAAAGGCAACGATAATTTTTGTGGTTTGATATTTGTGCCGTGCTATAAATAGTAAGCGAATAGCAGGGAAAACAGAGGGAGATACAACATGACGATCAAACTAAATTGCACTGTCGCAAAAGGGCTCATACCTGCTGAGAAAACTGTGTTTATTCAGAAAGCCGACGGAAATCTAGAAGAAGTCACCGTATCAAGTAAAAGTGTGAGCGGCGGCAGGTTAGAAGCAAGCGAGATTGGGAGAATTAAAAACAAGATTTTGGTTGAACTTCCGAGGGAGAGTGCCTCTGGCCGCTGGCGGATTTGGGTTTCGAAATCATCAGTTGGAGCATAGATGGTCCTTACAGACCGAGAGATACAGGCTGCCCTGGAGAGCAAGCAAATTATCATTAAACCACCTCCAGATCAGGGTGCTTATAGTTCCACAAGTCTTGACCTAACATTGTCAAAAGTTTTGCAAGAATGGAAACCTACCGCTGCTGAGCAAATTGTTTGTCCGACAGAAAAGGGATATAAATTCAAGGACTTCGTAGCAGAGTTTTCCCAGACCAAGAAAATGACAGGTGGAGGGTATGTTTTGGTACCCGGAGTTTTTGTACTCGGATGGACCGAGGAAAATGTGGAGTTACCCATGTCTGGCCGCCTCGCCGCCCGTGTTGAGGGTAAAAGTTCTCTAGCAAGATTGGGAATAGGCATTCATGTTACCGCTCCTACAATTCACGCTGGATTTCAAGGCCAGATTCAACTGGAGATATGTAACCACGGGTCGCTTAAAGTTAAATTAACTGCTGGTATGCCTGTGTGTCAGCTAATCTTCGAGCAAACTCTCGGTACTCCTGACAAAGGATACACAGGACAGTTCCACAGACAGGCTAAGAATTAACCTCGTTTCCTGATTACCTTTGAAGCCCCAAGCTGACTCCCTCCAGAATATTGGGCCGTGTGACGGCCTAGGGAGTCAAGTATATAATCCCCTCTCTAGTGCCACAGGCCAACGGGAAGCACAAAGTCAGATCTTGCAATCAAGAATCCGGCCTAACATTGCACTGAACCGAAGCGCAGCCATGCGGCAAATCAGCCATGCAGACTGGCCTTGGAGGTCCAGAAATTGATGGGTTCGCCCGTTGCATCCCACCCTTCCGGCTAACTACTTCTAAGTGACTTCTTACTCGGAAGAATTACACCTGAATGCAGAACGCGCTCGCTTATCGTGAAACTGGCACACCACCGCCAATTGCGATTGCATCGCTGGTGGCAATCATTCCGAGGAATGCGCGAACATTCAAACCTGGGGAGTGTAACCGGAGCAGCGGAGGACCGGCAGGGGCGGGTATTTGGGGAATGCGGGATCGGTGGCGGAGAGCTGGCAGAGGTAGAATCGAGAGCCGCGCGAGGATTCGATTTGTTTGGAGTGCCGGCAAACGGCGCACAGGCCGGCGCGCGAGCGCTCCTCCGCGGCAGCGGTTTTGTTTTCCTGGGCCACGCGGAGAGAATACCGCATTCTGTGAGCAGTTGGCCGAATCGGACGCATCGGATTATTAATCGAAGGAGAGGGAGGCTATCCATACCATGGACTACATAAATCTGGGATCAACCGGTCTGAAGGTTTCGCGGCTGTGCCTGGGCGCGATGACCTATGGGTCGAAGAAGTGGCGGGAATGGGTGCTTGACGAAGAAGAGAGCCGTCCGTTCATCAAGCGCGCGCTGGAATTGGGAATCAATTTCTTCGATACCGCGGACATGTATTCGCTGGGGGCGAGCGAGGAAATATTAGGGCGGGCGCTGCGGGATTTCGGCCCCTCGCGCGACAAAGTGGTGATCGCGACGAAAGTGTTCCATGCCATGGGAGATGATCCGAATCAGCGCGGCCTGTCGCGCAAGCATATTCGCCACTCGATTGATGGCAGCCTGAAGCGGCTGGGGACCGACTACGTCGATCTATATCAAATTCACCGGTTCGACCACGAAACTCCCATCGAGGAAACCATCGTGGCGCTCGATGAAGTTGTGAAAGCGGGGAAGGCGCTCTATGTGGGAGGCTCCTCCATGTACGCCTGGCAATTTGCCAAGATGCTCTACACCGCCGATCGATTGGGAGTGACGCGATTCGCAACCATGCAGAACCATTACAATCTGGTTTACCGCGAAGAGGAGCGCGAAATGATTCCGCTCTGCCGCGAGGAAGGAATCGGATTGATTCCCTGGAGTCCCCTGGCGCGCGGATTTTTGGCAGGAAACCGCCGCAAGCATGATTTTGGGGAAACGATACGCGCCAAGAGCGATGACTACGGTCAAAAAATGTATTACCGCGATTCCGATTTCAAGGTGGTCGAGCGCGTCACGGAAATTGCCAGGAAGCGCGGCGTTTCCAACGTGCAAATCGCGCTGGCGTGGATTTTGCAGAAACCGGGCGTCACCGCTCCGATCATCGGAGCCAGCAAGATGCATCATCTGGAAGAAGCGGCAGCCGCGTTGAACATCAAGCTTGAGGCCCAGGAGATCAAGGCGCTGGAAGAGCCTTATCAGCCGCACCCGATCCTGGGCCATTCCTGAAGATCGTTTCCACCGCAAGGATGGTAAGTGGCTCTTAGTCAGCCCGTTGGCGG
>JBGPTK010000241.1:0-5749 GCA_041490605.1 Terriglobia bacterium | reverse complement strand
TGATTGCCGCGGGCACCGGCGACGACAACGTGCATTTCGGCAACACGGTGGAATTGGCGGAAAAACTGATCCAAGCGGATCAGTACGCGGAAATCGCGATTTATCCCGGCCGGGGACACGGCATCAGCGATCCGCCGGCGCATATCCAACTGTTTCAGCGCGTGACGAAATTCTTCCTGGATCATTTGTGACGCGAAAGTGGGGAGTGTTTGTTTGGCCCAGGTGAATGAACGGAGACCGAGGTTGTTGAGAATCGAGAGAATCCAGGCGGCACTTGTTGTTGAGGAGCAGTTCGCGCTGGATGCCTCGCTCACGCTCTGGATGACACCTTCTCCACACGCGCTGCCGCGGTTTGGCGATGGAGCAAACATTGGCACGCGGCGTTCCATACTTTAGCAGCGGATTCGTTCCCAAACCTTGAATCCCATTTTTGAGCGGAGAAGCAACGCCGCTTCCCAGCATGGGCATCCTAGAGATTGATCGTGCGCAATGATCGCCGCGATTGTGGGCCACGGCTGGGGAACCCTCAGGCAGCCAAGAAAGTTTGGGCAACCGCCATTTATGGAGTAGTCTCGGTCCGAGTTTCCGGCCCCCGTTTGCCGGGGCAATGAAGATTGCTGCAATCTCCGCATTCCGCGGAACCCCTTTCACGCGCGACGAATCTAATCACGAAGGGTGAACCGAAGCCTTGCCGGGCAAAAAGAAATTCGCCGCCGCAATTCTCGCCGGTTTGCTGGCAGCCGCCGCCTGGCCGGTCCCGGCTGCCCGCGCGGAAAAACGAGAAATCGATGTGGCGCGCTCGGTGCTGAAAGTACGCGTCTACAAGACGGGCTTGTTTTCCGGCTTCGCCCACGATCACGAAATTTCCGCGCCGATTGCCAGGGGCATCGTGGACGATTCGGAAAACCCCATGGTGGAACTCGCCGTAGAATCGGGCAAGCTGCAAGTGGAAGACCCCGGCGTATCCGATAAGGATCGCGCGCAAATCCAGCAAACCATGCAAGGGCCGCAGGTTCTCGACAGCGTCCAGTTTCCCGAAATTCATTTTCGTTCCACGCGGATTCAGCCGGCCGGGAACGATCGCTGGACGATCGAGGGAGATCTGAGCCTGCACGGACAGACGCATTCCGTTCAAGTGACGGTGACGAAAAAAGAGGGAAAGTACGAAGGATCGGCTGCATTCAAGCAACGCGCTTTCGGAATCACTCCGGTCAGTATTGCCGGCGGCGCCGTGAAAGTGAAAGACGAAGTAAAAATCGAATTTCAAATCGTACTGGCGCAGTAAACGGATCAACCCATGAGCTCTCGAGAGGCAGTTCGCACCGGCGCTTCCATCGCGGCCACCGCCACGGCCGTTCCTCCCTACCTGATGTCGCGCGAGCAGGTGAAAACGTACTTCGAGAAAGCGTTCACGCTCGATCCGCGGCGGCTGAACGGAATTCATGCGGTGGTGGACAATTCACAGATCGAAAATCGCTACAGCGTTTTTCCGCTCGATTACTTCATCGAGTCGCGTTCGCTGGCCCAGATCAGCCAGGAATATCAGGAGTGCGCGATTCGCCTGGGCCGCCAGGTGACGGAAGCGTGCCTGGAGCGCGCCCACCTGAAAGCCACAGAGATCGACATGTTCATCACCGTGTCGTGCACCGGGGTGATGATTCCGTCGCTCGACGCGCACCTGATGAACCAGCTTGGATTCCGCTGCGACGTCCGGCGGCTGCCGATCACGGAGCTGGGCTGCGCGGCGGGGGCCGCGGCGTTCACGCGAGCCTGGGAATATTTGCAGGCTTATCCGGAACGCAATGTATTGATTGTTTCGGTGGAGCTGCCCACGCTTACGTTTCAACGCGGCGATTTGTCGCAGGCGAACCTGGTTTCCTGCGCGCTGTTCGGCGACGGGGCGGGAGCGGCGATTGTGACCGGCCGCCCGGTGGAGGGCCCGCAAATCCTGGCTTCGGAGAGTTACCTTTTTCCGGACTCGATCGCGGCGATGGGCTTCGATTTGCGCGACACCGGCTTCCACATCGTGCTATCGCGCGACGTGCCGCAATTGATCCGCAGCAAAATCAAGGGCCTGGTCAACGGATTTCTGGAACACAACGGAATCGGCCGCGAGCAGATTGCCGCGTTCATTCTTCATCCCGGCGGGCAAAAGCTGCTGGCTTACCTGGAAGAAGAGCTGGGGCTTTGCCGCTGCGATACACAGACTTCCTGGGATGTATTGCGGGAGTACGGAAATCTTTCCAGCGCGACGATCCTGTTTGTCCTGCACGAATGGCTGACGAAGAAGACGATCGCCGCGGGGCAATACGGATTGATGGCCGCGTTCGGCCCCGGATTCAGCTCGGAGATGCTGTTGCTGCAATGGAAATGAGCGCCGCCGTTTATACCCTGTTTCTCGCACTGGTGGGCGCGGGACGCCTGATCGAGCTGCGCATTTCGCGGCGCAATCAGCAAAGGCTGCTGGAGCGCGGCGCGGTGCGGGTTGCCGATCCGAACTTCCGCTGGATGGTGGCGCTTCACACCGGGATTCTGGTTTTCGCGGCGCTGGAAGTGTGGCTGTTGCACCGGCCATTCATTCCCGCGCTGGCGGCGGGCATGGGGCTGCTGTTCCTGCTGGCGAACGCCGTGCGCTGGTGGGTGATTGCCACTCTGGCCGATCATTGGAATGTGCAGGTGGTGTCGTCGACCAGTCTGGGTGTGATTTCGAATGGACCTTTTCGCCGGGTGCGGCATCCAAACTATGCGGCGGTTTTTGTGGAGATGATCGCGCTGCCGCTTATCCACACGGCCTGGATCACGGCGCTGGCGGGCGGCATTGCCCACTTTTTTGTATTGCGGGCGCGGCTGCGAGTGGAGGACGGCGCACTGCTTGCCGATCCTGCGTATCGCGCCTCGATGGGCGCGAAGCCGAGATTTTTTCCAAATTTTTTTGCGAGGGAAAACGGGCACGGCTGAACAGGGCACGGAAAAAGTCGATGGTTGCTCTCCGATGGGAAGGCCATCCTGGATGAGCGCCGGAAAAACCAACGGCTTTTCAAGCACATGGGTTTTTCTCTGGATTCCTCGCCCATAATTCGGGCTCGGAATGACTGGCAGTTTCATTTTTCCGCAGACTGCGAAGCCGGCCCCTACACAGAGGAGTCACACAGGAGTCGATGACCGACGTGCTCATTGCCGGAGGCGGAATCGCGGGCTCAGCGCTGGCCATCCTGCTTGGCCGGCAGGGCTTGTCGGTCGAACTCTACGAGCGCGGAAATTACCCGAAAGAAAAACCATGCGGGGAAGGCTTGATGCCTGGAGGCATCGCCGTATTGCAACGGCTGCGGCTGGCGCAACAAGTGGGCGGAACTCCGTTTTTCGGAGTGCGCTATCACATTGGCGAACAGGTGGCGCAGGGCCGGTTCTCGAAAGTAGGCGGCTATCCGGCGTTCGGGCGCGGGCAGCGCCGCAAGATTCTGGACGAAACGCTTTTCGGGGCCGCGGCGGAAGCTCCCGGCGTCTCCGCGCATACGGGAACGCAGGTGACTTCGTTGCTCTGGGAGAATGATCGCGTGGCCGGCGCGGTGGTGGACGGAGAGCCGCGACGCGCTGCCCTGGTGGTGGCCGCCGACGGCGTGCACTCGCGGCTTCGCCACCTGGCGGGGCTCGATATGCCGGCAGGCCGCAAACGATTCGGCGTGTGCACACACTTCCGCCTAGCGGCCGGGCAGGAACAATTGCCGTGGGTGGAAATTTTTCTGGGCCAGGGCCACGAATTGTATGTAACGCCGCTGCCGAAGAATGAAATTCTTGTCGCCGGGCTCGCGGATGCCCAATCGCTGAAAGTGCGCCAGGGATCAGGCGCAGCCACTTCGATCGAGAAGATTTTCCGCGGCTGGTGGCAAGCGCAGCCGCCGCTGGCAAGACGCCTCGAAGGCGCGGAACAAGTTTCGGCGCTGCTCACCACGTCGCCACTCGCCGGCCAAGCGCGCGCCGGGGTGGCTCCCGGAATTGTGCTGCTGGGAGATGCGGCCGGCTTCGTCGATCCCATCACCGGCGGCGGAATGACCCAGGCGCTGATGACAACCGAATTGCTGGCGCAAACGATCGTGCGCGGGCTGGCGGAAAATAAGGATTGGCTGGCGGATGATTCGTGGCCGGCAACATACGATCGGGGGCGGCGCGCGATGTTGCGCGACTACCAGATCGTCACGCGGATGGTCTTGTGGCTGGCGGATCATCCACGGCTCGCGGCCCGCGCTCTTTCCGCGCTGGGTTCATGGCCCAAGCTTTTTTCGCATTTGATCGGGGTGACGAGCGGAGCGCGTGGATTATTCGGCGGAACCGTTCGCGCGCCCGCGCGCTTACCTTCAATCGCGCTTGCCAGAAGAGCTTCCTCCAGGAAGAATGCCCCGCTGGGGTGGATCCCGGAAATCGGCGCGCCGCCGGATCGCGCGGACCATGCCGGCGGATAAAATCCGCGAGCCACGACTGATGCCGAAATATTTTTATCCAGCCGTAGTTCTGCTCCTTCTTGCGGCATTGCACACGTCCGGCGCCGCCGCGGCTTCCGAGCCGTTACAGCCGCAGGCGCTGCTCGACGATGGCTTTCATGCAATGTATGAGCTGAAGTTCGACGCAGCCCGCCATAAATTTACCGAATATATGATCGCGCATCCCGAAGATCCTCTCGGCCACGCTTCGCTGGCGGCCAGCTACCTGTTTGAAGAATTCAACAGCAAAGGAGTGTTCACCTCGGAATTTTTCCTGGATGACAAAAAACTTCTGGGCGGCGTGGAGGGCTCGCCGGACGAT
This sequence comes from Terriglobia bacterium, assembly GCA_041490605.1. Classification (GTDB taxonomy): domain Bacteria; phylum Acidobacteriota; class Terriglobia; order Acidiferrales; family UBA7541; genus JBGPTK01. The sequence continues at coordinate 952 of JBGPTK010000241.1, read as the reverse complement.
CAGCGGCGTATCGCATTTCTTTCGGCCAACAACCGCGCCCGCGAAATGGCCCAGAAAGTCCTGAGATCAAATTCGCGCGATGCGAATGCGCTGTTCGTTCTTACGATTGCCGACGGCATGGAATCGGACTATGACGCGCTGATCGCCAGGCGCCAGCTCGCCAGCCTGAAACTGATGCGCCAGGCGGAAGCCACGGCCACACAGTTGCTGGCCATCGACCCCGGCGCGCAGGACGCCAACCTGGCCATCGGAGCCGCCACCTACGTGATCGGTTGCATGCCGGGATACAAGCGCGCGTTCCTTTGGATGGGAGGGATTCACGGAGACCGCGAACGCGGCATGAGCCTGCTGGAGCAGGCCGCGCTGCACGGCCATTACCTGAAGCCGTTCGCGAAAGCGATGCTGGCGCTGGCGTCACTCCGCGAAAAACAGCCGGAGCGGGCGCGATCGCTCTTCGCCGAACTGGTGCAGGAATTTCCTGAAAATCCCGTGTTCGCCCGCGAACTGGCTCTGGCCGAAAAAAGAGTTGCCCGGCAGTAAAGACCTGGCGCAGGATTCTGATCCCAGGAGAGTGACGCGATGATGCTGCGGAAGGTCTTCGTTGTTTTCGTGTTTTGTGCGTGCCTTGTTCCCGCTGGATTTGCACAGGACGCCAGCACGCGGGCTGCTTTGCCGTTCACTTTGCATGAAGTGGGCAGCGGAGTGTGGGCGGCGATCGCTGTGCCGCAGGGAAAAGCGGGATCGAACGGCGGGTTCGTGATCGGGAGCGACGGGGTGGCGGTGGTGGACACGTTTGTCACCGCGGACGCCGCCCGGGCGCTGCTGGGCGAGATTCGCAAGAAGACGAACCTGCCCATTCGCTTCGTGATCAACACGCACTACCATCTGGACCATACCGCGGGGAACGGCGTGTTTGCGGAGGCCGGAGCGGTGATCGTCGCGCACCGGAACG
>JBGPTK010000240.1:0-5749 GCA_041490605.1 Terriglobia bacterium | reverse complement strand
GGCGCCGAAAACGCCGCGGCGCTCGCGGCGGCACTATGGTATTCGAGCCGAAGCGGGACACGATCTTCCGCAGCCGAAATATCCGACCAGCGCGAATCGCTTTGGAAGCCGGGAGGGCGAGACGATTTGCTTCGCCCCGATAGACACCGGTAACCGCAACGATTTCTCTGCCGCCGCTGCACGGCCGGGTCTGATTTAGAAGGAGAGGGTGGAGAGGGTTGACACTCGAGGTTCGAATCGGCGGGAAGATACGCACGGTCGAGGTGGTGCGGAGAAACGGCGCCGGTTCTTCCGCGCGAAGCGGCGAAATGTCATTTCTTCTTGATGGCAAGCCAATCGAAGCCGACATTGTGGAAGTAGCGCCGGGGATTTATTCCATTCTCCTGGGCGGACGATCCTTCGAAGTTCGGATCGACAACCGCACCACGGGACTGCACGTCAATGTGGCCGGCCGGGAATTCGAGGCGGAGGTGATCGACCCGCGGCAGTGGCGGCGCCAGCGCGGGAGCACGCTGGAGGCCGAAGGGCGCCAGCAGGTGATCGCTCCCATGCCTGGAAAAATTGTGCGCGTGCTGGTGAAGACCGGCGAAGCGATCGAAGCGAAGCAGGGCCTGATGGTGGTGGAAGCGATGAAAATGCAGAACGAGATTCGCTCACCCAAGCGCGGCGCCGTGGAACGGCTGATGGTGATTGAAGGCCAGACGGTGAATGCAGGCGAAGTACTCGCGATCATCGCCTGAGGTTCGAGATTCCGCACGGCCATTCGAATAGACAGAACCGAAAGCCGAGCAGCAACGCCGCCTGGAGGAATCCCGTTCCGCAAGCGCAGACCAAACGAAAGTTACTTTTTTTCGGGGAGGGGAAGTTTTCCGGAAGATTCCAAAACTTCGCGCGCGAGATAATTGGTCACATGGGCCTGATCGCGCGCAACGGTGAGATAGGCCAAGCGCAGCAATTGTTCTTTCCGGTTGCGCAGCATGTCGCGGATGGATTGCTGCACCTGCGGATCGGAGAGCAAGCGCTGCCCGGCAGGCTCTTTGGAAATCAGCTTCAGAATGCGGTAGCTGTCTTTCGCCGCGATTGGCTTGCTGATCTCCCCTGGATGCAGGGAGAGAACCAGTTTTTTCAGGGAGGGGTCAGAGGAATTCAAATTCGACTCCGGGACGAAGCCAAGATCTCCGCCCGCCGAAGAAGTGGCGTCCTCTGAATAATCCATCGCCAGTTGCGCGAAATCCGCGCCGGAATTCAGGCGCTCCTCGAGCAACGCTACCTTGCGTTTGGCGTCCGCGTCGTTGGTGGCATCATCATTTTTGCGGTTATGAACTTGCGGATCGGGCCGCGGCGTCACCACAATCTGGGCGATATGATACTGCGGCTCCGCGATATTGAATTGCCCGCGGTTTTTATTGTAGGAGTCGGAAACGTCCTGGTCGGAGATGGAAATCTTCGCCACCACCTCGCGGTTCAGCAGCTTTTGAATCGAAAGCTGGCGCCGCAGGTCGCTCTTCAAATCATCGATGGTGATTCCGTTTTCCTTCAGCTTGCGTTGAAATTCTTCTTCCGTGTAGGGGCTTTTCGATTCGGTGAATTTATCTTCCACTTCACCATCGCTGGCCACCAAGTTTAACTGGGTGGCGCGCTCCAGCAGTATTTCATTATTGATCAGCTCGTCCAGGATGCTCAGCTTCAGGGAGAGAGATTCTTCCTGCGAAGGCTCCTGGCTCTCGGGATTCACCCGGCTGCGATAGTATTTTTCCACTTCGGCGCTCCGGATGTCCTTGCCGTTGACGGTTGCCCACACGTTTGGCCCGGGCGCTTGCTCTTTCTTGCAGCCGGCCACAAGGGCGCAGGCCGCAAGCGCGGCGAGAATGAACATCCGGGCTTTCAAACCGTGAACTCCTTTCCGAACAGCAACGAAGGGCGGCGGGTCAGGCAGCTTTGCGCACCCGGCCCGAACGAATACAGGAAGTGCAAACGCGCACGTGCTTCCTCACTCCGTCAATCACCGTTTTGACGCGGCGAAGATTCGGATTCCAGCGCCGCCGGCGGATGTTATTGGCGTGGCTGATGATGTTGCCGAATAAAGGTTTTTTACCGCAAATTTCGCATGCGAGTGCCATCTTTGCTCCCGACGGGAAAACTCCCAAAAGCGAGAAAATATGTTATCAGAGAAGCGTGCCGAATGCTATTTGCCGCCGGGCGGCTCTTCGGCGCCGAAAAGCGCTTCGCGGCGCCCATCGCATCCGCAGCGGCAGCAAGGGCCGGCCTTGACCGAACCGAAGGCTTGCGACAAACTGTATCAGTCGCCGCGGCACGTGAATCACGATGGGCGTGTAGCTCAGCTGGGAGAGCACCTGCTTTGCAAGCAGGGGGTCGCCGGTTCGATCCCGGTCACGTCCACCAACTTCCTTTTTTTGCTTTTATTGCGTTAGCTGCCTTGCTCGCGCTTCGGCGTTGCCAGTCCGACGAACTGGGTCCTTGGGATTAGAGTTCGTCTAGAAAATCGTCGAGCAATCGACGAAAGACCGCCGCAGTTGGCTTCCAATCGCCCTGCATCGCCTTAGCGCCGGCCTCCCCGTAGCCTGCGTTGGATCTCTGCCGCAAGCGGATAAAGGGCGGCAGGCCATAACGCATTGCCAGGCTGTTGGCCCAAAGGCGTGCAGTGCATCCGTTACCGTTTGCAAATGGGTGGATTCGCACCCACTCGGCATGCACCCAAGCACAGAAATCAACTATGGCCGCCAGTTGGTCGGCATCAGGTTTCTGGCCGACCGGCAGTTGTGCGTCCAACTCGGCGACGAGCATCCGGAGCTTTGCTTCAAATCTTGTCAAATCCCCGGCCACAGCTACCGAGTCCACGCCAGAATTCGCGCCGACCCTTACTTGGACATTCTCAAGACCTGGTTCGCCGCGAAACGCACCTACAAATCGCGAGTCGAGTACGTCCAAGCCCTGCATGACAAGTGCTTGCCAACGTTTTGCCGACCCCAGGGCTGGATTCTCGCGCTGCTCCGCCGCCTGTGTAATTTCCTCGAGGACCCGAGCGAGATTCTCCCGCAACTGTTGACTGTCTTCGTCCCAATCAGGCACCTAGAAGTTCTCGGATCTTGTTTTGCACAGGCCCTGCTGGCTTGAGCTGTCCCTCGACGATTTGCCCCTCTACCGGCTCCCCTTCCAGCGGATCCTCAAGGCTAGCTTCCGCCTCCACGAAGGTGGCAATGGCACGCCGGAATCCAGGATCCTTCTTCCGGTATTCTTGGAGGCCTGCCAAATTGGATTCCAGGCTTCGTTCTTTTCGACTTCGCCGCCTGAGGTATAGCTTAATAGCCTCGTTCAGCAGATGGTTGATAGGGCGCCCTTCGATTTTACTGAGGTCCTCAAGAGCAGCACGCTCTTCAGGGTTAATTCTCAAGGTGAAAGGAATTCTGGTCATGGCAATAGCTTATACCCGGGCGTGGGTGATGTCAATATAGAGTTTTGATGTCACACTAGCTTTCACTGGAATGCTTGCGCAGAGGCGTTTGGGGAAATCAATAGCCTTGTAACATATTGATTATAAGTGATTAACATCATTGCGAAGAGGATTACGAGCTTGATCCCGGTCACATCCACCAACTTCGTTTGCAAATTCCACTAGATGCTAATTTGGCCTGAGCTCGGCTCGGGGTATCCCGTCGTCCTATCCACAGCGTAACGCAACCATGGGATCGACTTGCATCGCGCGCCGCGCGGGGAAGTAGCACGCGGCGAGGGCGACCGTCGTGAGCAGAATCGCAACGCCGGTAAACGTCAACGGGTCCGTGGCCGTCACACCGAAAAGTTGGCTCGACAAGGCACGAGTCTGCTCGCCTTGGAACTTCTGAGCGGCCTGGCGGGTTTAGAAATCCTGAAATTTTTGGAAGCGGACCAGCTCCAACTGCTCTTTCGGCCAATTTTTCGTGGTGTGCTCCGGGGAAAGGACCAGCAAGATTCCCTCCCGCGACATCCACATCAGAAGCTTTGGATGAGTCGCAACATGCAACTCGAATTTATCGGCATTCCACTTTTGCAGCGCTGCTGTGATTTCTTCCCGCCCGAGATAACGGATCTCTCCATCCATCACTTCAGGCCTGACTGGATTCCGCGCGTCCGGTTGCTCCATCGAGATTAATTGCACCGGAGTGGGAACGTCGCGGACCTTCTCCGCGGCATGCGCGACGCTGCTGAATGAGAAGGGAGAAACCGGCCAGAGGAATCCACAGGGATCTTTCACCGGCACGTCGAGTTCGAAGGCCTGTTTTGAATCCTTCGAGCCGAAATTGCAGTGAAGATTTCCGGGTTGAAATTCGCAACTCAAGGGACCGGAATCGGGCCGCCAGCGCAGCTTGGCGAACTCTTTCACGGAAACCAGCGCGAAGTCACGAGAAAGCCGGACCCAAAATTGTTCTCTCTGAGGCGCGTATTGGGGTGATTCGAATCGCCTCTCGCCTGTGAGTTCAAAGCCGTTTTTGTCAGCTCGCCGAAGCGTCCAAGTCTCGTGGAAATTGAAAATCTCCTCATTGGGCGGTCCAACTGCGCCGCCGCTTCCTTCTTCGATCAGTGTGTACTCGCCTTCGGCTACTTTTGACCCTTTTGATTCCTGGGGCGATGATTCCGCCGGGCGGGAAGCCTTCACGAAGGGTTCGCTGCGATGCTCGCTCAGTTTCCGGGCCCACGACTCGCCGGAGCCGGCGGTCGCCGAGACAAGGATCAAGACTGCCAGTCCAGGCCACGCGATAGCGGCCCATGGAAAATGACTTGTTTGTTTGCTCCTGCCGCCGGAACAAAAAGTGATCAGCACCAAGGCGTCCTTATGAAGCTTCCTGATTCGACAATTTGCCGGGATTACTGTGACAGAGTTATCCCGGGAAGCTGCAAAGTCAATTCAGAATGAATCGCGGTGTGAGCAGGATTTGCCCGGCTTGTTGGCTGCCTGTTCGATTCAGCGACAGGATCATCCCAAAACCGAGCATGATCAGGCTTTCGTTAGCCCCTAGAATCGTCCTAATACTTTTAATATCAATTATTTAGACGCTGTCCGCTTTCGGCATTGGACTTGCCGGGATTCATGCCACGAGCGGGCCGAAGTGTGCCATTGGGGCACCGGGGCAGGAGAGAATCTCGAGGCGTTTGCCGGAGAGCCTGCCGAATATCTTGCACAAACATTCTATTGAAGAGTGCTCACGATGCGATACCGGCTGTGGTCTATGAGAGATAGGAATCAGGTATAAACAGGGGTGAGCGAGCCGGAGGCAAAACAATGGGAGTACTTTTGCAAGACATCCGTTACGGAATACGAATGTTGCTGCGGTCGCCGGGATTCACGATCGTTGCCGTGCTGACGCTGGCGCTCGGCATCGGAGCGAATACGGCCATTTTTACCGTGGTCAACGCGGTGCTGCTGCGGCCGCTGCCGTACAAGGATGCGTCACGGCTTGTAAATCTCAATTCCACGCTTACTTACTTTCCGGAGTTTCATCTGGGAGAATCTCCCGCCGACTTCGTGGACATCAAGACCAAGAATCAATCTTTCGAGTCGATGGCGATGTACCAAATGTCGGCCATGAATCTGACGGGAGAAGGTAACCCAGAAGAAATCTCGGCCGGCGCCGTTTCGCCCAATCTCTTTCCCATGCTCGGAGTCCGGCCGTTGCGTGGCCGTTGGTTCATCGAAGAGGAAGAACAGCCGGGCAAGGACTCCACGGCGATCTTGAGCTATGGCCTGTGGCAG
>JBGPTK010000239.1:0-5779 GCA_041490605.1 Terriglobia bacterium | reverse complement strand
GTCAAGGTTCAATTCGAAACGGCAGGAAGGGCATTACTCACAGTACGCCAATAAAATATGGGCTCCCGGTGGTTCTTCGATCGCGACAAGGTGAGATCGCGCTGCAGGGCCTTCCTCTCATAGGCGAATCCAGCGGGTGCGGAGATGCCGCCGGATGGAGGCGCTAGTGATGATAAACAGGCGACGAGGAACTGCAAAGGCTTTGCGTTAGGGCGGGGCGTGGCCTAAGATGCGCTGGTTTTGAGGAGTTGCTGCCGGAATGCTTGCCGCTTCGGACGCCCTTAGCCGCTCAAATCAACGCAACGCGGTGCTGGCCGGATTTCTGGGCTGGACGCTGGACGCCTTCGATTTTTTTGTCCTGACGTTTATCTTCGCGCCGATGGCGAAGGAGTTCGGCTGCTCGATCGCGGATATCGCGCTGACGCTGACGGCGAGCCTGGCGACTCGCTGGCTGGGCGCCATTCTTTTCGGATTGCTGGCGGACCGCTACGGGCGGCGGATACCGTTGATCGTCAACATTCTTTATTATTCGCTGATCGAAGTGTTGTCGGGCCTGGCGCCGAGCTACCGGGTGTTTTTCATTTTGCGGCTGCTGTATGGCATCGGAATGGGCGGCGAGTGGGGGGTGGGCGCGTCGCTGACCATGGAATCGGTTCCGGCGAAGTGGCGGGGATTTCTTTCGGGTTTGTTGCAGGAAGGATATGCGCTGGGATTTCTGCTGGCTGCCGGCGCGTATCGCTTTGTGTTTCCGCACTGGGGATGGCGGCCGCTGTTTTTCATCGGCGGACTGCCGGCCCTGCTGACGCTGTTCATTCGCGCCAAAGTGAAAGAGCCGGAAGCCTGGCACCGCTCGCGCACGGATTGGAAGACGTACCGCCGCTCGATTTTTGGAAACTGGAAGCGGTTCGCGTACCTGGTGGCGCTGATGGCGGCGGTGAATTTTATTTCACACGGCACGCAGGATCTTTACCCCACGTATCTGCAGCAACAGCACGGCTTCAATCCCGCGCGAACCTCCAACATCACGATGTTTTCCATGCTGGGCGCGATGGCCGGAGGACTTTTGTTCGGGTATTACTCCGACCGCAAGGGGCGGCGGCGCTCGATGGTTACGGCTTTGCTGCTGGGCATGCTGCTGATTCCGTTGTGGATGTTCGCGCCGAATCTGCCGCTGATCTTTATCGGCGCCTTTTTGATGCAATTCATGGTGCAGGGCGCGTGGGGAGTGATTCCCGCTCATATCAACGAGCTTTCGCCCGACCAATTGCGCGGAATGTTTCCGGGTCTTGCTTACCAACTTGGAGTGCTGATCGCGGCGCGCACTCCGTACGTGGAAGCGAAGATGGCGGAGCGAATGGGGTATGGAATGGCGATGTCGATTTTCGCGCTGGTGGTGCTTATTATTGGAGCGCTGGTGATAAGACTTGGCCCTGAAGCACATCGCGTGGAGTTTGGGAGGGGCGGATAATTTGCAGTGCAAATAGACTCGCGAGGTTCGCATATCCGAATTGATCTGGTCGCGGTAGAATCGGATTGGCAGCCAATCGAAGGGAGTTCACCATGACCGTCACGTCACAAGAGGTACATTCGCCCGCCATTCTGGCCAACATCCGCGAGAAAGCACGGCGCCTCGGCGTTTACTCGATGATTTCGACGACCGCGGCCGGATCGGGCCATCCCACTTCGTGCCTCTCGGCGGCGGAACTGGTGGCCGGCGCGTTTTTCTACGCGATGAAATTTGATCCCAAGAATCCGAATTCGCCGGACGGCGACCGCTTCGTCCTGTCGAAGGGCCATGCGGCGCCGCTGCTTTACGCCGCGCTGGCGGAGGCGGGAGTGTTTCCCGTTCCGCGGGTGCTGACGCTGCGGGAATTTTCGAGCGAACTGGAAGGCCACCCCACGCCGCGCATTCCCGGAGTGGACGCGGCAACGGGATCGCTGGGACAAGGAATTTCGGTTGCCGTCGGCCTGGCCGTGGGCGCGAGACTGGATAGGAGCGGCACGCGCGTCTATACGCTGCTGGGCGATGGAGAAATGGCGGAAGGGCAAGTGTGGGAAGCGGCGGAATTCGCCGCAAAATATAATCTGGATAATTTGACCGCGATGGCGGACGTGAACGCGCTGGGCCAGAGCGGGCCGACGATGTATGAACACAATATGGACGTGTACCGGCGGAAATTCGAGTCCGAAGGCTGGCAGGCGGAAGTGATCGATGGGCACGACGTGGCCGCGGTGCTGGCCGCATTCGATCATGCCAAGGCGGCGAGAGGAAAACCTTATGTGATTCTGGCGCGCACCGTGAAAGGTCACGGAGTCAGCTTCGTGGCGGGCAAAGAAGGGTGGCACGGGAAGGCGCTGTCGAAGGATCAACTGGTGGAGGCGCTGCTGGAAGTTGGCGGGGTGCCGCAAAGTCCGAATGCGGTGACGAAAGAAGAATTGACGAAGGCGGTGGCGGACCTGAATTCGATTCTGGGCCCCTCGCCGGACGGCAATCGATCGCACGAGCGGAAAACATTCGCGCAGCCGCCGGATTTTCCGGCGCCGGCCGATCCCGATTACAAAATGGGGCAGATCATGGCGACGCGCGAGGCCTACGGCTACGCGCTCAGAAGGATGGGAGCCGCCGATCCGAACCTGGTGGCGCTTTCGGGCGACGTGAAAAATTCGACCTTCTCCGAAATTTTCGGGGATGCGTATCCGGAGCGATTTTTTCAGGCCTATATCGCGGAACAGAACATGGTCAGCGTTGGGGTGGGCCTGGCGGCGCGCGGAAAAACGGCGTTCGTGGATACTTTCGCCTGTTTTCTTTCGCATGCCTACGATCAAATCCGCATGGCGGCGATCAGCCGCAGCAATTTGAATTTGTGCGGGTCGCACTGCGGCGTTTCGATCGGCGAAGATGGGCCTTCGCAGATGGCGCTGGAAGATCTGGCCATGATGCGAGCGGTGGAGGGCTCGACCGTGCTGTATCCCAGCGACGCGGTTTCGGCGGAACGATTGACCGATCTGGCCGCGCGGCGGCCGGGCATTTGTTATTTGCGGACTTCGCGGCCGAAAACTCCGGTGATCTATTCCCTGCAAGAGAAATTTCCGGTGCCCGGATTCAAAGTGCTGCGGCAGAGCGCGGGAGACAAGGCGACCGTGATCGGCGCGGGGATCACTTTGCACGAAGCGCTGAAGGCCTATGACCAATTGAAGGGCCAGGGGATCGCGATCCGGGTGATTGATTTGTATTGCGTGAAACCGCTGGATGGCAAAGCGATCGCGGAGCAGGTCCGCGCCACCGCCGGCAAACTGGTCACGGTGGAAGATCACTATCCGCAAGGCGGCCTGGGTGAAGGAGTGGTGGCGGAGCTTCTGGCAGTGGGCGCCGCGCCAAACCGCTACCGGCGGCTCGCCGTCGAGGGCATGCCGCATTCCGGCAAGCCGGATGAATTGGTGGATGCTTTCGGAATTTCCGCGCGGCATATCGTGGAAGCGGTGCGCGGGATCGTTTCCTAGGAGAACGAAGAGTTCGGTCAGGATATTGTTCCGCGCCAGCGGTAGAGAATTCGGTGCGCGTCCCGGGATTCAAAAAATCCAGCGGGATCTTCTTACTGCGTTCCAGAGAGCAGGCGCCGGTGCTACAGGTTTTTCCCTCCATTTGTAAATTCACTCAGCGGCTTGCAAACTGACTCCCAAGCAAAGGAATGTATCGCATCGGAACATCAGTTTCATTTGTAACCCTTCTTCAGCCGCGGACGGCAAGATAGCGCTGCAAAGTGCTGATTGCAGTAAGTCATTTGATTCCCTATTGGGCCTCAATCTGCGTGCTATTTCAGCACATGGATACCGGAAGAAATCCGCCTGAAGTGATACTGGGGCTTCGTGGGCAAGGCAGGAAACCGAAGCCGGCCTCACTGCAGCACCGTTTCGTGTTGGTGCAGGCGGGATCGGTTGCCGCGACGTTATTGCTCGTTGCCGGCGTGCTTTTCGTTGGCGAAGAAATCCGCAGCCATCTTGCCAGCACATTTGAACATCTGGAAGCCACGCTCTCCTTGCAGAGCCGGCTGCATGATGCGCTCGCGCAAACAAAATTTTCCTTCTGGGCGGCGTATCCGCGGGGGGATCAAGAGGCGCTGTTGCGGTATCAGAAGGATTCGAGGGAGCTCCGGGAATTGACGGGGCGATATGCCGGAATTCCCCTGACGAATACCGAGCAACGGCAAATCGAGAAGCTGGGCGAAAGGGAAGGGCGGCTGCTCGATTACATGGACCGGATTCTGATGAAGGATCGGAACTCCGAAACCGGGGGAGCCGAGGTTCGCCAGGTAGAGGAATTGACGGGGGAGATTGAAGTGAGCTTGCGGCTCCTGACCGATCTGCAAGCCGGCCAGGGGCGGAGCGCTACGCGGCGGCTGGACACCTATACGCGCGGGCTGTTCATCACTTTGATGCTCTGTCCGTTGTTCGCGATTGGCGCGCTGGAATGGCTGCGCTCTATGCAGCGCCGCCAGCTTTGGAAGCCGCTGGAGCAGCTCCGGCTGATGTTGCAGGAAGTGAAAGGCGGCAACCTGAATGTGAAAGGGGAGATTCCACCCAATTTGGAATTCGGAGCGGTGGTCAGGTCGTTTTTGGAGATGGCCGCGGAACTGCGCGAGGTGTGCAACGCCCTGGAATACCGCGTGAGAGAGCGGACCGCGAAACTGGAAGCTGCGCAGAAAGAATTGTTGCAAAGCGCGAAGCTGGCATCGCTGGGGCAGTTGGTCTCGGGCGTGGCGCATGAAATCAATAATCCGCTGACTTCGATTCTCGGCTTCAGCGAAGTCCTGCTCTCCGGATCCGGCCTGAGCGCCCCGGTTCGAGCTCAGATTCAAACAATTCGAGAAGAAGCGGTGCGCTTGAAAAGGCTGGTCATCAACCTGAGCAGCTTCGCGAAGCAGGCGCCGCACTCCACTCAGCGGATTGACTTGTGCCTGGTTCTGGACCAATTGGCGGTTTCACGCCGCGGCGCATTGAATGCGAAGAAGATCCAGCTTCATACGCAAGATCCCAGGGAAGCGGTCTGGGTATTGGGCGATTCCGGCCAACTTCACCAGGTGTTTCTCAGCCTTGTCTTGAACGCCGAGCAAGCCGTGGAGGCAAGCCGCCCGGAGCGAGGAGATATCTGGCTCAGGTGCGGCGTCGATGACGAAGGCGCCTGGGTGACGGTACAAGACAACGGCATCGGGATGACCAATGATGTGCGAGAACATATTTTTGACCCTTTTTATACAACCGGGGCAGCGCAGCAACGCACCGGCCTGGGCCTCAGCATCTCTCACGGAATCGTGCAGCAGCATCGCGGTCAAGTAACCGTAGAAAGCGTTCCGGACAATGGAACCACGGTCCGAGTTTCACTGCCTTTGGCTCCCAAGGAGTTGCAGGCGATTCCGGAGGCGGGCGCCCCGCCGGCCGGCGCCGCAGCGGAGAGCGGCGAATCCGAGTGCCGGGTGCTGGTCATTGACGATGAAGCGGCAATCGGCGAATTCCTGCAGATGTCACTCGCGAAACACGGCTGCCGGGTGACGCCCCTCAGCGACCCGATGTCGCTGGAAGCGGCGCTCGAAGAGGCGGCCTTCGATCTGGTGATTTGCGATTTTAAGATGCCGCGAAGAAACGGCGCGGAAGTGTTACGGCTCTTGCGGCAAACCCACCCGGAACTGGCACGGCATTTCCTGCTGATGACGGGCAATCTGGCGGACGTGAATGGGAATTTCGGCGACCCACCGTCGATCCCCGTGCTGGCAAAACCGTTTAC
>JBGPTK010000238.1:0-5781 GCA_041490605.1 Terriglobia bacterium | reverse complement strand
GTGCCCCATTTCGCGCACTCCAATTCCTGTCGATTTTACGCCGCCAAACGGAAGATGCGCTTCGCCGCCCACCGTGGGCGAATTCACATGGGTAATGCCCGTCTCGATCCGGTCGATGAAATCAAAAATCTTGGCCGCATCATTGGTGTAAATCGCGCTGGAAAGCCCGTAGCGCACTGAATTCGCCACGTGCAATGCTTCTTCGTAATCGTGTACCCGGATGATCGAGAGCACGGGACCAAAAATTTCATCCTGCGCCAGGCGGCTACCGGCCGGCACATGATCGAAAATCGTCGGCGCCACGAAATAGCCGCGATCATACCCGGGCCCTGCCAGCCGCTGCCCTCCTAGAAGCAATGTCCCTTCCTTCTTTCCGATCTCCATGTAACGCAGGTCCGTGTTCATCTGGCTCTCATCCACGGCCGGGCCCATGTCCATGCCCGCGTCGAGTCCATTGCCCACTTTGAATTGTTTGGCTCGCTCGACCAGTTTGAACGCGAATTCATCCGCAATTTTCTCTTCAATCACCACGCGGCTGGTTGCCGTGCATCGCTGGCCCGTGGAAGCGAACGCCCCGAACAATACGGATTCCATCGCCAGTTGAATATCCGCATCCGCCAGCACCACCAGCGGATTCTTGCCTCCCATTTCGCACTGGCACTTTTTCATCTGCTGCGCGCCCTGAGCGTAAAGGCTGCTCCCCACTTCATTTGACCCGGTAAACGAAACCGCGCGCACATCCGGATTTACCACCAGTTCGTTCCCCACTTCACCACCCGCGCCCGTGACCAGATTCAGCACGCCTGCCGGCAATCCAGCTTGCGAGAAAATCTCCATCATGCGCATCGCCGTCAGCGGAGTGAGCGTGGCCGGCTTGAATACAACCGTATTGCCCGCCACCAGCGCCGGCGCGATTTTCCACACTGGAATGGAAACCGGAAAATTCCAGGGGGAAATCGCGCCCACCACTCCCAGCGGCTGCTTGATGGTGTACGCAAAATTCCTGGGCAGTTCGCTGGGAGCGGTTTCTCCGGTCAACCGCACCGCTTCGCCCGCCATGAAATCCAAAATGTTGATCGCTTTGGCCACTTCGCCCAGCGAATCCTTCAGCGCTTTGCCTTCCTCGCGCGTCAGAAGCGTCGCGAGTTCTTCCTTTTGCTGCTCCATCAGCAATTTGGCTTTGGACAGGATGCGCCCGCGCACCGGCGCGGTGGTGTCGCGCCAGACGGGGAACGCAGCCTTGGCCGCGGCGATGGCCTCGCGTGCTTCTTCGCGCGTGGAGAGCGGCACCACAGCCACCACTTCATCGATATTCGCGGGGTTTCGCCGTTCGACGGTGCGGCCGCGCGATTCCACCCATCGTCCATTGATAAAGTTCCGGCAAATGTGCGCCGCGGTTGTGACCGTAGCCATGGATTGCTCCTGATTTGTGTGCGCTAGGCGTGCACTTCGCTGAACGACTTGTCCAGCAATCGAATTCCCTCGTCCACGTCGGCCTTGGAAATATTCATGGGCGGCGCCATGCGAATCGTATTGCCGTAGAGCCCGCCCTTGCCGATCAGCAATCCGTTATCGCGCGCGCGTTCCATCACCTGTCCCGCCGCTTCCGCCGCGGGCTCCTTGATCTGGCGATCCTTCACCAGTTCCAGCGCCTGCATCATGCCCATGCCGCGAACGTCGCCGATCAGTGGATACTTTTCCTTCAGCCCTTCGAGTCCTTGCCGGAAGTAGCCGCCGACGACGTGGCAGTTTTCGCGCAAGTTTTCTTCCTCGATCACTTCAATCACGGCGCGCGCCGCAACGCTGGTCACCGGGTTGCCGCCGAAGGTCGAGATCGTCAATCCCTGGAACTGGTCCGCCAGCTCGGCCGTGGTGATTGTTGCCCCCACGGGCACGCCATTGCCCATGCTCTTGGCGCAGGTGATGATATCCGGCGTCACTTCCCATTGTTCGATGCCAAACCATTTTTTTCCGGTGCGCCCGAATCCGGTTTGCACTTCGTCCGAAATAAACAAACCGCCGTACTGTTTCACGATTTTGAAAACGATCTTGAAATATTCCGGCGGGGGAGTGATGAAGCCGCCCACGCCTTGAATCGGCTCGGCGATAAAGGCGGCAATCGAGCCGCTCGTCCCCGTCTGAATCAGGTTCTCCACATCGTTCGCGCAAGCCACCCCGCAATCCGGATATTTCAAGCCCAGCGGGCAGCGGTAGCAATAGGGATTGATGGCGTGCGCGACGCCGACGCTGATCACTCCACCCTTGCGCCAGGGAGCCTGCCCCGTCACGCTCTTGGCGAGAGACGAACCTCCGGCATAGGCGTGGCGCAGCGCCACAATGTCGTAGCTGGGGCTGATCATGCGCGAAAGCAGAATGGCAGCCTCGTTCGCTTCCGTGCCGGAATTCGTGAAAAAACTCTTCTGCAATTTACCCGGCGTGATTTGCGCCAGCTTTTCCGCCAGCGCCACGATTGCTTCGTTCGGAAACAGCGTCGAGGTGTGCTGCAGCTTGTCGACTTGCGCTTTGATCTTGCTGGTGACCTTCGGATTGCAGTGCCCCACGCCCACGGTGACGATGCCGCCGAAAAAATCAAGATACTTGCGCCCTTCCAGGTCCCACAGGTATTGCATCTTCCCGTGATCGGCCACCAACGGCTGCTTGAAGTAATTCGTCACCGCCGGCCACAAAAATTCCTTGTGCTTGCGAACCACTTCATCGCTGCTGGCGCGGGTATTGATTGGCTTCGCTTCCGTCGTCATTCCAGCCCCTTTCAGAATCTAAATTTAGAGAAGTGACAGTAGGAAATAGCCGGATCACTTCTTCCGTTTTCTTCCGATGCCTAGTCGGCCGCTTCCGCGGGCCGAACCGCGGCCTGCGTCCGTGTGATCTCGCCGTAAGAATCCGGACGCCGGTCACGGAAAAATTGCCACGTGTTGCGCACTTGATCCATTTCATCCAGATTCAAATCGGCCACCAGCACTTCGTCCTTATCCCGGCTGGCCTGCGCGATGATTTTGCCGCGCGGATTGCAAAAATAACTTTTCCCGTAGAATTCGCCGATCTTCCAGGGCGCCTCCTGCCCCACGCGATTGATGGCCGCGATGAAGTAGCCGTTGGCCACGGCGTGCGCGGGCTGCTCGAGCTCCCAGAGGTATTCGCTCAATCCCGCCACCGTAGCCGACGGATTAAATACGATCTCCGCGCCATTCAGGCCCAGGATGCGAGCGCCTTCGGGGAAGTGGCGGTCGTAACAAATATAGACGCCCACGCGCCCGTAGCGAGTTTCGAACACCGGGTATCCTGCGTTCCCCGGCGTAAAATAAAACTTCTCCCAGAATCCCGGATGGCAGTGCGGAATGTGGTGCTTGCGATATTTGCCCAGGTACCGGCCATCGGCGTCGTACACCGCCGCGGTGTTGTAGAAGACGCCGCTCATCTCGCGCTCGTAGACCGGAACCACGATCACCATTTTGTAGCGTTTGGCCAGCTTCTGCATGCGCTTCAGCGTGGGCCCCTCCGGCACGGGCTCGGTCAATTCATACCAGCGCGTATCTTGCTCGGCGCAGAAATAGGGTCCGTAGAAAAGCTCTTGCAAGCAGAGAATCTGCACCTTGCGTTTGGCGGCCGCCGCGATCATCTTCTCGTGCTTCGCAATCATCTTCTGCTTGATTTGCGCCAATGAGAATTTCTCGGGCGACCACTCGCAGTGAGCCTGGATTAATCCGCAACGAACCATCCGCGGCATCGGTTCCTCCACAAGAGAGCTTCCCCGGAAGTCTACTCCGCGTCCCGAATTGCGGCAAGAGTAGCCCTTCGATGAAGTTAGGTGCCGAATTGGACTGCCGCCCGTATAATCGGGCGCACACCAATGGCCACGGTCGGACAGAAGTTGCGGGGATCGGTCGGACGCGTCTTTCCCGCCTGCGTGATGCAGGCGCAAGCCATCGCATTTAATATGTTCCTGGCGTTTTTCCCGATGCTGCTGTTCGCGCTGGGTCTTCTGAGTGGCCCCAGGTTCATGCACGGTGAAATCAAGGAATTTCCCAGCCGGCTTCGGTTGATCCTGCCCCCCGGCAGCGAAAACGTGGTGTATGAATTTCTCGTTCGCCAGGGCGGACACCCCTGGAGTTGGATCACGCTTGGTCTGGGCGGATCACTTCTTGCAGGGACGCAAGTGCTCTCAGGTCTGATGGACGGATTCATGATCATCGTGGGCGATCGCGAGAGGCCCGGCTTTGTCGCCCGCCAGGCTCGCTCATTCATTCTCTTCAGCCTCACGATCGCCCCCTGGGTTGCGGCCGTGGTGCTCACAGTTTTCGGCAGGCAAGTGCGCGAATGGATCATTCACAGGCTGGGTCTCCCTCAATTGTTCCGCGGACTCTGGGTCGTCGTGTACCTGGCCTGCGTGTTGATTCTCGCGCTCGCGGTGCTCAGCGTGCTCTACCGCTTTGGACGCCCGCGCCGCCGCGCTGGCAGCAGCGTTCTGCCCGGCGCCGTGGTCGCCACCATTCTCTGGTGGCTTGTAGGCGCGTCATTTGGCCTGTACGTGCGCCACGTGCCGTACGGCGTAATTTATGGAGGGCTGGCCGCGGCCATCGGCTTGCTGCTGTGGATGTATATGACGGCAATTGTTGTTTTCCTCGGCGCGGCCTACAATGTGGAATCGGACTTGCTCCTCCGCCGGCGTTAGTCCGGGAGCCGAAATGAACGATCTTCACGTGGAATGCTACGCAGGTTTTCGCGCGGACCAGCGCCCCACTCGTTTCACACTTCGGGGCAGGGAATTCCAAGTCGAGCAGGTGGATGATCAGTGGCATTCGCCCGGCGCGATCTACTTCCGCGTTCGCGCCGATGACGGCAATTTTTACGTCCTGCGCCACGACGAAGCGCAAGACGAATGGACGCTCGACGCCTTCCGCGCCGCGGGTCCGCCGCAGCCTTGATTCAGCCTTTCGGCGCTTTCACTTGCCCGGATTTCCCTGGGATTTTTCCGCTGCCAGGCTGCGCAAGACAAACCAACAATTGGCAGGCCGTTCCGAGAGGCGGCGCATAAAGTAAGGGCACCACTCCGTTCCGTAAGGCACATAAATTCGCAGCGGATGTCCCTGCCCGCGCACTTCCGCCTGCAAATCCCGCCGGATTCCATAGATCATTTGAAACTCGTATTGGCCTGGCTTGGTACCGCGCGTTCGAATTAAATTGCGGGCGTGATCCACCATCGCCGGATCGTGCGTAGCCACAGCGGGGAAGTAGCCGCCATTGAATAAAATGTCCAGCAACTTGCAATAATTCCTATCCACATCCGATTTCTTCTGAAAGGCAATCTTGGCGGGCTCTCGATACGCGCCCTTCACCAGGCGGATCTTGGGCGTCAAGGGTTTCAGGCGCTCCAAATCCTTCTCCGTGCGGAACAAATAGGCTTGAATCGCCATGCCCACATTGTTGAATTCCCGCCGCACCGCCTCAAAAATGTCGATGGTGACGTCCGTATAGCTCGAGCCTTCCATATCGATCTCGATGTCGCGGCTGACGGCGCGCGCCGCCGCGGCAATTTCCCGCGTAAATTGCCGGCATAAATCGCGATCCATATCCAGGCCGAGCTGCGTCAGCTTGATCGAGATGTTGCCCTGGACGTTTCGCTCCGCCAGTTCCCGCAACATGTCGATGTACCCGTCGCGGACCTGGCGCGCCTCGTCTTCGGTGATCACGTTTTCGCCCAGGTGGTTCAGGCTGACCATGCTTCCGCCGGCATTGAGCTCCGCGCTGGCATCCAGGGCCTCC
>JBGPTK010000237.1:0-5796 GCA_041490605.1 Terriglobia bacterium | reverse complement strand
CGTGATCGCCGTCGAATCCAATTTCAATCCACATGCCGTGTCGCGCAAACAGGCGCTGGGACTGATGCAATTGCTGCCTTCCACGGCGGCGCGCTACCGGGTGGCCGATATTTTCGATCCGGCGCAAAATATCAATGCAGGAACGCAGTACCTGAAAGAATTGCTCGAGCAATATCACGGCAACCTGGCGCTGGCTCTCGCCGCCTATAATGCCGGGCCGGAACGCGTGGTGCAATTTCGCGGCGTGCCGCCCTTCCCCGAAACGCGCGCGTATCTAAGGCGCGTGACCACGTCAATGGCGAATCAGAAAAAAAACGCGGCAGGCATCCGCTTTGCGGCGGCATCAAAAGTTTCGAATGTTCCCGCATCCAGCGCGGCCGCGCACGAACCGGCAACGGAGACGAATTCCCCCCAGCGATAAAAATTCCCGCGCAAATTCTGTGAAGATTATTGCGGCGGCGGAGCGGTTGGATTTTGAGGCGTGCCGGTCGGCAGCGGGACAATTCCGCCACCGAAGGGAGATTGCGGTGATTGCAAGCCCTGAGATCCGGGCAGACCTTGCGCTCCTTGCGGGCCCTGTGCTCCCTGGTTTGCTTGCGCGATCACATCCGAAAGCGGGTTCCAAATAAATTCCCAACGATGGTAGGTCTTGCCTCCCTTGTAAACCATGATGGACTTTTTATCCAAACTGCCTCCCACTCCGATGATGCTGCCGCCAAAAACCTGTCCGCCACCGGAAGAGCCTCCCGACAAAGAAAACTGGGGCTGATTAAAAGTTCCTCCGCCCAGCGGAGCGGTTGTGAACGGCCGGCCCTGTTGTCCGCCCGGTCCTGACGGCTGCTGGCCGGGGTTCGCTGTCTCATCGGGATCAGCCACGGGTTGCTGGCCGCCGGGAACGATTCTGCCTCCCATCGGTGAGGCCCCCGGTCCATTCGTTGGCGACTGGCCAAACGCGCTCTCCGCGGGAGTGCCCGGCTGCCGGCTGGGATCCTGCGGAGGCCCGGCTCCGGCCATTTGTTCCGTAGCGGCCATCTGCTGCAAGGAGGTATAGCGCACACTGTTCACTAGCTGGCCCGCGGGAGTGACGTAGATCATCCGCCAAGCTCCGTCGGGCGTAGTGGGATCCTTGTAGGCCTTGCGCATGAAGTGGATCGAACCATTTCCTTTGGTGAGATCGTCCATGGTCTGCGGGAATTTTCCCAGCTTGTGGTAATAGAGCCGGACGCCGCGTTTGTACTGATCGCCGCGCCAGATCATTTCGGCTTCTTTCTGGCGCTTGCCCTGGGTCAGCCAGGTCAAGTTGATGGTGACGGCGGCGATGATCATCGCCGCGGCCATGAACATCACCATCAGCAGCGCGTAGCCGCACTGAAATGAAGAAGGCCGCGCTGCTCGCGGAGCAGAGACAGAAGAGATGCCTCGAATTGTGGCGCATGGCTTCATGTTTGTGGCTGGCTCGTGGGCGCTTCCATGGTCAGAGTGGCGTGGCGGCCGGAAGAAACTTCTTCCACATCGACGGTATTATTCCCGATTTTCACGACGCGGAAACGGCTGAGCAAAGTTTCGCCCTCCGCGACGATGAACACGTCATCGCCATTCGCGAAGAACGCCTGCTTCCTGCCCGACTGAGGGTTACTCATGTAGCCGAAAAAGGTAGCCGGAATTTCGAGCGGTGGAGGCCCGGTGGGCACGACGGGGCCCGAGGGCCGCGGCGGATTGTTCGGGTCCGGCTTGGGCACTGGCGGCGGAGGCGCTTCCAGGCTGAATATGTCACGGTGGGTGCCGGTGTATTCCTGCTTGTGGATGCGATCGAGGAGATCCACGCGCAGCCGGGGATCATCCACGTTGAGAGGTTGAAATTTTCGATCCGCCGAAAACACGCTGACGATCGCAGGCCCCGAATTCCGATTGAGGAGGTAGATGACCGGAGCGAGGAGCAGCAGCCCAGCCAGAAAGTAAATTTGTTTGCGTTGCCAAGTAATCGCCATGGATTTAAGACCGGAAATATGTCCGCAAGCTCAGATTCAACCGGATGGTGCCGGAAGCAGCGGAAGCCAGCGAAAGAGTGTCCAAAACATAGAAATTTTTCGAGCGTTCAAGTCCATTGATGAACTGAATCAGACTGGCATAATTCCCTTCCACACCGGTGCTAATTTGAATTTCGGTGACTCCGCGATTGGGAACAGGTTTCTGTTGGAATTGCACGCCGCTGGTCCGGAGGCCGGCGCGCCCCGCTAATTCTCCAAGATCGGCAACGACCGCGGAGTAGCCGACCGAGGCAGGAAGCAATTCATCCTGGTAGAAGCGCTGGCCTTCTCCGCCCAGCTCGGGAACATGGGCGCGAATGGCTTCTCCACGCGCGACATCTTTTGCAAGAAGGCCCTGCTGCTGCTGCAAGCGGCGCGCTTCCTCGATCTGCTGCTGGGCGTCGGCCTGCCCCGCACGCCGGTCGATTACGACGAGCGCGAGATCCAGAACGAGCAGGATCACCAAACTCCAGCGCGTCCATTTTTTCCAGATTTGCGAAGTTCCATTCATCGTTTGGCGGCCTTCACGTAGTATGATACCGGGTGACCAGTTGGAGCAGCACCTGATCCTGTAAATTTGACTTGGCCGGGCGCTGCTCCTGCTTCAACTCGACTCCGGAAAACTCTTTGGATTCTTCCAGCGCCTTCAGGAATTTCAATTTCGCCTCGTCGTTCGCGGCGCCCACGACAAGGGTTATTTCCACGACGCCCTTTTCCATCCTCGGGGCAATGGTTACCACGCGCACGCCGACCGGCAACAGATGCTCGAGGTCCATGAATACCTTGGTCCAGGGAAAGCTGCGCTGCTCGATGAGTTCGTTCAGGAAAGCCGCGCGCTCGGTGACGCCGCGCGTCTGGGGATTTTGAAAATAAACGCGCAGCGCGGATTGCTTCTGTTCGAGCTGGCGGATATTTTGCTGGTAGCTGGAAATTTCCGCGCGAACCTTGCGACTGGCTTTCCACGTGTAAATCGCGTGCACGGAAAGAACCAGAAAGGCGGCGAGCCCGAGCGCGCCAAGCAGGCTGGCGCCGGCGATAAATCGCCGGTTGTTCTCGAGCGGTGCGGTAGCGAGATTGAGCCGGACTTTCATTGTTGTCTAAGATGCTTCAAGGGCTGGTAAGGCAGCGCCCAAGGAATCTTCAATCGGAACTTCTCAATCCAAAAAAGGCTTTCCAGACAACTTCGCGAACAGAGGGAACGCGGCACTCTCACGCGCCTCGATTCAGAGCCCAACCGACCAAACCTTCGAGGCGCTGATGCCCCAGGGAAACCACCTCGTGGGGAATTTCCGTTCCGACCGCTCCCGATGCCAGCGGCATCACTGCACAGCCTAACTCATTTTGCACGGCCTGGCGAAATTCCACCGTGCGATCGCCGAATCCAGCCAGCCGGACGCGGTCAACACTGCCGCCCCAGGTGTCTTGAAAATAGGCCACCGCCGGGAAAATTTCGTCGAGCAGGGCCTGGGGAACCAAATGATCCGCGGCGACAGATACATCGTTGGTGCGGTAGACGCAAATGGTGCCGCCGAAAACGATCGCGGTGGTCAGACTGGTATCGGTGAGGCGCGCGAGCAGAGTCGAGCCCCCTTCTTCGAGGAGCGGCAACGTGGCGAGAGTGGAACTAAGCACCACGCCAGTCTCCATTCCCGCGCTCTGGACAATCGCTTCATATTCGCGAAGGATTTCCTGCCGCGCCAGGGCGGCGAGAATTTCCAGATTGCCGGAGCGGCCGGCCTGGCGCATCCACGAAACCACGGTGCCTTCCACGTCGAAGGGCACGCTTTTCTTCAAGCGCCAGCGAAGCAGCGGGACCGCCTCTTCCGCGCGGCGCGGGAAAGTCTCGAACGGCAATATGAAAACGCGGACCACGGAATCGGGAACCAGAAGCGCGATTTTCTCGCCGTGCGCGGAAATTCGCGAAAGGACGCTGCGAAGAGCGGAGCGCACGGCTTCGCCATTCTTGATGTTCGGTTCCACAGCCGAAGGGACGATGGCTCCGGGAGGCAGGTCTTCCACTCCATGCGCCTCCAGCGCCAGCAGGCCCCGGCCCCACTGCGCCGCCGCCACATGGCTGGTGGAAATTTCGCAGACCAATGCCGGGTGGGGCATGGCGTCCAGCCATTTGCCGGTTCGGCGCACGGGGCCGATATTGGAAAATTTGCTCTCGAAGTTGCCGGGACTACTCAACGAAGGTCACCTTATTGATTTCGCGCAGGGTGGTGATGCCGGCGCGGACTTTGGCTAATCCGGAATCGCGGAGAAAGAGCATCCCCTCTTCGCGCGCGACACGTTTGATCTCCGATGTGGGCCGACGATTGATAATCATCTCACGAATGCGGTCGGAAAGATCGAGCAGCTCGGAAATCGCCGTTCGTCCGCGATAGCCGGTGCCGGAACATTCCAGGCATCCGGCGCCTTCAAAAATGGACACGCTGCGCCAGGCGGCTGGATCGAGGCCCGATTCGCGGAGCGAATCCTCGGAGTAAGGAGCCTTGTGTTTGCAATTCTCGCAGATGACGCGGACCAGCCGCTGGGCCAGGATACAATTGAGAGCGGAGACGAAATTGTAAGGCTCGACGCCCATGTTGATGAAGCGGCCAATCACGTCGGTCACGTTGTTGGCGTGAACGGTGGTGAACACCAGGTGTCCGGTGAGCGCCGACTGAATGGCGATTTGCGCCGTTTCCTGGTCACGAATTTCGCCGACCATGATTTTGTCCGGATCGTGGCGCAGAATGGAGCGCAAACCGCGGGCAAAAGTAAGGCCTTTTTTCTCATTCACCGGAATCTGGGTGATGCCGCGCACCTGGTATTCCACGGGATCTTCAATGGTGATGATCTTGTCTTCGTCCGTCTTGATCTCATTGATGGCGGCATACAGGGTGGTGGTTTTCCCGGAACCGGTGGGGCCGGTGACCAGCACCATGCCGTAAGGCTCGCGAATATAGCGCCGGAATTTGCGCGTTTCTTCTTCCTCGAAGCCCACCACGTCCAGCGTGAGGTTGCGGAATTTCTCGCTGAGCGTTTCCTTGTCCAGGACGCGCAGGACGGCGTCCTCGCCATTGATGGAAGGCATGATGGAAACGCGGAAATCGATGAAGCGGCCTTTGTAACGGACGCGGAAGCGGCCGTCCTGGGGCACGCGGCGCTCGGCGATATCCAGTTCGCTCATCACCTTGATGCGCGAAAGGATGGTGTTGTGCCACTCCTTGTCGAGGGGCTGCATGGCATATTGCAGGATGCCGTCAATGCGGTATTTTACCGCCACCTCGTTGGTGCGGGTTTCGATGTGGATGTCACTGGCGCGGCGTTCGAGAGCGGTGAAGATGACCGTATCCACCAGGCGAACGACGGGGTTTACACCCGAATCGCGCGTCAGCTTGTCCATGGATATGGTTTCTTCGGTCTCCTCATCGGTGACCACTTGCAGCGTGAAACCTTCGGTGGCCTGGTCGAGGACGCGCTGCGATTGCTCGGTGCGTTTGAGCAAATCACTGATCTGCGATCCAGTGGCGACGTTGATGATCAACTTCTTGCCGAGAAGTCCCGCCAGTTCGTCGGTCTGCAACAATTGGCTGGGATCGGCCACCACGATGGCGAGTGAATTGTTCTGCGCTTCCAGGGGCACAAAGTTATAGCGGAACATCAGCTCAGCCGGGATGCTGCGGAACAGCTCGGGATTAATGCGCTGCTCGCGAAGATCGATGAAGGGACAGCGATAGCGCTCGGCCAGCCGCCGCGTCCGCTCCACCTCTTCGGCTTCGTT
>JBGPTK010000236.1:0-5804 GCA_041490605.1 Terriglobia bacterium | reverse complement strand
GCCTGAATCACGTCGCAATCGATCCACACCGTGCGCTCGCCCAGCGATTTCATGTCCGTAACAGCGCGCAGGGAGCGGCCGATCAGCCGCGAGATTTCCAGCGTGCGCCCGGACTGCCGTCCGCGGCTTGCTTCGCGCGGAGTGCGCTGCTCGGTAGCGCGCGGCAACATGCCGTACTCGCTGGTCACCCAGCCCTTGCCGGTGCCTTTCAAAAATGACGGCACGCCATCATCCACGGTGGCCGTGGCGATCACGCGGGTTTGGCCCACCTCGATCAGCACGCTCCCTTCCGCCGTGGTGATGAAGTCCGGCGTCAGTTTTACAGGCCGCATCTCGTCCGGGGCGCGTCCATCCGATCGCACAAATCCTCGCTTTCGTCTCTCTGCCCGGTGAAGGATAGAGTGAAATTCAGGGTTTCAGTTTGACGGGAGCCCCGGAACCTGTCAACCCGCCAGCGGCGTTGCCTGCCGATTTTGCCGCCGGCGCCGGCAAGGGCGGTGCCGCAGCTCCCGCCGTCGCCGGGGGCAACTGAGGCGATGGTGGATTCAAGTCGAAAAATCCGGTCAGATCCACATGGCCTGCCAGCGTTTCGGCTTCCTGTCCGTGTATCAAAATTTTCAGCCGGTGCAGCGCAGGAACATTGGATTCCAGCGTTCGCACGATCGAATCCACCCCCTGCTGTTCGCTCAAGATTCCGGAAGGCATTTCATTGGCGAGCGCATCGGAGAAATCCGCAATCGCCGTCCCGTCCGGGAGAATGTAGAAATCGAGCAGCGTCGCTCCTGCCGGCAATGTCCGCTGCTCCGCAGCCGGCGGATTCGCAATCAGTTGATGGAGCACCTGTTTCGCGCGCTGCACCGGATCGGCGGATAGCGGCATTTGCAATTCCACTGGCTCCAGCCGGTTAGGGGAAGTGGCTGAGATCCAAAATATCTTGGCTTTTGACTCCACGTCGCTGGGAGTGGTGATGGGAGGTTCGACCACTTCGCGCCGCGCCTGCTCTTCGGAAGATTGAGTCTGCGACAGCCGCACAACCCGGCGGCGCAGCACCCGGACGTAGATTAGGCCGGCAATCACGGCCACCACCAGGATGGCGGAAATAATCTTGAGACGCCGCGACATTACCGGGCCCCTTCGTAAACCGGCCGGAAAGCCGCCAATGCCCGGACAATTGCGGCTGCAAGGCTCGACGCCATGCCCTCCACCGTCTTGGGGTCTTCGACCGCTACGTTCGAGAGTTCCACGGCCACTGCCGGCTCCGCAACGGATCGCAGCCCGCGCACCGCAACAGCCGAAGAAATTTCGGGCGAGCCTTTGAACCTCTGCGACATCTCCACTTGCAACACGTCCGCCAGGCGGCGGCTCAAGTCCGCATGAGATTTCTGCGCCGCGTTCCACGCAGTCCAGCCGGGAGGAGCCGGCACCGGCACGGCAGCCGCCGGATTCAGCGATCCTGAAGGCGCAGCCTGCGCCGGATTCGAAAATTCGTAGGAATACACGCGAGCCGTCCCCACGGGCCCCGTGGACGAAACGTGGAAGCTGATGAAGACCGCGCCCCGGTATGCATTGGCGAGCGCGGCACGATCCTCGAACGAAGGATTCTGATCATTATCACGGGTCATGACCACGCGATAGCCCTGCCGCTCGAGCTCGATGCGGACCACCCGCGCAATAATCAGAACCATGTCTTTTTCCACGGCGCCGGCCGCGCCACGGGCCCCTGGATCGGTGCCGCCATGCGCCGCGTCAAGCACCACAATATTCAGCCGGTGTTCCGGCACGGAGGGTGCTAGCGCGACGACGGGGGCTTGCGGTGACGGTCCCGGCGTTGGCGCCTGGGCAGGCTGAGCTTGCGGCTGCGACGGTGGCTGCTGGGGGGCCGGTTGCTGCGCCGGATTTCCCGGAATCGTAGCGGCTAAGAAAAAGAGCAAAATAACAAGCGATCGTCTCACGGCGAAAAAGAATAACAGAAATACGCGGCATCCGCTGCGTTGGAACCGAAAGAGCGGCGTCAATGCAAATGGCCCCTGCCAAAGCGTGCCAGACAAGCCCAGGGCGCCCAAGTCCGGCATTCTGGTCTTGGATCGCCCAGGAAGGCAGGTCGTGATCGAGCGCCTACTGTTTTGCTTCGCGGATCAAGACTACATCGGAGTGAACGTGGCCGCGAACCAGCGCCAGCTTCTTCCCGTCCATCGACCAGCGGAAAGCGACAATTTGATCCGAGGAGAATTTGGTGATCTGGCGCAACGGCGCGCCATCGATGGGCTGACCCCAAATATTATCAACGCCCTTGTCCCGGATGGCAAAGGCGACCGACTTCCCGTCCGGAGTAATGCGCATCGATACATTGTTGTGGGCGGGCAGCCCCATTTCTTTCAGTATTTTGCCGGATTCGATGTCGATGATTTTGAGCTGCTGCCGTGGCCCCGAGAAGACGTCTTCCGCGATCAGTTTCCCATCGGGAGAGACATCGAATTCGGTGATTCCCGCGCCGGACATTTTCTCGGGGTTACCTCCATCGATGGAAACACGCATCAGAATTCCGCTCGCGGCCTCATCCAGATAGTAGACCCATTTGCCCGCGGGTGAACACGCGGGGAAGAGATCCGCTTTGCCTTCGGTAAGTTGTCTTAAATTGCCGCTATCGCTGTCCATTCGCCAGAGATTGGCCCTGGCGTTTCCGGCCCGGCCTCCGGAGGCGAAGACGGCATATTTTCCGTCGCCACACTCGACGGGCATAAACGAAGAAAACTTGTCGGCCAATATCGGATCTTGCTGCCCCGTCCCCGGGTCCGTTCGATTGAGCTTGTTGTCCCGGTCCATCAATATCTTTCCGTCGTGGGTCCAGGCGAACAAGTAAGGGGGGTCATGCGACTCCGGTTGACGATCCAGCTCGGATCCGTTCGAGGACGCGGGCATCACCGAAAGGCCCCAATTCGCCTCATTCAAGATTGTGGCGATTGTACTGCCATCGCCGGAGACGCTCAGGTCCGCATAATTGTTTGTGTCCGTCGTAATTCTTCGGAATTCTCCCTGCGGGTAGGAAATGTACGCGATCTGAGCGCGATCCGTGTAGGCAAGTCCGTCCACGAAAAGAACCAGGAGGCCCCTTCCGTCCGGCAGCCAGGTCGGGGAGGAAAGAAACTGCGCTTTCGTCGAGTAAAAGAATTCTTGTTTGTTGCTCTTCGCATCAATCGCCGCAAGGCCGTCCAGCGAGTCTCCCACCTGGAACACCTGCGAGACGATCACCTTGCCGTCCGGAGACCATGCGGTTTTCTTGGGCGGTCGGTTACTCCCGGTAAACAGTATTCTTGGTTGTCCCCCGTTCATATCACCGGCCAGGATTTGATACTCACCCACCTGGGGCGTGTTTCCTCGAACGAAGGAGAAGTGCTGCCCGTCCGGAGCGAAGGAAATATTGCTGTCGATGTCCTTGATCACTTGGCGGGGGTTGCCGCCGAGAATAGGCGTCTGAAACAGAAAACTAAGATTCGGATTTTCCGGCTCGTTGCGGACAAAGTAAACGTAGTTGTCTTCCATCCCGAACTGAACACCAAGGTAGCGGACCGCCGGTGTGGGTTGAGTCACTTGCGTGTTGCTATTCGACGGCACATTGCGCAGCCAAAGGCTCCGCGATCCGGAGTCCGTCACAACATTGACCACGTACTTTCCATCGCGAGAAATCGCCACGGAGGAGGCATGGCCAGTGTTGGTCAACCGGGTGATCGTGAAGTGTTGAAACGGCATCGGAAGGTTGTGCAAATAGAGCGAATAGCCGCCGAACGCAGCGGCAGCGGCCAGCACGAGCACGATGACTGCTGAAATCCCAGTGCCGATTCTATGCTGCCGGGCAAGCTCAACCACCGTGGACCCGCTCGCGTGGGAGCCAGAGGCAGGGGTTTGCTGGGGCGTGGTAACTGCCGCGGATTGCGCGGAGCTCACCGCAGCCGAAGCGGCGCGTCCCGAATCCGACGACCGCTTCAGCCGCTTCAGGTCCGCGCGCATTTCGGCGGCCACCTGGTAGCGGACGTCCCGGTCTTTCTCCAGCGCCTTATTAATGATGCGTTCCAGATCTTCCGGCAACAGCGGATTAATCCGGATCGGCGCGACGGGAGCATGATTCAAAATTTGGTCAAAGATCACCGCGGTGGTGCTGCCCTGGAACGGATGTTTTCCAGTTGCCATTTCGTATAGAACCGCGCCCAGCGAAAAGAGATCGGAACGCGCGTCGAGGTCTTCGCCGCGCGCTTGTTCCGGCGACATATACGCCACCGTTCCCAGCGACGTGCCCGGGCTGGTGAGATCGGCCGGCGAGATTTCCTCTGTAGTCGAACCCCCGGTGGTGAGTTCGGAGTGGCCGGCCACTTTTGCCAGGCCAAAATCCAGAATCTTCGCTTGCCCCCGCGGGCTGACAAAAATATTGGCGGGCTTGATGTCGCGGTGGACGATGCCCTTGGCGTGCGCCGCGTCCAGCGCATCCGCCAGTTGAATTCCGAGGTCCAGTATGCGGTCGAACGGAAGCGGAGTGCCGCGAATCAGGCTGCCGAGCGTCTGCCCTTCGAGCAGCTCCATCGAGATGAAATGATGCTCTTCGTATTCCTCCACATCGTAGATCGTGCAAATGTTGGGATGATTCAGTTGAGATGCGGCCCGTGCCTCGCGCTGAAATCTTTCCAGCGCGATTCGATCCTTCGAAAATTCATCCGGCAGAAATTTGAGCGCGACCTTGCGCCCAAGTTTGATGTCCTCCGCTTCATACACCACGCCCATCCCGCCGCCTCCCAGCCGTCCCAGGACGCGGTAATGCGAGATGATCTTGCCGACAATGGAGTTTACGTCCGGCACTGGAGTCGCATATTAGGGCGTGGGTGGCCTGCAAGTCAACGAATCACGGAGGATGAGATCGCACACGAGGTTGAAACGATCCTGTCCGTCTGGCGCCTCAAGGGAGGCAGAATCAAACTTGCAGCCGCTCACGCCCGGCGGGATTTGCCAGGCATCCCTGGGATCCAGCGGGGAACTGACTGGCAATATTGTTCGTACGGCGTGCCAAAAATCTCCCGCAAGTGCGGCTCCTCATAGAGGCGGACAAACAAACTTACGACGAAACAGAATACGATTGACAAGACGAGAATGGAAAACGAGCGCAAATAAATGCTCATGCCCAGCATCACCGCAAATCCCCCCACGTACATCGGATTGCGTACGTAGCGATAGGGTCCGACGATGACAAACTGTTGTGGGGGATCAAACGGCGCCGGAGTCCCGTGTCCCCGCAGAACGAATGTAGCGATGCAGAGGAGGGCGAGAATTCCGCCGGCGATCATGACGACGATTCCGAGGCTTGCTATCCAGGAAGGGAATTCGATACCTAGGCTTTGGTCATACCGGCGCACGCCGAGTGCAAGCCAGCCCCAGAACAAAACAAACCCTGTTGCGTAAATTAACGCCCGAATTGCGTCCAAGAAGGTCCGCATGCCTCACCTCCCCACCTAGGTCAGGCTTTCGTTGTGGATAAGCATACTCCAAATGCCCTTCATTGGGTTGGCGCTGGCGTTTTTTTCGGGCAAATCTGAAAATTGTGATGGAGTTTGAAGCGCTTTTGTGGATATTGGGGAAAGACACGCCCCGAAACAGGAAAAAACTTCAGCGTGCAATGTTTTCTGATTTCGAAGAGAAGCGTGGGTCCAGCGCGGCCGCTTCTTGCGATCCACGCCGGGCCCGAAGCAATCGCCGTTAGTGCCCCGAGGTGATGCGGATCAGCATCTCGAGTCCCCGGTCGAGTTTCACATCTTGTGGGCCAG
>JBGPTK010000235.1:0-5909 GCA_041490605.1 Terriglobia bacterium | reverse complement strand
GAAGTGGGCCAAGAGGGTTCTCTGCGAGAGGGGTTGGAGGCAGCGATTCGCGAGCGGGTGCGGGAGATCATCGAGATGGTTTTGCAGGAAGAAGTGGCAGCGGCGCTGGGAGCGGGGCGCAGCCAGCGCGTGGCGGAGCGAGCGGGCTACCGGCACGGATGGAAACCGCGGAAGCTGACGTTGCGCACGGGCACGATTCAACTGGATGTGCCGCGGGCACGGCTGGCGGAGGCCGATGAAAAAGCCTGAGCCGAAAACGAAGCACCCAAATCCGGAAGCAGCGCCCAATGACTTGCCTCACAATTCACTTGGCACGTGTTTAGGGCTAGGATGTTAGCCGAACAAAATTTCTCTGCCCAAACTTAATTAAAGTGAACTCTGGGCGCTGCTGGCGAGAGACGCACCGCTTAAACTGATCAACACGAATTGCCTGAACCATCGCTACAGGGATTCCCTGATGTCCCTACAGGATCCAACGGATAGACACTCGGGGGGGGCCTCGGCCTAGTCTCGTAGTCGTTCAGGGCAATCAAAAATACCGGGTCGGACCATTTGCTATTGCAGATTCGGTAATGCTGGGAATGAAGTTCCGCGGAACAACAATTTTGGCTATAATGAGAGCTCGATTCATCCCGCCCTCAGAAGCCCAGCAACTTAAAAACACCGCTTTTGAAATGGCATGCGGCAGGATTCAATTCGCCGAGTCGAGCCGCTATTCTTCCGGCTCTCTCGCTGCAGTTCGCGAAGCGCAAACAGATGGCATAAAGAGAGGAGTGCCGATGCATCGGACCATCTTCATCATTTTGCTGAGCCTGTGGCTCGTTGGAATCTCAACACCTTATACCGCCCACGGGTATATCCATATTCTCCCGGTTTTGGCAGTTGCCGCTGTTCTGACTAGCTTTTTCTCCCGCAAACGAAACGCGTTGGATTGAGAAAGCCCGCCCGGGCTTGCCCTCGACGGGCCAATGTCATTGGCGTGTGCTCCCGACCGCCGTGCTATCATTCAATGTGCTGGTTCGCTTGCCCCAGCCCCAAGCGGTTAGTCCTGATCTCAAATCTGTTTCGAGATTAGAACAGGTTTTCTCTTCCAGCCTACCCCCTGGTTTCAAGTACCTGCTGTCAGCGTCGTGCGCCGGTTGAAGTGAACGGAAGAAATTCGCAATAAACTAAAACACTCGATGAGCGCAACGGCCACATCCACGATATTCTTCGTTGACGCAGAGGAGCCAATCCGTGCTGAGCTATTCAGCACCGATCGTTTGGAGCAGCACGCGGAAAGTCTTGCGGCTGCTCAAACCGTCAGCGAGTCGAAGCAGGGTCGCCCACTCACTCCTCGAGTATGGGAAAACGGCCGTGTTCTGCTTGAATCGTACCGGGCCCTAGCTCAGGCGATTCGGCAGGGGCATGAAATAATCGCCGCGGCCGAATGGCTTGTCGATAATTTCCACATCATCGATGAGCAACTTCGAGAAATTCGCGATGACCTGCCACGGGGCTATTATCGGGAATTGCCCAAGCTGGATTCCGGCCCTTTCCAGGGTTTCCCTCGCGTGTTTGGTGTTGCTTGGGCTTTCGTGGCGCACACGGATAGCCGCTTCGATCCCGAAATCTTGCGGCGTTTTGTAAAGGCCTACCAGCGCATCCAGCCCCTCACCATTGGTGAGCTGTGGGCTGTTGCCATCACGTTACGCGTGGTCTTGGTGGAAAATCTTCGCCGGCTGGCCGAGAGAATCGTGAATAGCCGCGCCGCACGGCAGGAAGCCGATGCTTTGGCCGATCGGCTGCTTGGAGTGAACGGCCAGGCACGGGTTCCACTCGAATCAGCGCTCCCTCGATTTGAGACCGCTCCGTTGGCTCCGGCCTTTGCCGTCGAGCTTGTTCAACGCTTGCGCGACCCCAATCCGGATGTGCGTCCGATCGTATTGTGGCTCGAGGGCCGCCTGAAAGCGCAGAACACTACCGCCGAAGAAATCGTCCGCGCCGAGCATCAGCAGCAGGAGGCAATGAACGTCACCGTCCGCAACATCATCACAAGCATGCGACTGATGTCTGCATTCAATTGGAAAGACTTTTTTGAATCCGTCAGCCTGGTAGACGAAATTCTCCGTGAAGAAACGAAATTAGCGGAGATGGATTTCTCGACGCGCGATACCTATCGTCACGCGCTCGAGGACCTTTCCAAGGGCTCCGGCCACGCGGAAATTGAAATTGCGCAGCGCGTTGTGCGGCACATCCGGCACGCGCGTTCCCAACCTCACAACGGATCACCACTTGCCGAAGAACAACGGGCCGATCCGGGATATTACCTCATCTCGCACGGACGCCCGGATTTCGAGCGCGAACTTGGATTTCGTCCAAAGTGGCGCCGGCAACTGCTCCGCTGGTACATGCGTTCCGCGGTTCCCGGCTACCTGGGAACGATTGCCGTTCTAACCACTCTAATTCTGGCTTTGCCTTTGCTTCACGACGCCGAAAAAGTCGCCGGCTGGAAGAGCTTGTTTCTGCTGGGTGTTTTTGCCGCGTTCCCTGCATCAGACTTGGCCATTGCGCTCATTAATCGTGCGGTCGCGGATTTACTTGGCCCGCGAACGCTACCGCGCATGGAATTGAAACATGGAGTCCCGGAGCAACTGCGAACGATGGTGGTGATGCCGACGCTTCTGATCCATCAGCGTGAAATCGAAGAACAGGTTGGCAGGCTGGAGGTTCACTACCTTTCGAACCCGGATGGAAACCTGCACTTTGGCTTGCTTTCGGATTGGGTCGATGCGCCGAGCGAACTCCTTCCAGATGACGACGAGCTTCTGGCCGTCGCGGTGGACGGTATCGCCCGGCTGAATAGGCGCTACGGCCCTGCTCCTGGAGGCGGCCGGCGCTTCTTTCTTTTTCATCGCAAGCGCGTTTGGGACGAACACGAGCAGAAATGGATGGGGTGGGAACGCAAGCGAGGCAAGCTGCACGAGTTGAACCAGCTCCTGCGTGGGTCGGCAAACACTTCATTTCTGTCGCTCGACACTCTTCCCGTCGAAGGCATCGAGGGAGTTCGTTATGTCATTACACTCGACGCGGATACGCGAATGTCGCGAGGTACTGCCTCTCGGCTCGTGGGAACCATGGCCCATCCCTTGAATCGCCCGAAGATTGATCCCCAGGTTGGGCGCGTTGTGGAAGGCTACGGACTCGTTCAACCGCGCATTACGCCGACGCTCCCCACCGGCGGCGAAGGCTCGCTCTTCCAGAAGATTTTTTCCGGCCCCAGCGGGATTGATCCGTACTCAGCGGCGATTTCGGATGTCTATCAGGATCTTTTCCAGGAAGGTTCCTATACCGGTAAAGGAATTTACGACATTGATGCATTTGAGGGCTCCTTAGAAGGGAAAGTGCCGGAAAACGCTCTGTTGAGCCACGATCTTTTCGAAGGAATATTTGCGCGCTGCGCTCTGGTAACCGATATCGAGCTCTTCGAAGAATTCCCTGCGCATTATGAGGCCTCCGCGAAGCGTCAACATCGCTGGGCGCGCGGTGATTGGCAACTTCTCCCCTGGATATTTGGACGCGGCCCGGTCAAGCAGGGAGAGCAGTTTCGCGTCAGTCTTCCCGCGATCGGCCGCTGGAAAATGCTCGATAATCTCCGACGCACTTTGTCGGCGCCGGCCACGTTTCTCACATTGCTTCTCGCATGGCTGCTTCCGTCAGCGTCGCTCTGGGTTTGGACGAGATTCATCCTGGCAACGATTGCAATTCCTCCTTTCATTCCCTTTTTAGCCGGTCTCAATCCGCGTTTCGGAGGAATTTCCAAACGCAGCCATCTGCGTGGTGTGTTCACCGACCTGGCGCTCAGTTTGTCGCAGATCGGCTTGACGCTCACATTTTTGGCTTATCAGGCATGGCTGGTGTCGGATGCGATTTTACGCACTTTGGTGCGGTTATTTATCACCCGCAAGAAATTGCTGGAATGGGTGACGGCTGCTCAAGCCAAATATGCCGTCGACTTCGAGTTATTCGGCATGTACAAGCACATGGCCGGCGGAATCTTGCTGGCTCTCGGGGCGGCTGTAGCTCTCGTTTTTGGAAGCCATCAAGCCTGGGCCGCGGCGGCGCCCTTCATTCTTCTCTGGGCCGCCGCACCAGCCGTCGCGCGCTGGATCAGCTTGCCTCCCGACCTTCACGGCTTTGAGCCCGTGAAAGCTGACGACGCTCGCGCCCTTCGCACCATCGCACGCCGCACCTGGCGCTTTTTCGAAACTTTCGTTTCCGCCGAGGACCATTTCCTACCTCCCGATAATTTTCAGGAAGATCCAAAGCCGGTCATCGCTCACCGCACATCGCCCACGAATATCGGGCTCTATCTCCTCTCCACATTTGCTGCGCATGATTTCGGATGGATGGGCACACTGGATATGATGGAACGGGTGGAGGCGACGCTCGAAACGATTGGCAGCTTGGAAAAATATCGCGGCCATCTCTTCAATTGGTACGACACGCGTGATCTTCGACCGCTTGATCCCAAATACATTTCCTCCGTAGATAGCGGAAACCTGGCCGGACACTTGCTGGCCGTCGCGAATGGTTGCCGCGAGTTGGCCCACATGCCCGCGGTCGGCGCGCCCCTTCTGAAAGGGATTGAAGATTCAATCCTCTTGTTACGCGAAGCCCTCGCCGGCATCACCGATCGGCGCCGCACGCAAACGGTGACGAGAAAGCAGCTTGGCAACGCCGTCGAGGCTCTCGCAGCCTCTCTCGATCCAACACCCATTGCCGCCGCCGATTGGGCCGAACGTTTCGTTGAGTTGAGAGCCCGCGCCCAAACCGTCTCCGACATCGTCCAGACCTTTGCCCTCGAGCGCGGAGATAGCGCCGATCCGGAATTGCGCTTCTGGGCTGATGCCGCTCGATCCTGTGTCGAAAGTCACGCCCGAGACGTGGAAATCCTCATCCCGTGGACGCGCTTGAACGCCGGCGACATCGCCTGGATGGCTCAGCGTCCATTCGAGGAAGCCCCGGAGTGGGCGGCCATCGAGCCATTTTCCCACTCCATCCCCATGCTCACCGATGCTCCGGACCGGTTCGATGCCGCACTCCATGAACTCGCTGCTCTGCGTTCACGCCTCATCCAGAATTCGGTGGTCAGCAAGGACACGATCGAAAGGATTGACCGGTTGTCCCGGGCCTTCCAGCTCTCGGCGGCAGCCGCCGCCTCACTTCTCCGCCGCCTTTCGGCAGCCACCCAAACGTCCGAGAAATTGTTCTCTGCGATGGATTTCAGTTTTCTGTACGACGAATCGCGCGAACTTATTTCCATTGGTTTTCGGATCAATGATTCCAAATTGGATGAAAGTTACTACGACATGCTCGCCTCGGAAGCCTGCCTGACCAGCTTTATCGCCATCGCCAAGGGGGATGTCCCTTCTTCGCACTGGTTTCAACTGGGGCGTTCCTTCACGCCGGTAAGCCGTGGCTCAGCACTGCTCTCCTGGTCTGGCTCGATGTTCGAGTACTTGATGCCCGCGCTGGTGATGCGCCCGCCGGCGGGAAGCCTGCTGAATCAGACCAAGGAGTTGGTCGTCCGGCGCCAAATTGCCTACGGTGCCGAGCGCCACGTGCCGTGGGGAGTCTCGGAGTCAGCCTTCAATGCGCGCGATCTCGAGCTGACTTATCAATACATGAGCTTCGGCGTGCCCGGCCTCGGACTCAAGCGAGGCCTCAGCGAGGATATCGTCATCGCGCCCTATGCCACAGCCCTCGCGGCGATGATCGATCCTGCGGCGGCTGCACGTAACTTCGCAAAAATCACCAAAGCCGGCGGAAGCGGGCCTTACGGCTTTTACGAAGCGCTCGATTACACCGCGAAACGGTTGCCGGAAGGCAAAGACGTCGCCATCGTGCGTGCATTCCTGGCGCACCAT
>JBGPTK010000234.1:0-5962 GCA_041490605.1 Terriglobia bacterium | reverse complement strand
TCCGGCAGCCCATGCCTGGCGGTGCCAATCTTCATAGGGAGCGATTGCGTAGGTGTAAATCATAACCGGAAGCGAAGAAGTGGGCTGACCCCATCCCGGGCTCCAGAAACGATTGGAGAACGCGGTGAAAAGCAGCGGGGCCGTTTCGCCGGCGACGCGGGCCAGGTCGAGCATCAATCCCGTGACGATGCCACGGATGGCGGCGGGGAAGACCACGGTGGCCACCGTTCTCCACTGGCTGGCGCCCAACGCCATGGCGGCCTCGCGCATCGAGCGCGGCACGGCGCGGAGAAATTCTTCGGTGCTGCGGACGGCGATGGGGATCATCATCACGCCCAGAGCGAATCCGCCGGCAAACGTGGAGAAATGGTGAACGGGAAGAACGGCGACGGTGTAGGCGAAGATGCCGATGACGATCGAGGGGACGCCGTTCAGCAAATCGGTGGTATAGCGCACGATGAAGGAAAATGTGCGGCCGCCGAATTCCGCGAGATACACGCCGCCCATCAGGCCGATGGGAACGCCAATCAGACAAGCCAGAAGCAATAGCTTGCCGCTGCCCAGAATGGCGTTGGCCATGCCGCCGCCGGTTTCACCGACCGGAGCCGGGAGCTTGGTGAAGAAATTCCAGTTCACGTCCTTGCCGCCGTGATAGGCAAGATAACCGAGGATGAAGAAAAGGATGGAAATGGTGAGCAAGGTGAGCGCGCCGGTAAGGCTGAGCATCACGATGTTGACGGTCTTGCGCCATGCCATGCGGAAGTTCATTCGTGACCTGCCCCACGGCTGGTAGTAGCCACCATCAGCAAGCGCGCCAGACCATTCAGGATAAAGGTGAGCAGGAACAGGACCAGGCCGAGCTCGATCAGGGCGTGCAGATAAAGGTCGCCGGTGGCTTCCGTGAATTCATTGGCGATGACGGAGGCGATGGTGTAGCCGGGCGCGAAGAGCGAGGCCGCGACTTTCGGATCGTTGCCGATGACCATGGTGACGGCCATGGTTTCACCCAATGCGCGGGCCAGCGCCAGGAAGACCGAACCCATGATTCCCGTTTTCGCGAAGGGCACCACGACTTTCCAGGTTGCTTCCCAGCGAGTGGCGCCCAGAGCCTGAGCGGCCTCACGCTGGTCCTTGGGAACGGAGAGCAACACTTCTCGAGAAACGGAAATGATGAAGGGGACCACCATGATGGCCAGAATTACGCCCGCGGTGAGGAAACCGACCCCGTACATGGGCCCTTGAAACAGAGGGAGAAATCCCAGGAACGATTTCAGGGCCGGTTGAATCACGGTACGCATCACCGGCACAACGATGAAAATGCCGAGCAGGCCGTAGATCACGCTGGGCACCGCCGCCAGCAGATCAATCAAGAAAGCAAAGGTATCCGAAATTCTGGGCGGCGCAAGTTCGGCCAGGAAAATAGCGGCGCCGACGCCCAGCGGCACGGCGATGAGGAGAGAAAGAAGAGAAGTAACCAGCGTGCCGTAGATGAACGGCAGAGCGCCAAACTGATTGAAGACCGGATCCCAGACCTTGGTGAAGAAAAAATGCCAGCCAAATTTCTGGCGGGAGAGCGTGGAATTGATCCAAAGCTCGTAGACGATAATGCTGGTGATCAGCAGGATGCTGGCGGCGAAAACAAGCGTGATGAGATGAGCAATCTCATCGCCGCTGCGGAGCCGGCGAACAAGAGCGCGCGGCGTCCAGGGGGACGCCGCGCGCGAAATCGCGTTGGAAGCGGTGGCCATGTTTACTGGATTTTGGCGATCGCCTTTGATTCCATCTCGATGACCGCTTTGGGCAGGCGCGCGTAGGAAAGCGATTCACACGCGTTCTGGCCGTCGGCCAACATCCACTTCAGGAATTGCTTGATGGTGTCGCGCTTGCTGGCATCATCGATTTTCGCGGGAATGAGCAGCCAGGTAAAACTGGAGACCGGGTAGGCTGTTGCGCCCGGAGCATTGGTGATGGAAACGCGAAAATCTTCCGGCATGGCCTTGGCTGCGCCGGCGGCGGCCGCGGTGACTCCAGCCAAATCAGCCTTGACGAACTTGCCTGACGCATTTTGCACCCGGCCATAAGGCATTTTGTTCTGGATGGCGTAGATCAGCTCGACATAGCCAATCGAGTTTGGCGTTTGCAGGACCAAACCGGCAACGCCTTCATTGCCCTTGCCGCCCAGACCTACCGGCCAGTTGACTGAGGTGCCTTTCCCCACTTTGCTGTTCCACTCCGGGCTGACTTTCGAAAGATAATCGACCCAGATATAGGTGGTGCCGCTGCCGTCCGAGCGGTGCACGACGACGATGTCATTTGCGGGAAGATTTACTCCCGGATTCGGTTTGGCAATCGCGGGGTCATTCCATTTCGTGATCTTTCCGAGGTAGATTCCCGCCAGCGCTTCGGGAGTAAAGTTCAGCTCGCCCGTGACGCCGGGGATATTGTAGCTGGGAACGTCCGCGCCCATCACGGTGGGGAAGTGCAAGAGGGGAATTTTCGCTTGTGCAAGCTGCTCATCCGTCATCGGGCCATCGGAAGCGCCGAAGTCCACGGTGCCCGCCAAAACCTGGCGAATGCCCCCGCCGGAGCCAATGGACGCATAGTTGATCTGAATGTTGGGATGGAGCTTGTGGTAATCGTCGAACCACTTCGAATAGATGGGGTAAGGAAACGTGGCGCCGGCCGCGTTCAGTAGAATCGTTCCTGCGTCGGGCGCCGCTGGCGCGGGGCTGGCAGCGAAAAGCAGTGCCAGAACACAAAGCGCAAGAAGGGTAGACACGACTGCGATTGATTTCTTCACTGTGATTTCTCTCCTCATTTAATAGGCTGTTACTCTACACGGTATTGTGGCCCGGATGTGTTACAGCCCTGTAACAAACGAGTGAAAAGAGGAATAAAGAACCGCGAGCCGCACTGGCAGTGTATCTCATTTATTTTGTGCGGCTTGCTGGTGGCGTTGGAGGCTCTCTTGGCCAAGATTGAAATGCGCGGAGCACGCAACGTGTCGAATTTCAGGGAACCTCCGGAGAACCGGATAAGTTCAAATTTCTGTTCGCGTGGAAAATGCGATTCGCTGATTTGCCTGCGCCGAAGAGGAAGGGTTCAAGGGGCTGTAACGGGGGTAACAGCCCCTTGAGGGGGGGGGGTACAGCGGGAGGTACGGCGACTTCAGAGTGGTGTGAACTCTCGGCCGTCCATGTTTGATTCAAGCAACGCGATCTTACTTTCGAATCGTGAACTGGCGGTCAGAGGGAGATGAATTCTCCATTACAGTGACTCAAGCGACAAGCCGGTGTTCTGTTCCTGTTCGGCCAGCAGACGAGCGCGGCCGTGGCGGACGTCCAAGCCCCGGACCCAGAACAGGATGTCTTCGGCGATATTGGTGGCGTGATCGGCGATGCGCTCGAGGTAGCGGGCGGTGAAAGCGAAATGAACATTCGGCGTCACCTGGGTGGGATCTTCGCGCATGCCGGAGAGCAGGCGTTCGAAAATTTGATCGCGGAATTGATCCACCACGTCATCGCTTTCAAGCACCTCGTTGGCCAGCGCGACGTTGCGATAGGTGAGCGCTCCCAGGCTCTTGCTGAGCATGGCGCGGACGGCTTCGGCCATGGGTTCCAGTTCCGGCGGCGGTTCGAAGGCGGGAAGCATGGAAAGCGAAATCACGCGCTGGCCGATATTCACGGCCAGATCTCCAATTCGCTCGAGGTCATTGTTGATTTTGATGGTGGCGACGATCAAGCGCACGTCTTCGTCGGGTAGCCGGCCCTGGCGCAACAGGCGGATGGCGTGCTCGTCGATCAGAATCTCCATTTCATTGATGCGCGGCTCGGTGAGAAATACTTCGCCGGCCTGTTGTTCATTCTGATGGAGCAGCGCTTCGAGCGCCTTGTTGACCGAGCCCTCCACCGTGCGCGCCATCGAGACCAGGTAATTCACCAGCGCGGCCTGATACACTCTCTCCGAATTGCTTGCTGTTGCTGCCATTGTTTTCTCCTCCCAACAGTGCCACCCATTCCAAGACGGATTGTTGACGGGACTTCGGACGGCCGGAATTGGCCAGCGCCAGGATGATCATCGAAAGCGCTATGCCCCACGCGAATACACTTGGCCAATCCATAGCAGAAGGGTAAGGGTGTCATATTGCAAGCGGATGAGGCGAATGTGAATTCTGGAAGACATGGAAAAGGCTCGAAATAAGGGTGGTTTTGCGTAGCGCACGCCGGGACGGGCGGGAATTCCCGGGCTACAACGGCTGGCGCTAGTGGACGAGGGGGATGGAGAAATGGAATTGTGAGCCCTGGCCCACGGCGCTCTCCACCCACAGGCGGCCGCCGTGCGCCTCCACGATGTGCTTGGCGATGGCGAGACCGAGGCCCGTGCCTCCGGCTTCGCGCGAGCGCGCCGCATCCACGCGATAGAAGCGCTCGAAAATTTTCTCCTGATCCGCCTGGGGGATGCCGATGCCGGTGTCGGACACGGTGACAATCGCGGCGCCGTTGCGGGAAACCGCCGTCAGCCGGATGTGGCCGCCCGCCGGGGTGTACTGCAGCGCGTTATCCAGAAGATTTTGCAAAACTTCGCGGAGGCGGTGGGCGTCGCCGCGGATCGGCGGAAAATTCGGGGGGAAATCCATTTCGAGCGAGATGTCCTTCGATCCGGCGCTGAGCCGCGCGGTTTCCAGGCAGGGCTCGACGAATTCGGCGAGAGCCACCGGACGAAAATCGAAACTCAGCTTTCCGGCTTCGATCTTGGAGAGCATCAAGAGATCGTCGGTAAGGCGCGCGAGGCGAATGGCGTGGTCGCGAATGATGGTGACAAAGCGCTGATTATTGGCGCGGTCCTCGAGAGCGCCGCCCAGCAGCGTTTCCGCAAATCCTTGAATGGCCGTGAGCGGCGTTTTCAGTTCGTGGGAAACGTTGGCGACAAAGTCGCGCCGCACGCGCTCCAGCCGGCGCAATTCAGTGATGTCGTGCAGCACCACCACGGCCCCTTGCGATTGCGCGGATTCGCTTTCCGTGGCCGCGAGAGCGGGAACCGGCGACGCGGTAACCGAAAAGCTGCGCGGGCGAATGGTGCCGACGATTACTTCGCTCGAGGCATTCTCATTTCCTTCCAGCGCCTTGCGAATCACGGCGATCAAATCCGACTGGCGAATCGCCTCGAGCAGCGCGCGGCCCTCGAAATTCGCCTCCAGGCCAAGAATTTCGGCGAAGGCCTGGTTCGAGAAAACGATCCGCTCCCGGGCATCGATCACCGCCACGCCTTCCACCATGCTGCGCAGGATCGCGGCCGAGCGGTTGCGCTCGCCGGTGAGCGAGCGAATGGTGCGATCGAAATGAGCCGCGGTTTCATTGAGGGCGTGGGACAAATCGGAAAGCTCATCGTGGGAGTCCGATTCCGGCAGCGCGCGGAACTGTCCGTTGGCTACCCGCTGCGAAAATTCCTTGAGCCTTTCGATGCGCGCGGACAGGGAGCGGGAAAAGAGCAGCGAGATCATCACGCCGGAAATCAGAATCAGAAACGACGCAACCCACAGGCGCCGCCGCATTTCCGCGAGGGCTTGATCCACCTGGGCCAGGGGCAGCGCAAATCGCAGAATCGCGGGCGCGCCGGCTTTCGGCTGGATGCGAACCGCCAGATAAACCAAATCACGATTAAGGGTATGGCTGTGGCGGACACTGGCGCCGCGTCCGCCGGCGAATGCGGCAATCACTTCGGGGCGATCGGAGTGATTTTCCATGGACTCGGGATCGTGTTCGGAATCGGCCAGCACCACTCCTTGCGCATCAATCACCGTGACGCGCGCGCCACTCTTCGACATCCAGGCGGCCCATTCGGCCAGCGCGGCACGATCGTCCCGGCTGGGAGGGCGGCTGGAAGCGATTTGCGCGAGGGAGGAAAGCTGATCGAGCGCGGCGCGCAGATAGTCGCGCCGCTCGATGCGGGATGAATAAAAATC
>JBGPTK010000233.1:0-5965 GCA_041490605.1 Terriglobia bacterium | reverse complement strand
TGTGATGAGCGAGATTATCAAGCCGATGGCGCCGGAGGCGCGCTGATTGTTGGGATAGGCGATGCGCGTTGGCGATCAATTCAACACTATCGCGGGTGGGAGTGCTGCTCGGGATTCCTCACCCGTTTGAGTTTTGTGTGGGGCTTGGGGTGGGCGTGGGGTTCGGAATAACGGCGAAGGCAAGTTAGGAGGGGGATGATGCAACGTTTTGCGAAGAGTGCGATTGCGATCGGCATTTTACTGTTGTTGAGCGGGGCGGCGGCGCGGGCCGAGGAAAAATCCAGCCGGTTGACGGCGATGGATGTTTTCAATATTCAGACCGCCGGCGACCCACGGATTTCTCCCAGCGGAAAACAGATTGTTTATGTGCGCCAATTCAGCGACGTGATGACGGACCGGCGAGCGTCGAATCTCTGGATCATTAATTTCGACGGAAGCGAAAACCGCGCGCTGACCACGGGAACCTACAGCGATTCTTCGCCGCGATGGTCGCTCGATGGCACGCGCATCGCTTACGTCTCCGATCGCGACGGAAAATCGCAGATTTACGTTCGTTGGATGGATTCGGGGCAAACGGCGAAACTGACGGACCTGGAAAATTCGCCCAGCGGGCTCGAATGGTCGCCCGACGGAAAGCAAATTTCGTTCTCTTCGCTGGTGCCTGCCGCGCTCGCCAAAATCGGGACTCTGCCGGCGCCGCCGGAAGGCGCGAAGTGGGCCGATCCGCCGAAGGTTTACGAAAATTTGATCTACCGGTTCAATGGGCCGGGATATTTGAAGCCGGGCTATCCGCAAATATTCATCGTATCGGCCGATGGAGGAGCCG
Organism: Terriglobia bacterium; assembly: GCA_041490605.1. GTDB lineage: Bacteria > Acidobacteriota > Terriglobia > Acidiferrales > UBA7541 > JBGPTK01. The sequence continues at coordinate 5,139 of JBGPTK010000233.1, read as the reverse complement.
CGCGTCAATTGACTAGCGGAAATTATCCGCACGGGCCTTCGGCTGCCGGCTTCAGCGGCAGCGCGGCGGTGTGGGCTCCGGATGGAAAATCGCTTTTCGTTTCGATGAACGGAACAGCTAATTATGAATACGAGCCGCTGCATTCGGAAGTCTTTGAAGTTTCCGCGGCCGATGGCTCGGAAAAACAATTGACGCACCGCAACGGGCCGAATAATTCGGCGGCGATTTCGCCGGATGGAAAATGGATCGCCTACAGCGGCTTCGACGACCGCTACCAGGGCCATCAAACCACTCATCTATATCTGATGAATCGAGACGGAAGCAATCCGCGCGTGCTCACGGCCAAGCTGGATCGCGACGCGGAAAATCCGGAATGGGCGGCGGATGGAAGCGGCGTTTATTTTACGTATGACGATCAAGGCGACACCAAGCTCGGTTTCGCGGCGCTCGACGGCGCGGTGAAGGTGTTGTGCGATCACGTGGGCGGCGGTTCGAATTTCAGCGTGGCGCGAAATGGCGCTTTCGCCATCATCTACAACACTCCCTCCGATCCCGGCGACGTGGCGGCGGGCACGCGCGCGGATTCGAAAGTGAAAACGATCACGGCGCTGAACCAGCAGCTTTTTACGCAAAAGAAACTCGGCGGTGTGGAGGAAATCTGGTACGAATCCTCGCTCGACAAGCGAAAAATCCAAGGCTGGATCATCAAGCCGCCGGATTTCGATGCCTCGAAAAAATATCCGCTGATTATCGAAATTCACGGCGGCCCGTTCGCCAATTACGGGGACCGCTTCGAATTGAACAAGCAGATCTGGGCCGCGAAGGACTATGTGGTGGTCTACGTGAATCCGCGCGGCAGCACCAGCTACGGCGAAGAGTTCGCCAATCTGATCCATCATGCGTATCCCGGCGACGATTTTTACGATTTGAATTCCGGCGTGGACGCGGCGATCGCCAAGGGATACATCGACGCGGACAATCTGTTCGTGACCGGCGGCTCGGGCGGCGGCGTGCTCACCTGCTGGATGATCGACCACACCACTCGATTCCGCGCGGCGGCCAGCCTGTACCCGGTGATCAACTGGTATAGCTGGGTGCTGACTTCGGACCTGCCGTCGTTCGGCACACTTTACTGGTTTCCCGGCAATCCGTGGGACAACACCGAGGAATACATGAAGCGGTCGGTGCTCTCCCTGGTGAAAAATGTGAAGACGCCGACGCTGCTGATGACCGGCGAAGAGGATTTCCGCACGCCGATCTCGGAAGCGGAGCAATATTACGCGGCGTTGAAATTGTTGAAGATCGAAGCGGCGCTGGTTCGGTTCCCCGGCGAGCCGCACGGCGTGCAGCGGCGCCCCAGCCACCAGATCGCCAAAGTGCTGTACACGATTGATTGGTTCGAATCGCACCGGAAAAAACCGTGATCCGGGTTTGAGAATTGGGCTGTGGGAAATTTGACTGAATGTTGGAGAGCTTCAAGCAGGCGCGCTTGAAGGTTGGGAGCCTGAATGATCATGCCAAAAAATTCGCAGGCGGTTTCAAGAGGGAGCGCGGGAAAGCGCAGCAAGCCATTTGTTTACATTGGGGCATTGTTCATTCTGGTGGGCGTGGCGGGATTGGTGAAGGGGCGAATCAACTACGGAACGCATCAGGAAAATGTAATTCGTGTGGGGGATGTGCAGGCGACGGTGGAGACGAGCCGGGTGGTGGTGATTTCGCCGGCGCTGTGCGTGATTGTGATTGCGGGCGGCGCGCTGGTGGGTTTCTTTGGGTGGAAGAAAATTTAGACTTAGAAGCTCAAGGATGCTTTGGGGACTAATAGCCTTCCTCGCTTGAGGGGCGGACTTTTCCCGCGAAGCTGCGATAGGTGTAGACGGAATACGCGATGGCGAACGCCATTCCGATCAGCCACCAGATCAGGCCGATTCGCAAACCGTAGGGCTGGGCTTGGGAATTTTCCACCGTAAGTGCAAATGCGGGATCGGTGGAAGCGGGCAGCAAGTAAGGATATAGGCCAAGCGCTACGCTCGCGAGCATGCCTACGATGTAAGCGCAGGAACTGAAAAATGCGCGCGCGTCATTTTTCTGCTTCAGGAACCACGCCATTCCCAAAAGTCCGGCCAGCGCGAAGGCTGGAAAAATATATCCCCAGGGATGCGCGGCCAGGCTTACGCCCACCTGCGGCTGCACGCGGAATGTAAATAGAGTGACTATCACCGTGAACGCCGCGACTCCCCACCAGGCCGCGCGAGCCGCTTGGCGCGATCGCTGGTTCAAAACATTTTCCGTTTTCAAAGCCACCCAAAGCGCGCCATGCAGCGTGAGCACCAGCAAAGCAAAAACACCAACCAGAATTGTGTACCAATCGAGGATGCCGGTATCCGGGCCAAGGCGGAAATTCGTCCACAAGGGCTCGAAGAAGCGGCCTTGCGCGTCGAGTGGCACGCCGCGAACCACGTTGCCGAGCGCCGCGCCATAAAAAACCGCCAGCAGCAGGCTTGAGAATCCGAAGACGGCATCCCAAAACACAGCCCAGGTCGGCTCGTCCACATGGCTGCGAAATTCGATGGAGATTCCGCGCAGGATCAGCAGCCACAGGACGATCATCAGCGGCAGATAAAATCCGCTAAAGCTGGCCGCATAGAGCGCTGGAAACGCGAAGTAGAGCGTGCCTCCGGTGGCGAGCAGCCAGACCTCGTTGCCGTCCCACACCGGGCCGATGGAGCGCAACACCAGGCGGCGCTCTTCGTCCGTCTTGGCGACGAACAGGTGAATGATTCCGGCGCCGAGATCGAAGCCATCGAGCACAACGTAGACGGTCAGCATCAGCGCAACGAGGAGAAACCACAAGTTGCCCATTATTCCGCTCCTCCGCTGCCGAACGAGCTGGAACCACCAGCCCGGAGTGGGCGCGGACCCGGCCCGTGATCGATTTCGCGATACACCAGAAACAAAAAGAGAATCCCGAGCACGGTGTAGAGGCCCATGAAACCGATCAGCGTGAACCAGGCGTTGCCGGCCGAGACTTGCCGCGAAAATCCCACGTTGGTGCGCATCAAGCCGTAGATCAGCCAGGGCTGGCGGCCCATTTCCGCCGTGATCCATCCGGCGGTATTGGCGATGTAAGGAAAAGGCAGGCAAAGCATCAACGCCCAAAGTACGGCGCGCGAGCGATAGAGAGCGCCGCGCCAAAGCTGCCATGCGGCAATCACGAAGACGGCGATGAAAATGGTGCCGAGGCCGACCATCACGTGGTAGCTGTAATAGAGCAGCGGAATATTGTCGGGCAGGTCCTGCGGCGGAAATTCGTCCATACCTTTTATCTGAGCCGTCCAGGCGCGGTAGGTGAGGAAACTCAACATCCAGGGAAATTCCATGGGATTGTCGAGGCGCTGCTTTTCCATGTCGGGCTGGCCAAGGATGATCAGCGGCGCTCCATCGCGCGTGTGGAATAAGCCTTCCATCGCGGCGAGCGTGGCGGGCTGATATTTCGCAATCATCCGGCCCTGGCCGTCTCCGAACGGAAACAGTTGAAGAATCGCGGCGATTACGCCGGCGGTGACTCCCAGCTTCAGAAAAATCCGGCCGTATTCCTCATGCTTGTGCGCAAGCAAATAAAACGCGCCAACCGCCGCCATGGTGAAGCATCCGGTGAGCGTGGCGCCGATCATGGTGTGCGCGTACTCCCACAATCCCCAGGGGTTCAGCAGCAGCGCCCAGAAATCGGCGAGTTGAAAGTTGCCGTGGGAATCAACCGTGTAGCCGGCGGGATGTTGCATCCAGGCATTGGTGGCGACGATGAAATATCCCGAGAGCCAGGAGCCGAGAAACATCATCAAGGACGTGACCCAGTGCCCTCTCGGTCCGAGCCGCTTTTCTCCGAAGAGAAACAACCCCAGGAAGGTGGACTCAAGAAAGAAGGAATAGACGCCTTCCAGAGCCAGCGTTTGTCCGATCACGCCGCCTGCCGACTTCGAGAACTCCGCCCAGTTGGTTCCGAACTGAAATTCCATGGGAATGCCGGTGACGACGCCGATGGCAAAGCTGACTCCAAAGATTTTTGCCCAGAAGCGGGCGGCGCGGTTGTATTCCTCGTTTCCAGAGCGGAGAGCAATGGACTTTAAAATGAGAATCAGGAGCGCCAGTCCCATGGTGAGCTGGGGAAAGATGTAGTGGAATGTGATGGTAAAAGCGAAGTGCAGCCGGTGAACGATCAGCGCATCCTGCAACGATTGATTCTCCTGGATTCCGGAACAGCGGCGCGCGGCGGAAGGCACATAGTAACGCAATTTCAGCGAAGGCGGCGAATTCCTGGTCTTGGAAAACGGCGCGGAAAATGCCATGATGCGGCCGGCAGATGACCGTCAATTCAAGGCCACTCCTCGAATCCATGGAAAGTGTTCCGCGATTCAGCCATTCGCTTGAAGCATATGTCGCTCACCGGCCTGCATATCCCGATTCGCTGTACGATCTGATTTTACAGGCGGTGCCGCTCGACCGGAGAGCGCGCGCGATCGATCTGGGAGCCGGGACGGGGATATCCACGCTGCCGCTGTGCAGAGTCTTCAAGGAAGTGATCGCGGTTGAGCCGGACGAGAAAATGGCCAGCGTTATCCGGGAGCGGCCGGAAAAGATTGAAGTACACACGGTGGCCGCCGAAGAATTTGTGCAAGAGCCCGGCAGCGTGGACTTGGTGACGTGCGGCACTTCGTTTCATTGGATGGATGGGCCGCGCGTGCTGGCCCATGCGGCACTGTGGCTGCGCCCGAGGGGAGTGCTGGCGCTTTATTCTTACTGGTTTCCGCGTTCGCGCGGGCCGGTGGACGATATAATCCAGCGCGAAATGAAGACGACATGGGATCCGTTCCGGCACCCCCGCTTAAAGGATTCCGGATATTCGCGGCGGACATTCGAGGCTTATACCGGCCTTGAACCGATCGAGAAATACGAGATTCCGAATGCGGTGGATGCTTCGATCGAATGGCTGCTGGGATTTATGTGCTCGACTTCCTATGCGAGCGCGTATATTCGTTCACTGGAAGATCCGGATGGGTATCTGAAGAATCTCGAGGCGGAGATGCGCCGCGCGGCGCCGGCAGGCCGCGTGGAAGTGGAATTGAAGCTGGAACTGTTTCTCGC
>JBGPTK010000232.1:0-5968 GCA_041490605.1 Terriglobia bacterium | reverse complement strand
GGAATGACCGCTGCCCAGGTAGAGCAAGTCACCTAGCCTTCTCAATTTGCCAGAGTCTTGATTGGATCGGTTTGCGATGGATTGACAGTTTGCTCGGGATTCCTCGTCGCCCGGTCAGAAAGCGACCGGGCTCCTCGGAATGACCGCTGCCCAGGTAGAGCAAGTCACCTAGCCTTCTCAATTTGCCAAAGCCTTGATTGGATCGGTTTGTGGCGAATTGAAAGTTTGCTCGGGATTCCTCGTCGCCCGGTCAGAAAGCGACCGGGCTCCTCGGAATGACTGCTGCCCAGGTAGAGCAAGTCACCTAGCCTTCTCAATTTGCCAGAGTCTTGATTGGATCGGTTTGCGATGGATTGACGGATTGCTCGGGATTCCTCGTCGCCCGGTCAGAAAGCGACCGGGCTCCTCGGAATGACTGCCACTCCTGCAGCGCGAATCAACCAATGCGGTGAGTGATTGATTCTAAAAATGCCGCCCTGAAGGGCGGCACTACAAAATCGCCGCCATGAGCTCTGGCACAGAGACTCTTTCCGATCAAAAGCATCGGGACGCGAACAGCGCGGAAGCTCCGACCCCCTAAAAACCAATTCCGAGTATGCGATGTTGTGCTGATGTGCAGCGCTACGCGTGTTGTTTTAGGCGGGGGCGCGGGATTTCAGGATTTTTATGAAGGAGCCCAGGCGGAGCTCGTCGAGGGTGAGGCCGGTGAGGGGCAGGGCTTCTTCGGGAGTGATGGCGCCGCAATTGATGGCGCGGAGAAAAAAATTCAGGAGGCCCTGGCCGGTGGCGGCGTCGTCGAAAACATCGCCGACGAGAGTGGCGCGGGCGGCTTTCTCGACGAAATTGCGCAGACGTTCGGAAGCGGCGTCGAGGCCTTCGAGGAAAAACGAATAGACGGCGGCGTAGCGAGTGGGAAGCTGCGCGGGATGCAAGTCCCAGCCCTGATAAAACGCATTCTCCAGGGAATGCTGGATGTGATCGTAATGAATCTTCCAGGCGCGATGAACGGCGGCGCGATTGGCGGCGGCTTGCGCGGAAGTGAGAGCGGGGCCGTCTTTGGCGGCGCGATGAACGGGCACGGGCATGATGTTGGTGGCGCCGTCGGAAAGCCAGATACCTGTGCCGGCGAAGGCGACCTGCATCATTTGCCGAGCGAAATCACAGGCTGGATGGGTCATGGTCTGATGGGCGGCGGTGATGTTGCAGCTTGCGGTGTAGTCGTAGGTGCCGAAGTGAGCGGCGACGCAGCGTCCGCGGGCAGCGGCCAGCAGATGCAGCAGGTTCGATTCGCCGCGCTCGTTCAGAATCGATTGCGTGGTTTCGATCATCAGCTCGATCTTGAGCGAGCCGGGATCGAGAGCGAGGGCGGGTTCGAGGCGCGAAAGTAAATCGGCCAGCGCGGAGACCTCGTCGGGCAGCATGACTTTCGGCAAGGTGATGACGAAATTGGGGGGGAGTTCGCCGCGCGACTTTTCCGCCAGCGTGGTGAGGAAAATATCGAAGGTGCGGATGCTGCGCTCGCGCAGCTCCTCCGAAAACGGCTTGATGCGAATGCCCACAAAGGGCGGAAGGATTCCGGAGTTCATTCCTGAGGCGATTTCCGCGGCGGCGGCGGCGGCGTGGACGTCCTCTTCGGCATCGGAGCGATTGCCGTAGCCGTCCTCGAAATCGATGCGGAAATCCTCGACGGGCTCGCGGCGCAATTTATCCAGCACGCGAGAATAAATTGTCCAGGCCAGCCAGGCGGAATTGTGTTCCTTGCGCATTGCCTGCGGATCCTGCCTGGCGCGTTCGGCGAGCGCGGCGGCACGATCCGGGGAATCGGGAAGCTCGTGCGAGCCGGGGAGACCGATGGCCTTGGCGAAGGTGACGAAATCGGGCGCGTATTCCTCGAGGGTGCGAAGAGCGGCGGCGCCGAGCTTGCGGCAAGTGTCCGCCAAGAAAAGATGCGCGCCACCGTAGACGGTGTGCACCGGCTGGCGGAGTCCCGATTCGCCGGGATAGCGGCGGGCCAGAGCGGCGTGAGCCTGCTGGAGTTTTTTGCTGACTTCACGGATGGTATCGGGGCCGAGGGAACGCTTGGTGGTCGCTTCCGTTTTCATCGCGAAGTCTCCCGCGGAGATCTAGTGTGGTGAGTTGTAAATTCCTTGCTAATCCTGGCTGGTCCTGAGGGGTTAAAACCCCTGAGTTTTCAGTGTGTCCATGCCGGAGCTGAAGCTCCGACCCCCTAAAAAACATGCGACGAATTTCTGGCTCAGAACACTGGTGTGAGGCGTTGCCGGTCGTGGGCCAGTGTGCTTATGCCGGCCGGTAGGTGCACAGCCAAGAGTGGTTATGCTACTACGAACTGATTTTTCGGCCGGTAATTACCCTCCAAGCTTATACGTGACACCTGCCGCCGGGAATGATACCGCAAAGTTGATTCTATGGGGATGCTGGCAGACCTAGGAATACAGAGAGAGTCACTAGAGCCCATCACATAAATAGTCGGAGGGGTCTCGCAGTCTGGCTTCAGAGGCTAAAGCCCAACTCTTAGGAGCTTTCTGATGTCGGAGCGGAAGCTCCGACCCCCTAGAAACCATTTATGAGGCAGGTTCTACTTCGTAGTCACTTTCACGTTTGTCGGAGGATTGACCGTCGACGCGGTGACGGTGAAGAAATCACTGAGATCGGTGGCGCTGGCCGCGCCGCCCAGCAGAGGCGTGATACCGAAGATTTCCTGGATCGTGCGCAACGTGGAACCGTGATCGTAGTGAATTGAATTCGAGTAATTCACCTTGGCGAAGGGAGAGAGAGCGATCATGCCGATGGGACCGTCGCTATTTTCACTCTCATCCCAGGTGACGAAGAGCACGCCGCCGGTCTTGTAGGCGGTGGAATTGAGAATGGTGGGGACGTTGGCTTTGAGCCAGTTGTCGCCCTGCTTGATGGTGCCGTCGTGCATGTCGTCAATCACATTTGGGGTGATGAAGTTATAGCGGGCGGCGGTGTTATTGGCGAGATCGGTGGCCAGCTCGGTGAAGGGCCGGATGTGCTGAATGCAATTGGCCGAGCTCGAACTCAGATTGTTCGTGACGTCATCGAAATAAACGAAGGGATTGTGGCGCACCGCATAATTGTTGGAGTCGCTGAGCGGGCAATTATTCCCGTTGATGTCTTCCTGATACGCCTTCCAGGTGATGCCGGCGGCGGTGAGCATGGTGACCAGATGCTGCGTGGTGGCCTGGTGATCGCTGGAAGGATCGTTGTCATCGAGGATGCCGAAATTCTTGCCGGCTTCAAGCCACAGGTAGTTGGGAAGACTGGGATGAATGTTCGGCGGGTTGAAAAATTGCTCGGAGTGGGCGCCCATGCCCACCAGAGTGGTCCTTATATAAGGCGCGTTCGAGGCCGTGAAATCAGACCAATCGTGATTTTCCATCAGAATGATGAAGACGGTGTGAATGGGGGGCAGGCCTGATGCCGCGCCGCGCGTGCTGGGCACCTTCAAAAAGCTGAAGGTGAGGACGCCAATTACGATGAGGCCAAACATCAGGCGCCGAGAGAGAGTTTGAAATAATTGGGAATTTGAGATTGTGGACTGCGCGGGCGCTGGCTTCATCGATACCTCGTCTTTGTGGGTCTCCACACCGCTGGAGGCTGGAAACCTTCATGTTAGACCTTGGCCACGGTGGTAACTACTGTCCTGACGTACAGATAAAGGACACCCGTGCCCCCAGGCCCCTGGCAGGGAGCGAGAAAAGGCGGCGACAGGATTCCGCGACCCTTCCAAGCAATTGCTTTATTCGCGGGCGCAATTCAGTAGAATCCGAGGCCAGCGGGATAATCCGTGAAGGGAGCATGGCATGGACAACGAGCAGCTGGAGAAAAAGATTATTTCGGAGCAGATTTACATTCAAATTTTTACGGTTTCCGGGGCCATGGTGGGCGTTTGCCTGACGGTTATTGGAATTTTCCAGGTGGTCTTTCAGATCGACAAGCTCAATACCCTGGGCGATAACCTGGTGGCATTCGCCGGGGCGATGTTCCTGGCAGCCTGTTTTCTTTCGTATTTTGCGCTGCGGGCCCGGTCGCTTCAACGCAGTGAAAGGCTGGAAAAAGCCACCGAGATCGTGTTCCTGATGGCGCTGGGATTGATGGCGTTGGTGTGCTTCCTGGTGGTTTATGCCGTGGCGTAGGGGAGGAGATGGAGACGGAAACTGCACGGGGCAAGCACTCTTTTTCTCTGTTAGAGTGCTGTCGCGCAAATACCTCACAATGTCTCGAGAGCTCTCTGGCGCAGCCCCGATCAGAGGCATCGGGGTGCAGAAAACGCGCAAGCAGCGCCCCTACAAGAAGGTGATCGAAGCAATGCGCCAATTTGCGGAAAGGAATTGCGGGCAGTGACGGAAGCACTGTTTCCGAGGAGCTTTCGCAAGGACTACGCGCAAGCGGTGCGCGGCCGTGGCTGCTATTTGTACACCGCAGACGGCAAAAAACTGCTCGATGCGGCGGGCGGCGCGGCGGTGGTGACGATCGGGCACGGCGTGAAGGAAGTGGCGCGGGCAATGGCGAAACAGGCGGGAGAGCTGGCCTACGTGCATTCCTCGCAATTCGTCACACCGGTTGCCGAAAAACTTGCCGAACGATTGTTGGCGCTCGCGCCTGCGAATTTCCGCCACGGGGGGCGAGTCTACTTCACTTCGGGCGGCTCGGAAGCTACGGAAACAGCGCTGAAACTTTGCCGTCAATATTTTCTGGAGCGAGGCGGGACCAAGCGAGTGCGAGTGGTGTCCCGCAAGCAGAGTTATCACGGCAGCACGCTGGGAGCGCTATCGGTTTCCGGAAACGTTCGCCGGCGGGCGCCGTACGCGCCCATGCTATTCGAGTGGGGACACATCCCGCCCTGTTATTGTTACCGCTGCCCGCTGGGGCTGACGTATCCGAGCTGCCATGTGGCTTGCGCGGACGAGCTCGAGCAAATGCTACGCGGCACGGGCGATGAAACGGTGGCGGGATTTATTTGCGAGCCGGTGGTGGGCGCAACGCTGGGGGCCGCGGTTCCTCCCGATGGATATTTGCAGCGAATTGCGGAAATCTGCCGGCGGCACGGAATTCTGCTGATCGCCGATGAAGTGATGACGGGGATGGGGCGTACGGGAAAAGTATTCGCGTGCGAGCATTGGGGAATTGAGCCGGACATGATTCTAGTGGGCAAAGGCGTGGCGAGCGGCTACGCCCCGCTGGGCGCGGTGCTAGTGACGAGGCATGTGGCCGAGATGATTGCAAAAGGATCGGGAGTGTTTCTGCACGGCTTCACCTACAACGCGCATCCGGTGGCCACGGCGGCGGGGCTGGCGGTGCTGGAGAAAATTGAGAAGGATAAATTATTCGAGCGGGTGGCGCCGATGGGGCGCGCTTTGATGGAGGCGCTGGGATCGTTGAAGCGGTTTCCGATGGTAGGCGATGTGCGGGGGCTGGGGCTGCTGGTGGGGATTGAATTTGTGAGGGACCGGGCGACGCGCCTGCCATTTCCGCGGGCGGCGGGGATTGCGGGGCGAGTGGCGCAGGCGGCGCTGGAAGCGGGCGTGGTGACGTATCCGATTCAGGGTTGCGTGGATGGCGAAGTGGGGGATCACATTTTGATTGCGCCGCCGTTCATTATTGGGGAGGAGGAGATTCAGATGTTGGTGGGGGCGTTGGAGGCAGCGATTGAGAAGGTGGGCGAATAACTCTGGATTCTTCGGGCCGGTGAGACCGGCCCTCAGAATGACACCGTGAAGCAAAATACGCCCCGAGGGGAATCTTAAGTACTTTCAGGGAAGATTCAGGTGTTGGTGGGGACTCTTGAGGCGGCGATTAAGAAGGTGGGCGATTGACTCTGGATTCTTCGGGCCGGTGAGGCCGGCCCTCAGAATGACACCTTGAAGCAAAATACGCCCCGAGGGGAATCTTAAGTACTTTCAGGGAAGATTCAGGTGTTGGTGGG
>JBGPTK010000231.1:0-6001 GCA_041490605.1 Terriglobia bacterium | reverse complement strand
TTTACTCTGGTGGGTTCCGCGCTGCTCTTGCCGGGCGTCGGTGGTGGAACACAGCTCGCCAGTTTTCTTGTTTTCACCGTTGTGTTTGGAGTAGAAAAGGAACCGGCGGCAGCCGCGGCCATTACTCTTTGGCTGGTGTCATTTGCGTCATCGTGCGTTGTTGGATTGCCACTGTTCGTACACGAGGGCTGGTCCATGGGCGAATTGCGGAAGCTGGCTCGCGCGGAAGAAGAAGCGGAAGAGAGAGGCTCGCACGTGCCGTCCGCGGGAACAGATAACCCGGCGGAAACGCCGGCGAATCGGGGAGAGACGCCGAGGTGAAGTGTCCATTCTGCACGCATCTCGACGATAAGGTGGTCGATTCGCGCGAAGGCCGCACGGGCGATTTGATTCGCCGCCGCCGCGAGTGCTTGAAATGTAGCAAGCGCTTCACCACCTACGAACGCATCGACGAAATCCCCTACATGGTCATCAAAAAAGATGGCCGCCGCGAAAAATTCGACCGCCACAAAATTTTGCAGGGACTCTTGCGCGCCTGCGAGAAGCGGCCCGTGCCCACTCCGAAACTGGAAAGCCTGGTGGATGAAGCGGAACACTTCGTCAATGAAGCCACGGAGCGCGAGCGCACCACCGCCGAAATCGGCGAACATCTGATGGCGCGCCTGAAGAAGCTCGACAAAGTCGCCTACGTCCGTTTCGCTTCCGTCTACCTCGACTTCAAGGACGTAAAAGAATTCATGAACGAACTAAAAAGCCTCTTAAAGGATCGCGCCCGCAAGTAGAAATTTGTTTGTATCCCCCGCCGCCCCGCCAAAAAATTTCCTCTCCCACTGAAAACGCCAATCTTAGTCCCATGTAATTAATCCCATGTAGGGGCCGGCTTCAGCCGCGCCCCCTGCCCAGGCTTGCGTCCTTCAGCTAAGCAAGTCCGGGCTCGCTGTCATCCCGAACGAAGCGCGCTTTTTTGCGTCCCGATCCCGCATGCGGGATCGGGATGAAGGATCCCGAGACAAAGTAACGGCGTGCCAATCCCCGGTACGGAATCGAATTCCGTTAGGGGGTCAGGGCTTCAGCCCTGACATCAAGGCCACACAGCGAAGCGGGCTTTAGCCCCTGAAGTCAATGCACTTTTCTTAGTTCACGCGTGCCACACGCCCGCGGCAAATGTCTTCACCGTGCTGAATCCCAGGTGTTCATAAAGCCGCACAGCAGATGCATTCGCCGCCGTCACGGTAAGTGAAAGCAAGCGGTATCGCCGTGCCCGCAGCGCCTGGATGGATGCTTCGATCAAGTACCTCCCGATCCCGTGGCCCTGGTATCCGGGCATCACGCAAATCTGCGTGGTATGCCCCACGCCGCTGGCCACGGCCGAGGTGAGCACCATTCCGATGGGCTGATCGCTCGTCGCCGCTCGAATCACAAACGAAGCAAACGATTGAAACTGCCCGCACCCCGGCAGCACCACGATGTTGCGCAGAAACCGCATGGCTCCGGCTTCGCTGCGGTATTGGTCATTGATCTCGCCATCCACGTGATCGGCGTAGGCGAGTTGGATCAGCCGCGCGCACGGCTCGAAGGCGCGGTCGTTCCACGGCTCGATCCGCAGGCCCACCGAAAGCGGCACTCCGTTGAGCTTTACTTGATCGAGAGATAGCAGCATGAACTGCCGCGTGTGAAGCCGAAATTGCTGCGCGGTCAAAACCGGGTCGAGCATTTCCCCGAACGGCATCAATTGCGCTTCCACGCGTTCGATGCGCGGAGTGGCGCGCAAGGCCGAGAGCATTTCGCCCAGCAGGCGCTGCGTGATTTGCGGCTGCTGAAAACGGGGCGAAACGTAAAGCCCGCCGATCAATCCCTTATGATCTTCCAGCACGTAGAAGCCGTAGCCGATCGGCTCGCGATTTTCCATCGCCGCATAACCGGCCAGCGATCGCGATTCAACGAACCTGCGAATCAATTCGATCGAAGGGCGGTAGTCCCAGTGCAGTTCCTCCATCCAATGCCGGGCCTCCTCCGCGAAAAGAGGCTCCAGCGATCGCGCCTGCACCTGCCGAAGATCCAGGATCTGCACGGCCAACGTTTTTTACCCTCTCCCTGGATTATATCCTCGTCGCAATTTTCTCCCTAACATCTCCGGGTAGCGGTCGGTTCGTAGTGGCACAGCCACTCTTGGCTGTGCGGTTTCATCACATCTTTACAATCAGTGGAGTGAGTGACCAGGGATTCAGGAAATAGCCAGCCGTCCAGAGGCAACCAACCAGTGATTTCAGGAAGTGGCCTGGGAACGCCATTCTCCTGAATGGCGTTTTGGCGGGGCGCCAATCGGAGATTGAGCTTCCCGGCTCAGGTTCTTATCGTCAGCGCAACCAAGCGCCTTCCGGCATAGCTCTGAACCACGGGCAAGGGAAACGGGATGCTCTGGGAAGCGGATGGCGCGGTTGCGTCCCTTCCCATCGCTTGGCGGGCTCCCGCTTGACACCACCACGGGCCGTTGTCCTACAATATCCGCTCGCGCCGGGCGGAATCCGCATCGCTGGCCAGGGAGAGGAACGCAAATGTCCTTACGCATCAACGACGAAGCGCCGAATTTTACCGCGCAAACAACGCAGGGCGAGATCGACTTTCACAAATGGATTGGCGATGGCTGGGCCATCCTGTTTTCGCATCCGAAAGATTTTACTCCGGTTTGTACAACGGAACTGGGGTATATGGCCAAACTCGCGCCAGACTTCGCCGCGCGCAACTGTAAGGTCATCGGCCTGAGCGTCGATCCCGTCAGCAGTCATGCCAAGTGGGCTGCCGACATCGAAGAAACTCAAGGCCACAAGGTTAACTATCCGATGATCGGCGACCCGGCTCTTAGCATAGCCAAACTTTACAACATGCTGCCCGCCGAAGCCGGCGATACCTCCGAAGGCCGCACTGCCGCCACCAATGCCACCGTGCGCACCGTTTTTATCATCGGTCCCGATAAGAAGATCAAGCTGATGCTCGCCTATCCCATGACCACCGGGCGCAACTTCGATGAGATTCTTCGCGTTCTGGATTCCATGCAGCTCACCGCCAAACACAAAGTGGCCACGCCGGTGAATTGGAAGAAGGGCGAGGACGTCATCATCGTTCCCTCGGTCTCGGATGAAGAAGCCAAGCAGAAATATCCGGGCGGCTTTAAGACGCTGAAGCCCTACCTCCGCGTCGTCGCCCAACCCAAGTAACTTCCAATCGCCGGTAGCCGCGCAAATTTCCGGCAACACGCTATTGCTGGATGGTTTCCGAGTGGCTGGCCGCTCGGAAACTATTCCACCACCCCTCGGTTCCACTTCTGAAGCAACAGCCCATCGGCCGTGTAGCCGGATTACGGCACTTCTCCCAAGGCGGCGACTTCGCATGTACGATAGGTTATTAATCGGGCGCTGAGGCGACAAATTTTGAGTTCTTGGTGTCTAATTGGCAGAACTGGTCGTTTTCGCGCTCTTGGAATGAGACCGCAACCTGTGTCTCGAAGTGCCACTGCCAGCGAGGGAGGTGGGCACAGACATGATTCGCACGATCATTGCTTTGACCTGCTTACTGTCGAGCATCTTCTTCCAGGAGTCAGGCGATAAAAGACCTTCGAATCCCTCATTTGACTATGACACTGCCCGCAGACACGAAATCAAGCCGCATCGTAGAACCATACCGTTCAAGGGCGTGCTTTCCGGTCTCAATCAGCTTCGTCTTACGCTTATCGTGTCTCCCGCTGGAGACGTGGTGAGCGCGGACGCCAGCGGCGACAAGGAGATACTGAAGTTTTGGCCGCAGCTGAAGAGTGAGGTAAATGAGTGGCAGTTTACGCCGTTTCAAAAAGATGGAATAGCAGTTACGGCAGAGGTCGAGGAGTACATCGACCTTGTTCCACCAGAACGGCCGCCAAAGAGTCATGTGGCTGCACCCATTCTTCGGCCAAACTCACAAATTGCGATTCAGCTGGAGAGAACGGGATGCTACGGCACTTGTCCTTCCTACACAGTTAGGGTCAGCACGGATGGCATCACCTTCGATGGCCGCGGTTTCGTGGTTGCCTCCGGTAGGCATAGGGGCACCGTGGACGCAGATGAAATTCGAAAGCTCGCGGAAAAGTTTGTCACTGCCGACTTTTATTCTATGGACGCCCTCTACAGAGCGGAAGTGACGGATAATCCCACCTATCTACTCTCGATTACTATCGATGGGCAGGCAAAAAACGTTGAAGATTACGTCGGCTCCTGGGAGGGAATGCCGGCGGTCATCAGCGAACTGGAAGATGAAGTCGATACGTTTGCACATACCGAGCGATGGATCGAAGGCAGCGACGGGCTTGTTCAGGGATTACAGGCAGAGAAGTTCAACTTCAAGACTTTCGAGGCACAGGTCATGGTAAAAGAATCCGCCCGTCGCGGAATGGCCGGAACGATTAGGAAGTTTCTGGAAGCTGGCGTGCCACTGAAACCCCTTCCTGCTCCGAAGCCGGAAGAACCCCATATGGCCGTTCCTTTTGAGGCCGTGGGATGGCTGAACGCAGCCAGCAGTCATCCTGAAGCGCTAAAAGTGCTCATCAACGCAGCGGCGAGTGAAGACGATCAAAGCGATAAGGACCTGGCCCTAGCGGGTGCCGCTGATTCAGGAAAACTAGAGGCAGCACGAGCGCTGATCGCGTATGGCGCCAATCCAAATGCCGATCTCCGCAAGCTGATCGTCACAGAAAGTAGCGGCGGTAGGACGTTGCAGGGCAGGGGTGCCGGGAGTGTGCTGATCCATGCCGCAGTTTCGGGGAATGCCGAGATGGTACGCGAAATTCTTCTCTATCAACCAAAGCTGGAGATGCGAGACCGCGAGGGGAAAACTGCTGTATTCGCGGCAGGAGAATATCGCTATGAGGTTGAAGATGGTGCGCGGGTGGAATGCGTGCGCCTGCTTGCTAGGGCTGGTGCAGATGTGAACGCACGCGATGACGAGGGAAACACACCGCTACATGAAACTTTCCTCACCGATGTGGAAGAAGAGTTGTTGAAGCTTGGCGCAGATGTGAATGCGCGTAATAAGGATGGTGAAACGCCGATCTTCACTACCGTCGACAACGACGCAATAGCGCTGTTCATTGCACATGGCGCTGACCTCAGCATTCGCAACAAAAAGGGCGAGACAGTGATGGAGGCAGCTAAAAAAAAAGGGCCCCTCCGACAGGAAGCTCTCCGCAAGGCAATTCAAAAGTTGAAACAGCGGCAGTAGGCTCCTGCGAAGGATTGAGGCCGACACCCCAGTAGATGAGCTTCGCGTCGATGTGAATGTGGCGAGACGAATCAGCCGCTAGCTCCTGATAAGCCGGGTAATCGGAAACTGACCCACCACCACTCCGGCACATGCCGCCGCCCCCCGCGCGAACTGTGTTAACATGCGCCGTTTCAGGCGCTCAGGCGTGCGCCCACATCGATTGAATGTCTTTCCTCTCCGCATTGCGGCACCCTTCAGCCCGGCTCAAGACCCTTGCCTCCGGGATTCTGGCTGTGGTGCTCTTCTTTTTCGTCACCGCCGCGATTATTTCCGGCATCCTGGTGCGCCAGATTCTTTGGCTGCCGCGCGCTCCCTCGACCATGGTGGTGGATTTGCTCCTCGGGCATCCCACCAGCGTCACTTTTCCGGTCCCCGGACGAGGGAACATCGAAGGCTGGTTCTTCCCGGGAAGGCGCGGCGCTCCCACTATTATTCTCTGCCACGGTTATAATTCGCATCGCGACGATATTTTGACGTTGGAAACGGCCTTGCAGGAGCACCAGTTCAATGCGTTCGTCTTCGATTTTTCGGGACACGGTTCCAAGAGCGGTCCCACTACCCTGGGATACGTCGAAGCGCGCGAACTTCTTGCGGTCCTCAACGGCCTGGCCAAGCGCGATGATATCGATCCGAAACGTTTTGGAATCTGGGGCACTGACCTGGGCGCGTATGCCGCCGTTTCCGTCGCGGAAAATGATCCGCGCATTCGCGC
>JBGPTK010000230.1:0-6023 GCA_041490605.1 Terriglobia bacterium | reverse complement strand
GAAGCTGGGAATGAACCATCCCATGGGACCGCTCGAGCTCGCCGACTTCATCGGCCTGGATGTCTGCGTGGACATTCTCGACGTGCTCTACAAAGGTTTCGGCGATCCCAAATATCGTGCCTGCCCGCTTCTCCGCAAGCTTGTCGCCGCCGGCTGGCTCGGCCGCAAATCCGGGCACGGCTTCTATACCTACTGAGTTGATTTACAAGGCAACCGAATGGCCGGATTTTTTCCGGCGGATATCAATTCGCTTGCGCCGCTTCCTTCAGCAGGGAACTGAGCAGTCGAACGTCTTCCGCGGCCACGTCGCTGATCACGAAATAGCGCAGTCCGCCTCCGCTGAATGTTTGGAGATTGAAAGTGAGCTGCTTCGAAACGGCGCCGCTCCCGTTCAACTTGAAATTCAATCCCGGCTGATCCTGAAAAATAAACACGGAAATCCTGTGCTGCCTCACCTGGAACAGAAGTTGCGCTCCCGGCGTTTGGTGGAGATACGTCACGCGTCCGCCGAGCAGCGCGAATGGAGTTCCCTGCAATTCCGGAAGATTGAATGTGAAGGGAAGTTTTCCCGCGAACCACGGCTTCACGGTGTGCCGGTCGGTGGATACCACGTCCACTGGCGAAGCACTCGCCAGCGTTGCCGCGTGCAGGTCGGCCAATTCGCCCAGTGTGGTCTGCTGCTGCGATCCTTTCCATTGATTGCCGAACATCACCGCAAGAATCAGCACCGCGGCCGCCACCGCCAGCCCCGGCAGCCACGCATTCAACCAGTTCCCACGCGGCTGGGGAGCAAATCGCTTTTCCATGCGGCGGCGGAATTCCGCGCTCGGTGAGTAACGCTTGCCGGCGCTGGCCATGGCGCGTTTCATTTGCACGCGGCCCAGCGCGTCAGCCGCGCACGCGGAGCAGATTCGCAGGTGCGCATCGAACGCGGCCTGCGCGGCCGTGGACAGTTCGCCATCCGCGTACGTTTCTATTTTCGCGCGCCACTGATCGCACGCCATAATTCAGGCTCCTTGCACCTTGGACTGCAATGCCTCGCGCAGCGCGCGCCGCGCCCGCGCCAGCCGCGACATCACCGTCCCCATCGGAATTCCAATCGTTTCCGCAATTTCCTGGTACGACATTTCCTCCACATCGCACAGCAGCACCACTTCGCGGAAAATTACCGGCAATTGCTCCAAAGCTTCCTGCAACAATCGCGCATCGGACCGCTCCAGCAGAATCGATTCCGGCGTCTCCTGCGCGATGGGCATTGCTTGCGCGCCATCTTCTTCCTCGAGCGGAACGGTCATTGCCGCCTTCAACCCGGTGCGCGATGTCAAAAATGTGTTTCGCAGAATCCGGAACATCCACGCCCGGAAATTAGTGCCCTGCTCGAAGGAACGAAAACCTCGCAAGGCTTTGGCAAAGGTTTCCTGGACCAGGTCTTCCGCCTCCTCGCGGTTGTGCGTCAGCCAGCGCGCGAAGTTGTAGAGCGAATCGAAAAGAGGCAGCGCCAGCTCTTCGAATGAACCGGCGGCCAAAGTCTGATCAGGCATGACTCCGCAAGTGTAAACCACTAGGCTCCTAATTTATTCCCCACTTTTTTCTTCACCCAACGCAGTCCGGCACTGGCCGGTGCGCCGCATTTTGCGGGAATAAAATCACGCCCGCCCGGTTATCACCCATGCCGGCATCGAACGATTTGCTTTTACGGCGCTGGCGGTCGCCCTGCTCCCCAGAGCCAGGCGGGAAGGCTCGCTGAAGGATCTCGCCGGCTCAGCAGGGCGCAATCATAAGGAGGAGAGGCAATGTCCAATACCATCGAGCACGACCACAGCACTGACGGCGTCGACCGCCGCGGATTTCTGAAATGCATGGCCTGGGCCGGTACGGGCGCGCTGTGCATTCTCCAGGGAGGCGTCCTAAAATCTTTCGCCATGGGGGATCTGACCCGCGAAAATATCAAGCACCTGAAAGGCGATTTGAGTTTCATCCAAATCAGCGACAGCCACATCGGCTTCAATAAAGCCGCGAATCCGGACGTCAATGCCACGCTTCAATTGGCCATCGACAAGATCAATGCTTTGCCGATGCGGCCCGCCTTCGCGCTTCACACCGGCGATCTGACGCATCTTTCCAAGCCCGAAGAATTCGACACGCTCGACCAATTGCTCAAAGGCCTGAAGACCGATCGCATCCATTTCGTTCCCGGCGAGCACGACGTGCTGAACGACAACGGCAAACAATTTCGAGACCGCTACGGAAAAGATTCCACCGGCGACGGCTGGTACAGTTTCGAGCAGAAGGGAATTCACTTCGCCGGCCTGGTCAACGTGATGAACCTCAAAGCCGGCGGCCTGGGCAATCTCGGCGCGGAACAACTCGAGTGGTTCGAGCGCGATGTAAAGAAACTGAAATCCAGCACGCCCATCGTCGTCTTCGCCCACATTCCTCTGTGGTCGGTGTATCCCGAGTGGGGATGGGGCACGGATGACAGCGCCCAGGCGCTCTCCTATCTGAAGCGATTCGGCTCCGTCACCGTGTTGAACGGCCATATCCATCAGACGATGCAAAAGATCGAAGGCAACGTGACGTTTCACACCGCTACGTCCACCGCCTTCCCTCAGCCGCAGCCCGGCACTGCCCCGTCTCCCGGTCCGATGAAGGTTCCCGCGGAACAATTGCGTGGCCTTCTCGGCGTCACGGACGTGAGCTTTGTGCGTGGCAAACATTCACTGGCCATCGTCGATTCGTCGCTTTAGTAGCACAGCCACTCTCGGCTATGATTGGCCAGTGAGCCTGGCAACTGGTTGCACAGGCAAGAGTGCCTGTGCCACTCATTACGATTTGTTTCAGCTATCCAAAAAAGGAGAGGTGAACTCAGATGAAGGTTCTTGAAAACAAATTCGGTCGAACGGGACGTACGATCGCCACGGCAATCACGCTGGCTTTCCTGGCGCTTGTTTTTCTCACGGCCGGTGCAACGAATACCGCGTTTGCCCGCCCCGGGGAAAAGCTCACGAAGTACGAAGTTACGATCGATAATTTCAGTTTCGGCCCCGCCGATCTCACGGTCCCCGCGGGCTCGACGGTCACCTGGGTGAATCATGACGATATTCCCCACACCGTCGTGAGCACGGAGAAAAAATTCGCGTCGCAAGCCCTCGACACCGGCGACAAGTTTTCCTTCGAATTCAAGACCGCCGGCACCTACGAATACTTCTGCTCGCTCCACCCAAGAATGACCGCCAAAGTCGTCGTGCAGTAGCCATCCCCGGGCAATTCGCCAACCCGCGCATGCCGAAAACCGAGTTTGCAACTCGGCATGCGCGCGCCCGGAATAATTGCTACAATGTAGGTCCCCTTGATCTACGTAAACAACATCTCGATGCGCTTCGGCGCTAGAATTTTGTTCGACGACGTTTCCTGCTCGTTTCTCGCGGGACGGCGCTACGCCATTACCGGCCCGAATGGCGCCGGAAAAACCACGCTCATGAAAATTCTGACCGGCGAAATCGAGCCTTCCCTGGGTTCCGTCACCCGGCCGAAGAAACTCGGCATCTTGCGCCAGGATCAATTTGCGTTCGACGAGTTTCGCGTGATCGACACGGTCATCATGGGCAACGCCCCGCTTTGGAAAGCGTTGCTGGAGCGCGAAATTCTCTACGCCAAGCCTCACGATCAACTCACGAATAAAGACGGCATGCGCCTGGGCGAACTCGAGGGAATCGTCGGCGAAGAGGGCGGCTACACCGCGGAAACCGACGCGGCCGTGCTGCTGGATGGCCTGGGAGTGGAAGCCGAGCTGCACGAACGCAAGATGAGCGAACTGCAGGGCGGCCAAAAAGTTCGCGTGTTGCTGGCGCAAGCTCTGTTCGGCAATCCACCGGCCTTGCTGCTCGACGAGCCCACCAACCACCTGGACCTCGATTCGGTGCACTGGCTGCAGCATTATCTCTGCAACTATGAAGGCGTGCTGATCGTCATTTCGCACGACCGCCATTTTCTGAACAGCGTGTGCATGTACACCGCGGATATCGACTACCAAACGGTGATCATGTACAACGGCGGGTACGACGACATGGTGGTGGCCAAAACTTCCATCCGTTCGCGCATCGAATCGGAAAACGCCCAGCGCGAAAAGAAAATCGCGCAATTGAATGAGTTCATCGCGCGGTTCTCTGCCGGCACGCGTTCCGCGCAGGCCACCTCGCGCAAGAAAGAAGTTGAGCGGCTGCAGACATCGGAACTCGCCCGCTCCAACATCGCGCGGCCTTACATTCACTTTGAGATGAAGCGCCCCTCGGGCCGCCATCCCATCGAAATCAAGAGCATCGCCAAGTCTTATGACGGCCTAAAGGTGATCCACCCGTTCACGGCCAGCGTCTCGCGCGGCGAAAAAATCGCGCTGATCGGCCGCAACGGCGCGGGCAAAACCACCCTGCTGAAATCGCTTCTTCGCAGCGCGCCCGGACATATCGACGAGGCCGAAAGAAAATTTCACGTCGATGGCGGCACGGTGGTGTGGGGCCACGAAGTGGCCGCCGGCTATTTCGCCCAGGACCACACCGATTCCATTACCAAAGGAACCACCGCCATCGAGTGGCTGCACCAGTTCGACTACGCCGCGACGCAATCGGAACTGCGCGGCTTGCTCGGTCAAATGCTTTTCAGCGGGGATGATGCGCTCAAGCCCACCAAAGCGCTCTCCGGCGGCGAATCGGCGCGCCTGATCTTCTGCAAACTGATGCTGCAAAAACCGAATCTTCTCGTCCTGGACGAGCCCACCAATCACCTGGACCTCGAATCCATCAACGCGCTGAATATCGCCTTGCAGCGCTACAAGGGAACGGTCCTGCTGGTCACGCACGACCACGACGTAATCGACGAAGTGGCCACGCGCATCTGGCATTTCGCCGCCGGCGGGCACATCGAGGATTTCAAGGGCCCCTACTCGGATTATCTGGTCTACGCGGAAGAAAAAGCTTCCTAGCGCCGGAATTTCGCGGCATGATTCCCCACAAAACCTGGCCCGCTGCCGAATTACAGGCACCGGAGTATCGCGAAAGGGGAACATTGGAATGTCCGATTACCTCGCAACCAAGCCTCTCGATCTTTTGATGAACGAGGCGCAGCAGGAAGGCGAACACGATCTGCGGCGCGCCCTGGGCCCGGTAAATCTGGTCACACTCGGCATTGGCGGCATCATCGGCGCCGGAATCTTCGTTCTCAGCGGCACGGTTGCCGCGAATTACACCGGGCCCGCGATTGTGCTCTCCTTCATTTTCGCCGCGGCCGGCTGCCTGTTCGCCGGCCTGTGTTATGCCGAATTTGCTTCTCTCATTCCCATCGCGGGCTCCGCGTACACCTACGCCTATTCCACTCTCGGCGAAATCTTCGCCTGGATCATCGGCTGGGATTTGATTATTGAATACGCGTTCGGCGCGGCCACCGTTGCCGCCGGATGGAGCGGCAACCTGAACGCGCTCTTTCAAAGTCTGAACATCCATATACCGCCACAACTGACCGCCACCCCGGGAACACTGCTGGTATTTTTCAACGGCCGCTGGTCGCCCCTCGCGACAGTCGGCCCGGTCCTGGCGAAGGCGGGAATCGATCCGGGCACGCTGCCTCACGCCCGCGGAATCTTCGATTTGGGCGCGTGCCTGGTGATCGCCGTCATCACGGCGATTCTGGTTGTGGGCGTTCGAGAATCCGCCAATTTCAATTCGACGATCGTTTTTGTCAAAATCGGCACGGTCATAACTTTTATCGTCATCGCCGCCGCGTTTCTGTGGCGCCACCCAGGCATCGGCGCGGCCAATTGGCATCCCTTTATCCCACCCAATCAAGGATCGTTCGGCCAATTCGGCTGGTCGGGAATCGCGCGCGGCGCCGGCGTGATTTTCTTCGCTTACATCGGATTCGACGCCGTCTCCACCGCCGCGCAGGAAGCCAAAAATCCGAAGCGGGACATGCCCATTGGCATTCTCGGCTCGCTGGCCATTTGCACCATCCTCTATCTCGCGCTCGGCTGG
>JBGPTK010000229.1:0-6073 GCA_041490605.1 Terriglobia bacterium | reverse complement strand
CTCGATCGTTCCGAATTTCAGTTGCTCCCCGAAAAGTGGACGGGCTGGAAGCCCACCCAACAAGAGTTGCCCGGCCTGCTCGTCACCGTGGCATTTCTCTCGCTCGGCGCAGCCTTCTGGTACAGCACACTGAAGAATGTCACGAGTCTCCGCCCGTTGCTCGCAAGGAAACTGGAGCAGCAGCACCCGCGGGGCAAACTGGCGTAGCCTGCGCTACTCCCAAGCCCTGCCTCACGTCCCGCATTTTTTCCATTCGAATTTTCCGGCAGGTGCATCGGCGCAAAAGGAATTGACATCCTCTCCGCGAATCTTCAATACTCCCACGCATCTTTTCAAGGTTTAGCTCATCGGCATCATTTGTTTGCGCTCGAGAGTGCCAGCTCTTGTCTGGGACCACCGGGTGCTCAGTCTGCAGTGGTTGCAAAATGTGGCGCTCCGGCGACATGGGTCGACTAGGCGGAGCCAAAGGTTGCAGCGATGAAAAATCCATTGAAAGGAACGATGCACCACTGGATCGGAATATTGGTCCTCGGCTGCGCGCTGGCCGTTCCGGCTGTCGCCCAGGATTCTTCTCTCGCAAGTGTGCCGCCGATGGGCTGGAACAGCCGGAACCACTTCGGCTGCAAAGTAGGCGATTCCGTGGTGCGCGCGGCGGCCGATGCAGTCTCCGCGAATGGAATGAAAGCAGCCGGCTACGTTTATATTAATGTCGACGATTGTTGGCAGGGCAAGCGTGACTCGGCCGGGACGATTCAATCCAACGCAAATTTTCCGGACATGAAAGCGCTGGCCGACTACCTCCACAGCAAGGGCCTGAAATTCGGAATCAATTCCTCTCCCGGTCCAAAAACCTGCGCCGGCTATGAAGGCAGCTTCAAGCACGAAGAGCAAGATGCCAAGCAATATGCCGCCTGGGGTGTGGACTACCTGAAATATGACTGGTGCAGCGCCGAAAAAGTCTATGAGCCCGCGGAGATGCCTGGCGCCTATAAAAAAATGCACGAAGCGCTCGTCCATTCCGGCCGCCCCATCGTGTTCAGCATGAACCAGCACGGCATGCGCTCGGTGTGGGAATGGGGCGCTTCGGTTGGCGGCAATCTTTGGCGCACCACCAAGGACATGACCGATAACTATGACCGGATGTACTCCGTCGCGCACGCCGAGGACGGAATCGAGCCCTTCGCCGGGCTCGGCCACTGGAATGATCCCGGCATTCTGGTGGTGGGTGACGGCCAAATGAATCATGAAGAATACGTAAGCCACATGAGCATGTGGTGCATGATGGCCGCGCCTCTGCTCGCGAGTAATGATTTCGCGCACATCAGCAAGGAAGCGCTCGCGATTTTGACCAATCGCGAAGTGATCGCCGTGGATCAGGATACCAAGGGAATTCAGGGGCGCTGGGTTTGGCAGGTGGGACCTTACGAAATCTGGGCCAAGCCGCTCGCCGATGGCTCCACCGCTGTTCTATTGATCAATCGTGGTGAAGACGCCGCGCGCGTCACCGCCGACTTTAAAGACATCGGTGTGGGCGGCACCAAGCATGCGCGCGATTTGTGGACGGGAAAAGATCTTGGGCAATTCACCGGAAATTTTCCGGCAGAAGTCCCGCGGCACGGAATCGTGCTCGTGAAGATGTATTAAATCCGCTGCGATACGCAGGGACGACAATCCATGATTTCCATGATTACGCCAGTGCGCGGACCCCGGTCAATCGGGGCGATCATCTCCAACCGTGGACGATGGGTGATCGCTGTAATTCTTGTCTTGTCCTGTTTTCCGCTGGGCGCTCAGGATTTCACTTTCCCCCACAACGTGTACCCTCCGCAGGACGAGCAAATTCCCGGCCCGCCGAATCCCAGCGCGACGGTTGAACTTTGTTGCGCCATGCAGGCTCAGCGGCCAGTGTCGGAAGCGTCGGCTCACGCCTGGCTGGCTTATCTGCAATCCTGGCGGCGCGAGCATCTGGTCCGCATGGGATACGATGATGCGCAATATCTCCGCCCTGAACTCAAATGGACCCAATCAAGCTTCATTCAGCCGCTGATGATGTCTCAAGAGAGTTATTTCTATGACCCGCGACTCGCCGCCTACACGGTGCAACGCTACTTGAGCGACGTGAAGCTTCGATTCGGCGGAATCGATTCCGTTTTGATCTGGCAATCGTATCCCAACCTCGGAATCGACGATCGCAATCAACTCGATCTGGTCCGCGACATGCCGGGCGGGATCGAGGGCCTGCGGGCGATGATCGAAGCATTCCACAACAGCGGAGTGCGGGTCTTGTTTTCTTACAACCCGTGGGATCGCGGAACGCGCCCGGAACCCGAGCCCGATTGGGACGCGCTCGCCAAATTGATGGCCACGATCGGCGCGGACGGAATTAATGCCGACACCATGCCGGTTGTCCCGCCGGTTTTCCGCACGGCCTCGGATCAAACCGGCCATCCCCTCGCCGTCGACCCGGAAAATGGCGCGAACTCCGACGTGGACTTTGCCATCGCGTGGAATAACCTCACCTGGGGATATTGGAAATATCCGTTCGAGCCCATGATCAGCAAGAACAAATGGCTCGAGACTCGCCACATGGTCCACGTGGTGGATCGTTGGGCGCAGAACAAGAACGATAGCTTGCAGGCTGCCTTTTTCAACGGCGTGGGCTACGAAGCCTGGGAAAATATTTTTGGCGTCTGGAATTCCTTGGAAGATCGCGACGCCGAGACGCTCCGTCGCGTCGGCGCCATCGAAAGAGTCTTCGCCGGACTCCTCATCAGCGCGGGCTGGGAGCCCCACACGCCGATGCTCCAGTATGGCGCGTTCGCAAGCAAGTTTCCCGGCGAACAGGAAACGCTATGGACTGTCATAAACCGGAATGATTTCGCGCTAACCGGCCGTCAAATCAAACTAACCCATCAGCCTGGCTCGCACTATTTCAACGTGTGGGACGGCGCGGAATTGCAGCCGGAAATTGCTGGAAACACCGCAATCCTCAGCTTCGATCTGGAACCGCGCGGCTACGCGGGGATTCTGGCAACTCCGCAGCTTACGGCCGGCGAACGGCAACTTCTGGCGGAGATGGCGCAACTCTCGCGCAAGCCTCTCGCTGGCTTCTCGCGCGAATGGCGCTTTCTGCCGCAACGAATGACCGAAATCGCGCCAACAAAGCCAGCTACATCTGCCCCCGAAGGCATGGTCAAAATTCCCGAAGGTGATTTCCGATTCGCAGTCTCGGGGATTGAGATCGAAGGCGGCAACAGCATCGGCGTTGACGTCCAGATGCCCTGGGAGGATTCGCCGCGCCGCAGTCATTTGCACCCGATGCATCTAAAGTCCTTCTTCATCGACCGTTTCCCCGTCACCAACGACCAGTTCAAGAAGTTTCTCGATGCTACTCGCTACCATCCTCCAGATGATCACAATTTCCTCAAGGATTGGCGCAACGGAAATTTTCCGGATGGCTCGGCGAACAAGCCGGTCACCTGGGTTTCGCTAGAAGATGCCCGCGCTTTCGCCAGTTGGGCCGGGAAGAGGCTCCCTCACGAATGGGAATGGCAATACGCCGCGCAAGGGAACGACGAGCGTTTGTATCCCTGGGGCAACGATTGGGATCCGGCCGCTGTGCCTGCCCCGGAAAAAGGCCGCATGCTCACCGCGCCCGCCAATGTGGCCGCAAATCCAAAAGGGGCAAGCCCCTTCGGAGTGATGGGCCTGGTCGGCAACGTCTGGCAGTGGACCGACGAGTATGCTGACGAACATACCCGGTCGGCCATCTTGCGAGGCGGCAGCTATTACCAGCCGCAAGGAGCGATATGGTATTTTCCTCAAGCCTACCAACTGAATGAACATGGCAAGTATCTGCTGATGGCTCCCAGCCTCGACCGTTCCGGCACGGTCGGATTCCGCTGCGTCTTGGACAGCAGGTGACTGCAAGCATTTCCGCCACACGTACAGCCCTCCCAAAAGCGCCTCTGAGACAGGCTTGACCGGACTAATTTCCTCAACTGGGAGATTGACGAACTTTGTTAAGTTAGTTAACTTAGTCGCCGCCGCCCACAGTCGAACGGGCCACTGCACTCGATGGAACACATCCGCAAAGAAAACGTTCTCAACTTCGGCTCTCCCGAGGGCGAAGAACGCATTGG
This sequence comes from Terriglobia bacterium, assembly GCA_041490605.1. Lineage (GTDB taxonomy): Bacteria > Acidobacteriota > Terriglobia > Acidiferrales > UBA7541 > JBGPTK01. The sequence goes on along the minus strand of JBGPTK010000229.1, from coordinate 1,931 downwards.
CCCCGCCCGGCCCGGACAATTGCGGCAGGTAAACGCGCGGGAGATCCTGCGCTTGTTGCGGTCGCACAACCCTTGTTCGTGTGCTGACCTGGTGCGCCACTCCGGCCTCAGCGCTCCCACAGTCTCGAGCACCATCGAGCAGCTCCGGCAGAAAGGCCTGGTCGAGCGCATCGGCCCCGGCGCTTCCAGCGGAGGCCGGCCGCCGGGCATGCTGCGCTTCAACGACACCTTCGGCTATGTAGCCGGCGTGGACATCGGTGGAACGGCCGTGCGCGTGGTCCTGGCAAACCTCAACGGCAAGGTCATCGGCAAATGGGTGGGATCGCTTCACGAGCAAAGCACGCCCAAGCACGTCGCGGCGCTGATTATGAGCGGAATCCGCAGGCTCCAGCGCCGCCACCGGATTCCCGCCAAAAAACTGCTGGCGGTGGCCGCCGGCGCCCCTGGAATCACCGATGCCCGCGCGGGCATTGTTTTTTCGGCGCCCAATCTCTCCGGCTGGAAAGACGTGCCGCTGCGGCAGATTCTGGAGGATTGCGCGAAAGTCCCCGTCGCCATCGAAAATGATGTGAATCTTGGCGCGCTGGGCGAAAGTTGGTCCGGCACGGCGCGCGGCGTGAAAAACTTCGTCTTTATGGCCATTGGGACGGGAATCGGCGCGGGAATCTTTATCAACGGGCGGCTCTACCATGGCTCGGGTTGGGCAGCGGGAGAAATCGGCTATCTCACCGTGCCGGGCACCGAGCAGACCCGGCTGGCCATCCATCGCCCCGGGCCGCTTGAGAGCGTGATCGGAGGAAAGGGAATCGAACGCATGTGGCGCGATATGCCCAACGGGAGTGAAAGCGGAGTCCACCATCCCCCCAGCCAACTGCAGGCGACCGGGATATTCGATCTGGCCCAGTCGGGCGACCAGAAGGCCGGCGAGGTGTTGCTGCAAACTGCCCGCATTCTGGCCAGCGCGATTGCCGATGTCAGCGCGATTCTGGATACTTCACTGGTCGTGCTGGGAGGGCGCGTGGGAATTCATCCCGCGCTGCTCGAGGCCACGCAGCGCATCCTCGAGCAGAATGATGTGGCGCGGCCGAAGCTGGCGCCCAGCAGCCTGGGCCAGGAGGCTCAATTGTTCGGGGCCATCTGGCTCGCGTTGAAGGTGGCTGAGCATCGAGCGCTGCCATAATATTGGAATCGTGTCCGCGCCCGGATCATCCAAAGTTGCAGTGAAAAGATCTCTGCGTTCAGTCCGTCGGAGGCTCTTGCAGTTCAGGTCGTGGGGTTGGGAATCGAAAAAACTTGACACCAGCTCAGGGCTGGTGCTACAGATAATTAACTTTGTTAGGGTAACTTAGGAAGTAGGGGCTCGGGGGGGAGTTTACTTCAACGGGAGAATGCAAAATGAGAAATTCAAAGGGTCAGTCTTTCTCCAGCCTTATCCGGGTGCTGGGTCTTGTGATCGCTCTGGCCGTATTCCTTGCAGCTTACCTGCCCGCGTCTTGGGCGCAATCGGAATCGATTAACGGCACGATCCGCGGCCGCATCACCGACCCGGCCGACCAGCCGATTGTGGGAGCGACCGCGACCGCCTTCAATGTCGCCACAGCCTACACGCGCACCGTGACTTCCAGTGACGACGGTTACTATGTGATTCCGTCGTTGCCGCTGGGAACTTATTCGCTCACGGTGAGCAGGGATGGCTTCTCGACCCTCAGGTTTTCGGACATCATTCTCCAGGCCGGCCGCGAAGCTGTAGTGGACGCCGCGCTCAAAGTCGGCGCGGTAACCACCTCCATTGAAGTGACCGGCGGCGCGCCGATCATCGATCCAACGCGCACCAATATCGGTGGCACGATTACTCAAACGGAAGTGCGGAACCTTCCGCTCACTTCCCGAAACCCCTACAACTGGATCATGTTCCAGCCCGGCGTCAGCGG
>JBGPTK010000228.1:0-6075 GCA_041490605.1 Terriglobia bacterium | reverse complement strand
TGATGCCGGACGTTCTGATCAAAGACGGCTTTACGGGCGACTCGTTCGTGAATTCCGTGATCCCCGCGGTGAATGCAGTTCGCGCCATGGATTTCACAACCGGCAAGTTCGGCATCACGGGAGGAAGTTTCGGCGGATATTCCGGCTTGTTCCTGATTTCGCATTCGGATATTTTCGCCGCCGCCGTGCTGCGCGCGCCGCCCAGCGATTTTTTCAGCACGTGGGGCGACGGCCGAGACCGCGACGTTTGGACCATCGAGACCGGACAGGCGCGCACTACGGGCACTCCCTGGACCAATCGCGACGGCTATATGGAAAACTCTCCGTTCTTCGTGGCCGACCGCGTTCACACTCCCGTGCTGATCGTCCACGGCAAAGCCGATTTCACCGTCCCGTTCCAGCAAGGGTTAATGATGTTTGCCGCGCTGCGTGCGCTTCATAGGACCTCAGACTTGCTGATCTATCGCGACGGGGAACATAGCATCGTCCGCGGCTCGCGCTTCCGCTTTATCGATTTCCATCAGCACACCATGGAATGGTGGGATCGCTACTTGCGCGGGGATGAATTGGCGAAGCCGAAGGCCGAAACGCAGTAGCGCCCTTTCGCGGTTCGGATCGATCGAATTCATCGGATTAAAGGGAGTCCACCATGAAATCGCATCGCCTTCTAAGAATTCTCTCGTTCTATCTACTAGCCCTTATAGTTTTTCCCAGCGTCTCTGCCTTGCGCGCCCAAACGAAGCCCAACGACTTCAAGGCGCTGCGATGGCGCAGCATCGGCCCGTACCGCGGCGGACGCGTCACCGCTGTTGCCGGCGTGACGAGCGAACGGCTGGTCTACTACCTGGGCGCGACCGGCGGGGGCGTGTGGAAAACGGAAGATGGCGGAATTACCTGGTTTCCGATTTCGGATCGCTATTTCAAAACCGGTTCGGTGGGAGCTATTGAGGTGGCCGAATCCGATCCCAATGTCGTTTACGCCGGCATGGGCGAGGCCTGCCTTCGCGCGAATATTTCCCATGGCGATGGCGTTTACAAATCGACGGACGGCGGCAAGACTTGGAACAACATCGGGCTTCGCGACACCAGCCAGATCGGCAAGATTCGCATCGACCCGCGGAATCCGGATGTGGTTTATGTCGCGGCCGTGGGCCATCCCTACGGTCCGAATGAAGAACGAGGCGTTTTCCGTTCGCGCGATGGCGGCAAGACGTGGCAGAAGGTTTTATATATTAATGACAAGACCGGCGCGGTTGATCTCTCGATGGACGCGCACGATCCGCTCACCATTTATGCCACCACCTGGCAAGTCCTCCGCGCTCCCTGGGGCATCCACAGCGTGGGCCCGGGCAGCGGCATTTACAAAACGTCCGATGGTGGCGACCACTGGACGCAGCTCAAGGATGGTTTGCCCAAGGGCGACAAGGGAAAGATCGGCATCACGGTTTCACCCACTAATTCCAATCGCATCTGGGCCACCGTGGAAGCCGAGGATGGCGGAATCTATCGCTCCGACGATGCCGGAAAGAGCTGGCAGCGGCTGAACGACGATTTCGAATTGCGTTCCCGCCAGTATTATTACGGGCACATTTTTGCCGATCCGCAGCAAGCGGATACCGTCTACGCCTTTTCGTCGAAGCATTTCCTGAAATCCACCGATGGCGGGAAGACGTACTCGCACATCGAGACGCCACACGGCGACTATCATGATCTATGGATCGATCCGCACGACAATCGGCGGATGGTGAACGGCAATGATGGCGGAGCGATCGTCACCTTCAACGGCGGCAGGAGTTGGAGCACGGTTCTGAATCAGCCGACCGCGCAAATTTATACGGTAAGCGCCGACAATGGATTTCCATACCACATCTACGGCGCGCAACAGGACAACACCACGCTTTCGATTGCCAGCCGCACCGCCGGCCCCGGCATCGGCCTGGCCGACTGGCACGAAGTGGGCGGCGGCGAAAGTGGATACGTCGAGCCCGACCCGAAAGATCCCGACATCACTTATGCCGGAAGCTTCTGGGGAATTATGACGCGTTACGATCACCGCACCGGAAGCGTCCGCAATATTTCCGTGTGGCCCGATTTCCCCGGCGGCCGCACTGCCGCGGAAATGAAATATCGCTTTCAGTGGACGTATCCCATCGCCATTTCGCCGGCCGCGCCGGAAACAATCTACGCCGGCTCGAGCGTCCTGTTCCGGTCGACGGATCGCGGGCAGAGCTGGCAGGCGATCAGCGGCGACCTTACGCGAAACGACAAGACGCGCGAGGAGGAAGGCCGGCTCGAGGATATTTACTCGACGATTTTTACGATTGCCCCGTCTCCGCTGGATAAGAATGTGATTTGGACTGGCTCGGACGACGGCCTGGTGCATTTGACTCGCGATGGTGGGAAGTCGTGGACGGATGTCACGCCGCCGGAAGTGCAGCCCTGGACGCGAATGAACATCATCGAAGCTTCCTCGCACGATCCCGCGACCGCCTACGTTGCCGCCAACCGCTATCAGCTTGACGATTTCCGGCCGTACATCTACCGCACGCATGACTTCGGAAAAACCTGGCAGACGGTGACCGATGGAATCGCCGGGGATACTTTCGTGCGCACGATTCGCCAGGATCCGGTTCGGAAAGAACTTCTCTATGCCGGCACGGAAACGGGAGTCTATGTTTCCTTCGACGATGGAGAGCATTGGCAAAGCTTGCAACTCAACCTGCCGGTCGTGCCGGTCACCGATCTCACCTTAAGAAACAACGACCTGATCGCTTCGACCCAGGGCCGGGCGTTCTGGATTCTGGATGACGTCACGCCGTTACAACACATGACGACCGAAGTGGAAACCTCGAAGGCTCGCCTGTTTCCGCCGCGCCCGGCGTATCGCACGCGGCATGCCAGATTTTTCGGACCGAGCGGCGGTGTTGGAGAGAATCCGCCCGCAGGCGTGATCGTTTATTACAATCTGGCGGAAACTCCTTCTCAGCCCGTGATCTTGGAATTCCAGGATTCCAGCGGCAAGACCATCCAGAAATTCAGCAGCGCGTCGAAAGCGGGCCGCGGCCAAGCCGCTGTCACGGCCGGTGCAGGATTGAATCGCTTCGTATGGGACATGCGCTATCCCGACGCGCACGGCATCGAAAGCGGAACGTACGTTTTCGGCGCCAGCCTGCGCGGTCCGGAAGCGATGCCCGGAGACTACCAGGTCACGCTCACCGCCGGCGATCAGTCCGGCGCCCAGACGTTCCAGATCAAGAAGGATCCCCGGCTGCCGACAACGCAGGAAGAATATCGAAAGCAATTTGAGCTGCTGATCGCCGTGCGCGACAAAGTTTCCGCGGCCCACGACGCGATCAATGAAATCCAACGCACGCAAAAGCAGATCGAATCCGCTTCGCAAAAAGCGGGCGCGGATCGTTCAGTTATGGAAAGCGCCCGCAAACTGAACGGCGAACTCGACGGAGTGCTGCACACTTTGTACGAGCCCCGTTTCACGGGATTCGATGACCAGACTCTGATCTACGAATTGCGGTTGAATAACCGGCTGGCCGCCTTGCAAAGCTACGTGCAGGGTGATTACGGGCCAACCGGCCAGGATTACCAGGTCTTTCAAGAACTCTCCGCGGAACTCGAGCAGGCGCTTGCTTCCTGGAAACACATCCAGGAGGTTGAGGTGCCAGCATTCAATACACGCCTGAAAGCGGAAGGGCTGCCGGCGATCGGCGTAGAGAATCGCAGCAGTCTTTTCGAGTGAATCTCAACTCTTCCCGCCGGAGATGGCCGGTTTGACTTGCCATTGGGCGCAGCCTAAGATGGGCGGCCTGTATCTAAGATTCCTGCAATGATTGGCCAAATTCTGGGCCATTACCGAATCACAGGACAGATCGGTGCCGGCGGGATGGGTGTCGTCTATCAGGCGCATGACGAACGCTTGCACCGCGATGTCGCGCTCAAGGTATTGCCCGCAGGCCAGCTCGCCAGCGATGCCGCCCGCAAGCGATTTCGCACCGAAGCGCTGGCTCTCTCGAAACTCAACCACCCGAATATCGCCACCGTGCACGATTTCGATACGCAGGACGAAATCGATTTCGTGGTCATGGAGTACATCACCGGGACAACTCTCTCCGACCGCCTGAAAGATGGAGCGTTGCCTGAAAAGGAAGTGGCGGCATTTGGCCTGCAATTCGCGGCGGCGCTGGAAGCGGCGCACGAACAAGGAATCATTCACCGGGATTTTAAGCCCAGCAACATCATGGTGACGCCGAAAGGACAGGTGAAGGTTCTCGACTTCGGCCTGGCGCGCGTCACATTGCCGGGGATCGATCCCAATATGACCGCGAGCATGGCAGAGCCTGCCGCAGCCGGCACTCTTCCCTACATGTCGCCGGAACAATTGCTTGGTGAAAATGCGGACGCGCGCAGCGATATTTGGGCTGCCGGAGCGGTTCTCTATGAAATGTCCACCGGCCAGCGCCCATTTCCGGAAACGCAGGTACCGCGGCTGATCGACGAAATATTGAATCGAGCCCCGCGCCATCCCCGTGAGCTGAATCCGCGAATTTCGCCCGGGCTCGAGAGCATCATTCTTAAAGCGCTGGACAAGGAGCCGGCGCATCGCTACCAATCGGCGAAAGAACTTCTGGTGGATCAAGAGCGATTGAGCATCTCGCTGCCGCTGCTGGTGGCCCGGCCGAAGAGGCACACGCGCCGGAATGCAATTCTCCTGGCATCGATAGCATTAGTCGTCCTGTTCGGCGGATGGTTCGGCCTGCGCACCTGGCGTGCGCGGACGGAAGTCGTCAGCCGCAAAACAATTCTAATTGGCGAATTCGATAATCGTACCAGCGAGGCGGTGTTCGATCAGACGCTCGCCGAGCTGCTGGCGATCTCCCTTGAACAATCCCATCGCTTGAGCGTCTTCCCTCACAGCCGCCTGCCCGATGTGCTGCAACGAATGGAGAAGCCCGCCGATTCCCGGATCGATGAGCGTGTGGGGTTGGAAATATGCCAGCGGGAAGATTTGCAGGCTTTGCTGATCGGCTCCATCAGTAAGATCGGAGACGGGTACATCGTGGTGGCGCGGGCGCTCAGTCCGGAGGGCAAAGCACTGGTGAGCAGCCAGCAGACGGCTGCCAGCGCGAACCAGGTGCCGGCGGCGCTGGATACCGTCGCGCAGGAGCTTCGCAATGGACTGGGAGAATCGTTGAGCACCGTGAATGCCAGTTCCCTTTCGCTGGCTAAGGTAACCTCGCCTTCGCTCGAGGCCATCTCCTTTTACACGCTTGGAAAACGGCGCCTTGCCTCGAGCGATCCGCAAGGGGCCATCCTCTTTTTTCAGAAGGCGCTCGAAAGGGACCCCCAATTCGCCATGGCCCATGATTACCTGGGCGTGGCCTACACCAACCTCTACGACTCCGAGCGCGCCGAGCAGCAGATGCACGCCGCTTCCTTGCTGGCGGACCACGTCACCGAGAGCGAGAAAGCAAAAATCCTGGGGGACTACAATCTCATCATCGGCAATTTCGACGAGGCTTGCGGACATTTCCAGGTGCTGACGCAACTGCAGCCGCAGAATCCCTCCGCCTACATGAATCTGGGACTGTGCTACGCCGGGAAATTCGATTTTGCCGCCGCCTACAGCGAAATGGAAAAAGGAATGCGGCTGCAACCGGATAGCAGTTCCGTGCGAAGCAATCTTTCCATGTTCAGTTTTCTGAAGGGAGACACCGCCAAATCGCTGGTGCTTGCCAAGGAAGTTCTTCGCGACCACCCCGCGGATTTCGAGGGCCTCTCCAATCTCGGCAGGGGCTATCTGCTCAACGGGGACCTGGCGCAGGCGCGCCAGACCTTCGAAAAAATGGTGAAAGCCGGCGGCGACACGGAAGCCGAAGGGCGTGCTTCACTCGCCGATCTCGACCTGGCCACCGGACAATACCGCGAAGCGCGTTCTCAATTGGAAGCGGGCATCGTGATCGCGGAATCGCGGGGGAACAAATTCTCCGGAGTAAAAGACAGGCTTACGCTGGCGGGCTTGTCGCTGGCCGAAGGCGGGCTCCAGAAATTCCAACAGGAAAT
>JBGPTK010000227.1:0-6106 GCA_041490605.1 Terriglobia bacterium | reverse complement strand
TGAACTCCGGGCCAGTCTGTATTACACTTCCCGTCCGCACGAATTCATGGGAGGAAGAAACCAGATGCTGGATCGCCGCCATTTTCTCGCCACCTGTTCGGGATTCGGATTGACCGCCGGTTTATTTCCCGGCGTCCTCTGGTCTCTCGCGGAGGATAAGAAAAAAATCACCAAGGACATGATCGATAATGCCGCCGCCATCGCCGATGTCCAGATCCCCGAAGAATTCAAAGAGATGTTGCTCGAGGATTTGAACGACCGCACCAAAGGTTACGAAGAAATTTACAAATTGCACATGGCCAATAGCGTTCCCCCGGCCTTGATTTTCGATCCCGTCCTGCCCTCCACGAAATTCGAAACCGTAAAGCGCCCGCTGCAAGTTTCCAGCGCTCCCGCCGTCGCCGCGCGCGGCGTTCCCCAAAATCTGGAGGACGTTTGCTTCTCCAGCGTCCGCGAACTCACCGAATTGATTCGCGCGAAAAAAGTTTCGTCCGTGGCGCTCACCGAAATGTATCTCGAACGCCTGAAGCGCTACGACCCCTTGCTCCACTTCGTGATCACCTTCACGGAAGATCGCGCCAAAGCAAAAGCGAAAGAAGCCGATCGCGATCTCGCCGCCGGAAAATATCGCGGCCCGCTTCACGGCCTGCCCTGGGGCGCGAAAGATCTGATCGCGGTGAAGGAATACCGCACCACCTGGGGCGCCGGCGGATTCGAAGAGCAGAAATTTGAAGAGGACGCCACCGTCGTCAAGCGTCTCGACGCGGCCGGCGCGGTTCTCGTCGCGAAATTGAGTCTTGGCGCACTGGCCATGAACGACCACTGGTTCGCCGCCAAAACGCGCAATCCCTGGAATCCGGAACAGGGCTCGAGCGGTTCTTCCGCCGGTTCGTCATCGGCCACCGCCGCGGGCTGCGTGGCTTTCGCCATCGGTTCCGAAACGCTCGGCTCGATTTCCTCGCCCAGCACGCGCTGCGGCGCCACCGGCTTGCGTCCCACATTTGGTTTCGTTCCCCGCACCGGCGCCATGGCTCTTTCCTGGAGCATGGACAAGCTCGGCCCCATTTGCCGCGCCGTGGAAGATTGCGCGTTCGTTCTCCACGCGATTTACGGACCGGACGGCAGCGACCGCGCTGTGCAACCCGCCGTCTTCAATTGGAACGGCAATCTCGACTGGCGCAAATTGAAAGTGGGCTATCTGAAAACCGATTTCGAGCGCCGCCCCGAATCTCCCGCGCCGCCCGAGAAGCCGGAATCCGAACTTTCCGCCGAAGAAAAGAAAAAACTCGCGGAACAAAAGCAGCGCCAGGAAGAATTCCGCCTGCGCGGCGAATACGACCGCCGCTTCAACGAAGCCGCCCTCGCCAAGCTGAAAAGCATGGGCGTGGACCTGATTCCCGTCGAGTTGCCGAAATTGCCTTACGACGCCATGGTCGCGACGCTGCTGGCCGAAGCCGGCGCCGCCTTCGATGAAATCACCCGCAACGGCCGCGACAAATTGCTCACCGATCAAGGCCCCGAAGATTGGCCAAACACGTTCCGCGCCGCGCATTTTATTCCCGCCACCGAATACATCCAGGCCAACCGCGCGCGCATGCTGGCCATGGATGCCGTTTCGAAAGTCTTCCTGGGTTTCGACGTCATCGTCGCTCCCACCAATAGCCAGCAGCTCCTCGCCACCAATCTCACGGGACATCCCGCCGTGATTCTCCCCAATGGATTCCGCGGTGACGATGCCCCTCCCGTCATCAAGAACGATAAGGGCGAAATCCAGGGCAACTATGGCGGCCCCGGCACTCCCGTCAGCCTAACTTTCCTCGGCCAGCTCTACGGCGAAAAAAAAATGCTGATCCTGGCTCGCGCCTACCAAAACGCCACCGATTTCCACCTCCGCCACCCCAAGCTCGAAAAATAGGCGCTCTAGAGCGATTACACCGCCTAGCAGCCTTCTGTTTTCAGTGGAGTGGTTAACGCTTCTCAAAGATGCAAAAGCATATATAAATTGATTATTGTATATCTTCTTGTTAATTCTAATTGACAAAACAAGAATAGCGAATAGTCTACGATGCGTTAATTAAACAGACCGTCATTTCATTAAAAAAGGAGATCCTGCGGATGACCCGATTTCAACTCGCGGTTCTCGTTCTAGCTTTCTTTGCGCTCACGGCACGGGCGCAGACCCCTGCTGACAAACAACAGGCGGACCTGGAAAAAGACAGATACACCGCAGCCGGAGATTTAAGGAAGACTAGCGTTTACTCCGGGTTGCCTGTGATTGGAGAATTTCAACCACAACAGCAGGAACCCGCGGCAGATTACACAAGACGGCAAATCAGGGAGCAGAGGTACAGTGCGTCTTCTCTCCGGCGACGTATTGTCGATCCTGGCTCGCCGGTAGGCGGACTGGCCGAATCCTCGCACCTGAGGTTCATCAACTCCGTGACCATCGGGCCATCCCCCGACTCGCGCGGCATACCGGCATCCGTAGCTACCGCAGTGGTAACCGGCACGATCCTTAGCGGCAAATGCTTTTTGAACAGTGACCAGAAATTCGTTTACACCGACTACCTGTTGAAAATAGATCAGGTCTTAAAGCAAGACCCGATGCCTAATTTCAAGGTGGGAGCGCAAATAACCGTTTCACGACCGGGCGGAGCGGTGCGTTTTCCCTCGGGCCATGTCAAGAACTTCCTATATCCCGGACAAGGATTTCCCGCAATCGGTTCACAATATATTTTGTTCCTATGGAAGGCCATCCCCAACCTTCCGGAGTACGAGATTCTCTCTGACTCGGGCTACGAATTGAAAAGTGGGCGAGTCTACCCACTAGATGATTGCAACCTCGAGTACGAAGATATGAGCTCCCCTGTCTTCCTTGACCTCGTACACAAGGCAATCGCCGCCATAGAGAGCGAGGAAGTAAAACCATGAAGAACTTGCCTCTGGTTCTACGATTGAGTATCCCGGTTTTACTGTCGTGCTTTGCTCCTTCTGCTTCGTTCGCATCACCCTGCACGCAACCACCGCCGCTACCGTTTCGCACTAGCTGGGCTCCAATATTTGTGGTCAATGTGGATCCTAATGGTGTCCCTATAAGTCCCGTCGACACAGCCATAACCAATTGGAACCATGCACTACCCATAACTATGGGGTGCAAGCCAATCTTGGTTGATGCGGGGACCGCACCCATCCCGAATATCGATATGTCATATATCCCGATACCACCTCCGCCAAATGATCCAAATAGAGTCACACGGGGGATTACAGACATCGATCACGCTGTCTATATCGGTGGCCGCATCGAAGCAGTGGAGGTGACGATCAACTCGGCTGTCACCAGCATCGCTGCTTTAACGGAAGTAATTGCGCACGAATTTGGTCACACATTTGGTTTGGGTGACTGCAACTATCCGGGCTGTCCCGTCGGCTCTTCCGTCATGGAGGCAAACGCCACGGTTCAGAATGTAAATTCCACGATTGGGCAGCCGGGGCCAACCTCGTGTGACATAAATGCTGTTATACTCGTTGCTCCTGACTATTACTGCACACCACCACCTCTACCGCCACCCATATGCCACAGAATCCAGACTTGTCAGGAGGGTTATGCCTGGTTCGATTACCCCGACTGTGCATGTGAACCGGACAACTCGCCAATCATAGTCGATGTAAGTGGAAAGGGATTCCAACTGACCAGTGCGGCAAACGGGGTGGAGTTTGACATTTCCGGGACTGGCCACCTCATCCAAATAGCCTGGACTGCTGCAGGCGCGGACAATGCGTTCCTGGCCTTGCCTGGTGAGGACGGAATCGTCCACAACGGCAAGCAATTGTTTGGCAACTTCACGCCACAGCCCGCCTCTTCCACACCAAATGGTTTTGCGGCATTGGCTGTTTACGACTTACGCGCGAGCGGCGGCAACGTCGACGGCGTCATTGACGCCCGCGACGCGATTTTCTCGTCCTTGCGGCTTTGGATCGACGCAAACCACGATGGAATCTGTCAACCCGGAGAGTTGCGCCCTCTCCTATCGCTTGGCGTAGAAACGATTAGCCTTCATTATCGCCTTGCAAAACGTCAGGACGAGTTCGGTAACCGGTTCCGCTACCGGAGCAGGCTGAATCCTGATGATACTGACTTTTCTCACGTTGGGAGAATTGCCTACGATGTTTTCTTCGTCGTCGCGGACCCGACAGCCGCTCGGAGCGTGGTTCCCGCCAACGCCGAGAGAGCGCTCCAACAGTGTCCTCTTCGCGTCCTCGATGCCACAGGTGCGCGGTCGACCGGGAGGTTCTAGGACTATTCGGGGGTGTTTCGTTGAGAAAAGAAACCCACAAGGACGTTGCGAGCCGTGTGCTCTATAATGTTTAAATCATGGTAAACCTTATTATCGTTATGCTCTCGATCACTGCTTCTCTGGGCCAGGTCGTTTTTACTGGTCCTGTCAATCCAAATTATTGCAAGGAGGTCCTCAGGCGCGAAAAGATCCAGCCAAACCTCGAACTAAAGAATTCGGTTCACCTAATCGGCACGGTGCTTTGGGCGGTGAACCAGCCCGAGGAATTCGTCGAGCCAATCAAGTACTCAAGGGTGGAGTTGAGGAAGTATATTTCGCAACACAAACAAAAAACCCTGAAGGTTGTGGAGACGGACGCGAATGGCCACTTTGATCTGGGAACGGTCGAACCGGGAAAGTACCGGCTGTTACCTGCGCAAACCCGCGCATTCAAGCAGCCCGCTAAGCTCGAATGCCCAGCCGGAGAGAGTACCTGCGACCTGAAAATCGGTCTCCGCGCGAACGCCACGGACCAGCCTGACGCCGCCTGCCCCATACAGTAAAAATTCGCCAGCTTCACGCACGGATGCAGCGAATGATGAACTTATCCCCACGAAGCGAAAACCAACGGAGAGATTCTTCGTCCCAAACGGCGGGACTCAGAATGACAACTTAAGCCTGGGGCTTCGGGAATGCGAAGAGCTATGTGTTTTGTGCACCCCGATCTCTTTTATCGGAGCGCCCGGCCTTCCTGAAGACCGTGTTCTAACCGCGAGGACTGGAGCTGGTGAGCTGAACGAGAGGTTCCGACGGGTTCATCGGAGGCGGGGCCATCGGCGCGGGCTTTAGCGTTTGCGGCGCGCGCCAATTATCGAGCATCGAAACCTGCTGCACGCAGGAAACCGTGCAGCGCGGGGCGCAGGCTTTTTTGGTGTAAAACTCGCGATGCCGCTGCGCCGCCGTGTACTGCTCGATGGGAATGCCCGGGTAACCGCGCTGCTGCGAGCAGTAATGCACCAGCCCGTCTTCGCAGATGTATAAATAGCGCGCACCGGACCGGCAGCGCCACACGTGCGCGCGGCCTGCGGCGATATTGCGCTGAAAATGATTCAGCCGCGCGAACGAGCGTTTGCCCAGGTTCATAATCTCGCGAAAAATTTCTCCTTCGCGCTGCTTCAGCGGACGAACCTGCCCGTTCCCGTCGTGAATAATCCCCACCGTGCTGGTGAATCCAAGCTCGATGGCCCGATGAGCCACGCGCAAAGCGTCTTCCGGATTCTTCACGCCGCTGCCCAGCACCGAATTGATATTGATGTGAAAATCGGCGTGCTCGCCCAGCAGCGCCAGTTTCTGGTCCAGCACTTTCAAGCTCTTCATCGAAACTTCGTCCGGCACCGCGTTATCGATGCTGATCTGCAGGTATTCCAGGCCGGCGCGATTCAGCCGCTCGATGCGATCCGCCGTCAGCAAATATCCGTTGGTGATCATCCCCGCGATGATCCCTTTTTTGCGGATGTGCCGGATGATCTCGTCCAGGTCGGGATGCAGCAGCGGCTCGCCGCCGCTGATCGTGATGATGGCCGTGCCGAAGGATTTCAGCAGGTCGATTCGCCGGAACATTTCTTCTTTCGCCACCGGCTTTGAATGGTCATCATACTCATTGCAGTAATCGCAGGAAAGATTGCACCGCCGCGTAGGAATAATGTGCGCCAGCAGCACGTGCCGCTTGAAAAGCAGCCCTTTCACAATCATGCGAATTTCGCGCAGCTTGCGATGCGCAGCCAATAGCTTTCGCCGAATTAGTTTTCCCGTCGTCATTCCTGCCGATTGAC
>JBGPTK010000226.1:0-6138 GCA_041490605.1 Terriglobia bacterium | reverse complement strand
TTGGTAATGTCACGGGCGATGACCAGCATGCTATTCGGCGTGAAGGCCACCGACCCGGTCACGTTCGCCGCGGTGGCGCTCTTACTGTCTGCCGTGGCGCTGCTGGCCTGCTACTTGCCGGCGCGCCGGGCCATGCGCGTCGATCCGCTGGCAGCGCTGAGATACGAGTGAGAAGAAGGCGTTCCGAAAGAGCAGGAGGTAAAAGGTATGGATGCGTTCTGGCAGGATTTACGCTACGCGCTGCGGATGCTCCGGAAAAACCGGGGATTTAGCACGGTCGCGATTTTTTCCCTGGCGCTCGGGATCGGCGCGAACACCACGATCTTCACCGTCATCAATGCGGTGTTGCTGAATCCGCTGCCGGTGAAGGACATTTCGAATCTCGTGGATATTTCCACGGTGGATTCGAAAACCGTCATCACCGGAGCCAATTTCGTAAAACTTCCGATCTCTTATCCCAACTTCAAGGATTACCGCGACCAGAATAATGTTCTTTCCGGCACGGCGTCGTATTCCTTTGCCGGACTCACCCTGAGCGGGAAAGGGGAACCGCAGCAATTTACGGCCCTGCTGGTGAGCGCGGGCTACTTCGATGTGCTGGGCGTGAAGCCCGCCCTTGGCCGGACATTTTTTCCGGATGAAGACCAGAAGCCCGGCGGGAACACGGTGGTGGTGCTGAGCCATAGCTTGTGGGCGAGGCAATTCGGGTCCGACCCGGGCATCATCGGGCAGACCATCACGTTGAATGCGGTTGGCTACACCGTGATCGGGGTAACGCCGCCCAATTTCAAAGGCACTCTCTCTTTCTTCCCCAACGAAATGATCTGGCTTCCCATCAGCATGAATCAACAGGCGCTTTCGGGCTTTGGAAAAGATTTCTTCAACGACCGCCGCTTCCTCTCCGGGTTTGTCCTGGCCCGGTTGAAGCCTGGAGTGACGCGCGAGCAGGCGCAGGCGGCGCTCAAGACAATCGCTTCCGGCCTCGAAAAAGAATACCCGAAGGAAAACCAGGGCCGCAGCGTGGTGCTCACGCCGCTGGCCGACGCCGCGGTGGGAGTAAATCAGCACAGCCAGTTTGCGCTGGCGGGCGGCATGTTGATGGCCATCGTGGGCCTGGTGCTGCTGATCGCCTGCGTGAATCTGGCCAATCTCCTGCTGGCGCAAGCCGCAAAACGCGAAAAGGAGATGAGCGTCCGGGCCGCGCTGGGAGCCAGCCCGCGCCGGTTGATGCGCCAGGTTCTGACGGAGAGCATGATGCTGGCTCTCCTGGGTGGTTTGCTTGGCCTGGTTCTGGCCTACTGGGGCCGCGACATCCTGTGGTCCGTCCGGCCGGCGTTTCTAGCCCAGTCATCCATTGATCTTTCGCTGGATGGGCGCGTGCTCGGATTCACGCTGGGCATTTCGTTGCTCACCGGCGTGCTCTTCGGATTGGTGCCTGCCCTGCGAGTGGCGCGGCCCGACCTGATCGAAAATCTAAAAATAGGCGGGCGCGGCGGCACAATGGGCTGGAAGCACAACAAGCTCCGCAGCTTGCTGGTGGTTTCGGAGGTCGCCCTGGCGCTGGTGGCGCTGATCGGCGCGGGCCTTTTCGTTCGCAGCATGAATTTTGCGCAGCAGCTCGATCCCGGATTCGAATCCAAGAACTTGTTCATCGTCAATTTTGACCTTGCCTCGCAGCAATACACGCCGGAACACGGCCAGCAGTATTATCGCGACGCCATCGAAAAGGCCCAGGCCTCCCCGGGCGTCGAGGCCGCAACGATTGCGTCGAACCCGCCGCTCGGCGGCGGATTCGGGCGCACGGTTTTCCGCGAAAGCGAGCAGCAAGTTCCCGGCAAGCGCGGCAGCCTGGTCACGCTGAACAATATTTCCACCAACTATTTCCAGACTCTGCGGATTCCGCTTTTGCGCGGCCGTGAATTTACGGATTCCGATCGCGAAAAAACCACGCAGGTGGCCATCATCAATGAAGCCATGGCCAGGCATTTCTGGCCCAACGAAGAGGCGCTCGGCAAGCGCTTTACTTTTTTTGGCGAAGACCAGCTTCGGGAAGTTACCGGCGTCGTCCGGGATACCACCGTGGGCGCGGTGGGGGAAGATCCCGTCCCGCTGGTCTATCTTCCGCTCCTGCAGAACTACAGCCCGAACGCGACTCTACAGGTGCGCACCTCCGGAAATCCCAACGCGGTCCTGGGAACCGTGCGGGCCCAGGTTCAATCCCTCGATCGAAACCTGGCGCTTACCAACATCCAGACCATCGGCCAAATCCTGAGCGACGGCCTGTGGGCCGCGCGGATGGGCGCGGCGCTGCTGACGCTGTTCGCGCTGCTCGCCTTGATTCTGGCATCGATTGGAATCTACGGAGTGATGGCGTATTCCGTCAGCCAGCGGACTCAGGAAGTGGGCATCCGCATGGCGCTGGGAGCGCAGCCCGGCGATGTGTTCAAGCTGGTGATCGGCCAGGGCATGATTCTCGCGGGCATCGGAATGGCCGCGGGCCTGGCGGCCGCGCTTCTGCTGACCCGCGTGCTGGCCAGCCTGTTGTTCGGCGTCAGCCCGCACGATCCGGTCACATTTGGCGGCGTCACATTGCTGCTGGGATTGGTGGCTTTGTTGGCGTGCTATGTGCCGGCGCGCCGCGCCACCAGAATCGATCCGCTGGTGGCGTTGCGCTACGAGTAGTCGGGGATGAGGGGGGAAGGTTGAGTGCTTCCGTGCAGCCAATTCGGAATGAATTGGAAATCGGCGGCATGGACCGGCGCGGGCGGGCCGGCGTGCAAGCTCTGGCAGAGGAAATCATCGAACGCATTCGCGGCCTCGAAGACGCGAAGACGGCAAATGTGCGCGCCGTTCGCCGCGAATTTTCAAAGCGGCTGAAAAATGCGGCCCCGCACGTGATGGTGGAGCTAGCGTACCTGTTGCTGCAGGAGCAGAAGTTCGTCTTTCGCTTTATAGCCTACGAACTCTTGCATCACCACCCGGCTGCGTTCAATCACCTGCGGGCCTGGGATCTGGAACGGCTCGCGGCGGGCCTGGACCGCTGGGAATCGGTGGATACGTTTGCGCTCTATCTTTCCGGTCCGCTGTGGCGCGACAGGCGAATCACCGACGAGGTTGTGCACAATTGGGCGCGCTCGAATGATCACTGGTGGAGGCGCGTCGCGCTGGTCTGCACCGTTCCGCTGAATAACCGGACGCAAGGCGGCGCCGGCGATCCGTCGCGAACGCTGAAGATTTGCCAATTGCTGGCGCGCGACCGCGATCCGATGGTGGTGAAAGCGATGTCCTGGGCCCTCCGCGAACTGGCCAAGCGCGATCCCAAGCGGGTGCGCGCATTCCTTTCCGCAAACAAACAGGCCCTGGCGCCACGCGCTTCGCGTGAAGTCCAGAACAAGCTCAAAACCGGATTGAAAAATCCGCGCCTTAAAAAGAGTGTACGAGGCCCCGCGAGGTAATCATGGATACGCTCTGGCAGGATTTGCGCTACAGCATTCGCATGTTGGCGAAGGCCCCGGGCTTCACCGCGGTGGCCATTCTCACCCTGGCGCTGGGAATCGGCGCGAACACCGCCATCTTCAGCGTCGTGAATCGCGTTCTGCTCACGCGCCTGCCCTATCGGCAGCCGGACCGGCTGGTGATGGTTTGGGAGAAGAATCCGCACAACAGCTCCGGCCGCAATGTCGTTTCGCCCTCCAATTTCCTCGATTGGCAGGATCAGAACACAATCTTCGAGCAGATGGCGGCGTCCTATGACGCCCGCGTCAACTTGACCGGCAATGGCGAGCCCGAAGAGGTTGCCATCCAGGCCGTTTCGCCCAATCTCTTTTCTCTGCTGGGAGTGAACGCAGCGATCGGACGTACTTTCACCGCCGAAGACGGCCAGACGGGACACGACAACGTGGTCATCCTCAGTTATGGCTTGTGGCTGCGGAAATTCGGCGCCGATCGCAACCTGGTTGGCAAGACCCTTCAGATCGACGGCCAGGCCATGCCCGTCGTTGGAGTGATGCCGCGAGGCTTCGATATCTTCGTCAAACAAGGTTCGCTCATCAACGAGCGTTCCGAGCTGTGGACCCCAATTGCTTTCACTGCCAAGTCGAGAGGGCGCCGCGGCCGGTGGCTGACAGCCATCGCCCGGATGAAGCCGCGAATCACCTTGGCCCAGGCCCAGGCGGAGATGGACACGATCGCGAGCCGCTTGGAAAAGGAATATCCGGATTTCAACACGCATTGGGGCGTGAACCTTGTCTCCTTGCACGAACAATTCGTGGGTGAGATTCGTCCCGCCTTGCTGGTCATGCTGGGCGCCGTTTGCCTGGTTCTGCTGATTGCCTGCGCCAACGTCGCCAATCTGCTTCTATCGCGGTCGGCTGCGCGCCGAAAAGAAATTGCCTTGCGGGCGGCGCTCGGCGCAAGCCGGTGGCGGATCGCCCGGCAATTGTTGACGGAAAGTTTGCTTCTCTCCGCGGCCGGAGGGGCATTGGGCCTGTTGCTGGCCGTGTGGGGAACCGATCTGCTGCTGAGGCTGAGCCCCGCGGGCTTGCTGGATGTGAAAGATCTCGGAATCGATTTTCGTGTGCTGGGTTTCACGGCGGGCCTCTCGCTCTTGACCGGGATGCTTTTTGGTTTCGCCCCGGCCTTCGAAGCGGCGCGTTCGAGCATCAACGATTCGTTGCGGGAAAGCGGCCTGGCAGGGGCCGGCTCGGGCAGCGGCAATCGCCGCGTACGCCAAATCTTCGTCACCGCCGAAATTGCCCTCTCGTTTCTTCTTCTGATCGGATCGGGACTTCTGATTCGCAGCTTCTTGCGTTTGCAAGCCGTGAGTCCCGGCTTCAATTCCGAAAACCTCCTGACCGTCCAGTTAAAGCTTCCCCAATCGAAGTACAAGGATGATGGAGCGCACATCGTCTTCTTCAATGAATTGTTGCGGCGGGTGAACTCTTTACCCGGTGTCCGTTCCGCCAGCGCGGAAAGTTATCTGCCCTTTACGGGCATGGGCGCCGCCACCGGCTATGAAGTCGAAGGCCGCCCCAAGCCTCCCGCGGGGCAAAGCCCGGTGGTGGATGTACGCGTGATCGCGCCGAATTATTTTGAAACCATGGGCATTCCTCTGTTGCGCGGCCGTACTTTTACCCCTCGCGAGTCGGCCGAGGTGGCTCACGTGGTGATCATCAACGAAACCATGGCGCGTGAATCCTGGCCCAATGAAGATCCCATCGGCAAACGGGTGACCATCCACATGAAAAATGAAGACGTGCCCAGCGAGATTGTCGGCATTGTGGGCGACATCAAGCATCAAGGCCTGGATACCACTCCCCGCGCCATGTCTTACTGGCCCCATCCCGAGCTCGGCTACAACGCCATGGCCCTGGTGATCCGCAGCGCTTCGAATCCCAAGAGCATTGTGGCGGCCGTGCGCCACGAAGTGCTCCAGATGGATCCGGACCAGCCGCTTTCGAACGTGGCCACGATGGAGGAATTGATGTCCACCTCGCTGGCGCTGCGGCGGTTCAGCATGTTTTTGCTCAGCGCGTTCGCGGCGCTGGCGCTGCTGCTGGCGGCCGTGGGCGTGTACGGCGTGATGGCTTACACGGTTGCCCAGCGCACTCATGAAATTGGAATCCGCATGGCGCTGGGAGCGCAGCATCAGGATGTTGTGCGGCTGGTGGCCGGTGAAGGCTTCAAGCTCGCGCTATCCGGAGTTGCCATTGGCCTGGCTGGGGCTGCCGCCTTGTCGCGCGTGCTGGAATCATTTTTGTTCGGCGTGGGCCAAAGAGATGCGCTCACTTTCTTCAGCGTGGCGGCGCTGTTGCTCGCGACGGCGTTGCTGGCCTGTTACATCCCGGCGCGGCGGGCGACGAAAGTGGATCCGATGGTGGCGTTGCGATATGAATGATGGCAGTGGTGGTAAGCGTCCGGAGGAATATTTGATTCACATCTAGCCGCTTGCCGCTCCCTGCGCATCGCAGCGGTTTCAGTGACCCGGGGAGGTTTTTCATGGAAACGGCGCTAAAATCACAGGATACTCAAGGGCCTATGGCATTCAGCCGTCACAATGCAATGCGAGTGCTGGTCGCGGACGATCAGCCGGACGTCCGGGAGGCCTTGCGCCTCCTGCTCAAGGGCGAAGGTTTCGAG
>JBGPTK010000225.1:0-6190 GCA_041490605.1 Terriglobia bacterium | reverse complement strand
GGCGGGTGGCCACGAGAATTTGATGGTGAAAGTATTGGGTCGTGGGGCACGGAGAGAGTATACCATCTGGGCACTAGTCGCTGCGGAGAGAGACGCGGGTGCCGCACCCTTCGGTTTTAAGGGTGCGGGTTTTTCTTCGATGCCCTTTCCTCTTCGGCGATCTCACGGATGCGGAGACTTGCATTTTAGTACGTTCATTGGTTGACGGCGCCGTGCAAATCCTGGAACGCGGTGAGCGGGCGACCGATTCGCGCGAATCCTGGACGAAGTCGGATCCCGCCGCGGTTTTCGGTTCCTGAATCGGATCGATGCTGCTGAGGGAGGAGAGACCACAAGGATCGAACCCGAAATAAAATTCGAAGTCAAGAACCGCACCCTTAAAGACGAAGGGTGCGGCACCCAAGGCTTTCTCGTCATGTTAACCCTGCGCCACCCGGCGTTTAATCCCTTGGGCATAGATCGACTCCAATACCCCCACACGTAAAGCCGACGTGTGGGGCACCCCCACCATCTTAACGCGCCAATCACCTATCAATGATGCCATCTTCGGCAGCGTGATGCGCAACACAAGTGATGGGCGAGTTGCTCTTTGGAGTCCGGGGCCAACCACCATCAAGCTCAAGCGCGTTCCAATTGGCGGCGAAATTCGGCGGCGTCGAGGCGGTGCTTGGCTACTTTGCGCGGGCCGATGAAAATTACTGGGACGTCGTTGGTGTATCGGGCGCGCAGGGTTTCGTCGCTGTCGATATCCACTTCGCGCAGCTTTGCGTTGAAATCGCGGAGGGCTGGGGCCATTGCGGTTTTGGCTTCGTCGCACAGGTGGCAGTTCGCGCGAGTATAGAGCGTCACGTCGCGTGGCTTCGCCACTGACAGGCGGCCGTCTTCGGTGCGCTGGTGGAAATCGCCGCCTTCGCCGGGCTTTAGCAGGCCTTCGTCGACTAGTTGCGTCACGGAATCGATTACCGCTTCGCGGCCGGAGGGGGGATTGCCTGCAACGAATTCCAGCATGGTGTGCAGGTCGAGTGATTCGCGTTCGAGTTCGTCGTAGAGAGCCAGGATGCGTTTCCCGATGGGGTTCATTTGTTTTTCGGCGGCTGTGCTCATGGATTTAACTTGTAACCTTTTTGGAATGGGCCTATGTGCGGGTAGAAAGCGTGGGCGCGGTATACTTCCAGAATTTGGCGGACGTGGCCCATGTCGTGGAGGGCCCACTCGTTCATCAGATGGGCGACGGTGATGGGGCCGAATTCCTGATGATTGCCGGCGCGCGAAAGAACGCCGGCGGGAAGATAACGCAGCCAGGAAAGAGTGCGGTCGCGCTCATGGCAGAATGTTTTCAGATGGTCCTGGGCGCGGCCCGCGTATTTTCCGGCCTTGTAGCGGGCGTTCTGGTCGTAGGATTCGAGGAACGGGGAATCTTCCTCGGCCATCTTCTTGATGCGCTGGCGGAAGCCGGCATCCTCCACGTCGGCCAGATGCGCCAGAATTTCGCTGATGGACCAGCGCTCCATCGAAGGCTTCCAGTGCAATTGTTCGTTGCTTGCCGTGTGAATAATTTTTTCGATGATGATGGGCGTTTGCTCGAGCACGGCCAAACCCGGCAACGCCTTTGTGGCGGTTTCCATCTGCGCCTCCCGAGGAGCGTGCTTCTTTTATACCGCAGTCGGGCGCGGAATTGAATCGCGGCGACACCTACACAGCCAAGAGTGGCTGTGCTACCAGCCGCTTGTGCCGGGCGGCGGCGCATGGTACATCCTGAACGGAGGCGGAGCGAATGGCGCAGGTGGTGGCGTTCGTGGATGATCTATTTTTTCAATCGAAAATTGTGGAGACGGCCCGCCACGTTGGCGTGGAATTGAAATTTGTTTCGACGGCCGGCGCAATGATGGAAGAAATCGCGCGCGGGAATCCGCGCCTGGTGATTGTGGATTTGAACGCGCGGCAAGGGCCGGTGGAATCGATCGAGCAGTTGCGCGCCGCCGGCAACTCGACGCCGCTGGTGGCTTTTCTTTCTCACGTGCAAGTGGAATTGGCGGAACGCGCCCGGGCAGCCGGCGCGCAGGACGTGATGCCGCGTTCGAAATTCACGCAGAACCTGGCAACCATCCTCGCGCAAGCAAAATCATAGCAGTCTGCGGAGAAATCCACTCCGGGGTCATTCCGAACGGAGTGAGGAATCCAGAGCAAATCCCAAATGCTTAAGCAAAAGACAATTTCTAGTAGTGGGCCGGTTCGCAGTGGCACAGCTACTCTTGGCTGTGCAATTACAAAGTCCCTGATCAAAAGCACACAGGCAAGAGTGCCTGTGCTACTGGCGATGCTGTTTCTGATTCCCTCCCTTCGTCCCGCCGCGGCGCAGGTGGCAACAACCACGCAAGCGTCCGAGGAAAAAACCGCCTCTGCCGCGCTGAGCGCGGCGCTGGTGAGCGCGTGCCGCCAGAACGAGCCGGTCTTCGGCCATTACATGACGACCGAAAACGAAAACGCATTTCGCGCCCTGCCGAAAGCGGAACGCACGGCGATCATGCGCCGGTTTTCACTGGCCGACGATCCCGGCCGGGCCCTGCTTTCTTCCGACACCGCGAACCACACGATTTTGCGTTGCGAAGCCAAGGGCCCCACCGTGGAATTCCGGTTCGGCGACGAGCGCTTGCACGACAATATCGCTTTTGTTCCGGTGCAAGTGGTGGACGGGCGCGCGATCGAATTCGGCATGGTGCGCGAAGGCGGCGGCTGGCGGCTGCTCTCGGTGGGATTGCTGCTCTTGAACATTCCCGAGCTTTCGAAACAATGGGCGCAGCAAGCGCTGGAAGATCGGGAAAACGCAGCCGTTGCTTCGCTGCACAGCCTGGCCACTGCGATTGCCACTTACAATCGCGCGTTTGGCCAGCTTCCGAATTCCTTGAAACAATTGGGCCCGGCGGGAAAAGAAGGCGTTTCCCCGCAAGTCGCGCAGCTGGTGGACGCCGATCTGGCCGATGGAGAACGCGGCGGCTATCGCTTCCGTTATCGCGTGGTGCCAGCCACCGATGGCGGCCCCGATGGATTCGAGATTGCCGCGCAGCCTATGGAATACGCAAAAACCGGCAACCGGTCGTTCTTCCTCGATACGCAAGGCAAAGTACACGCCGCGGATCATCAAGGCGCGTTCGGCGCCACGGATGATCCCGCAATCTCGCCCGAAGGCGGCGGATAGTTTTTTAATGCTCCGCGGTTCCGGCAACGCGAATGATTCTCCACAGCCAGTCGTGTCAGGTATAATGCGCGGATATTGAGGGGCCAGGCTCGACACAATTATTAGCGCGCGAGGGGAACGAATGGCGCAGACCAAGGTGATTCAAGTTTTAGCCGACCGGATGATTCCGGGCGAAGGATTACTGTGGGACGCAGGCCGCGTGGCCGCGGCGAATCTGCTGCTGGTGATGTGCGCGTGGCTGGCTGTGCCGCTTCCCTGGACTCCGGTGCCGATCACCGGGCAAACCTTCGGCGTGCTGCTGGTAGCGGTGCTGCTCGGTTCGCGGCGCGGAGCGATCGCACTGGGATTTTATTTATTGGAAGGGCTGGCGGGCTTGCCGGTGTTCCAGCCGTTCGGATTGCCCGGCGCCGCCCGCCTTGCCGGACCGACGGCGGGGTATTTGCTCGCCTATCCCGTCGCGGCGTTCGCCACCGGGTGGCTGGTGGAGCATGGCGCGGGAAAAACCGCCTCGCGGCTGGCCGGAGCGCTGCTTTCCGGTGAATTTTTGATTTTTGCTTCGGGTTGCGCATGGCTGGCCATGGGATTGCGTACGGGTTGGACTCGGGCAATTGCCGGGGGCTTGACGCCATTTCTCGCCGGCGAAGTGATCAAGATGGCGCTGGTAATTGCCGCCGTGCGCGGAGTTGAGCACGTCCGGCAGCAGCGAGCCTGATACGCGACCGAAGAGTACGATTCAAATTTGGAAAACCCAGGGACGCGATTTGCGAGTTGACCGGCTGTAGGCTTTTCCCCGAGGTGCGAATGCCGCCTTCCGCCTTTCCTCAGCAGGAAGCCCTGGAACAATCCTTGCGCGCCGCCAACCAGCGCTTCTATGCGGCCTTCGAATCGCTCGACTTCGGGCAGATGGAAGGAATCTGGCTGCACGAAGATTGGGTGCAGTGCGTGCATCCCGGCTGGGATATGTTGGTGGGCTGGGACGAAGTGCGCGATAGCTGGGCGCGCATTTTCGCCAATACCAAACGCGTCAAGCTGGCCCTCAGCTCGGTGTTCGTGCGCATCGAGGGTGAAGTGGCCTGGGTGGCTTGCACCGAACATGTGACGAGTTTGTTTTCGAGCGGCTTCGATGAAGCGCTGGTGCAAGCGACAAATATTTTCGTCTTGCGCGAAGGCGAATGGACGCTGGTCGCGCGCCATTCTTCGCCGCTGCCCCCGGAAACTGAACAAACGGTGCAATAAACTCTACTTGCCGCCCTCAGCAGCGGCGATGGTTTCTCTTTCTGCGCGTTTACACATTCAACCGGGTTGATTTCATACGGCATTGGTGAAACGGCGGCGGTTCAGCTAATATCCAACGCTCACCATGCTTGCTTCTCTCCCAGCGGGAAGATTATTTGCCCTCGGCTTGGGCTTCGCGGCGATGGCGCTGGCGCCGGGCGTTCTCGTGGCTCAAACCCAGTTGCCTCCTGTTCAATTCAATCCGCACACACCAGAGCAACAGGAAGCTGCAGCCACGCGGCCGGTCTTCGAATTTCATAGCGGCTTCTGGGTGAATTTACATCATGTGCTTTACGAGCAGGCGCGCTTGCGGCAGCAGAAGCCTACCAACCGAGGCGGGGACGCGGCGGCGCCGGGCGCTGCCGCCAATCGCGAGCGCGCCGCGGCGAACTCTGCCGACTGGAATGCCGCTGTAAATTTTTATATCAGCGAGATGGCCGACCGCGATTTGCTTTTTGATACGCGCATGATGGAGATCAATAATCGCCTGGCGCAACTCGAAGCCTGCGTAGACTTGAGCGGACGCAGCGATCCGGACTGCACCTCGAGCCTGGATCACGACCTGGTGCAGGCGCTCGAACGCGCCGCGCCGGTCTACCGCGAGCGATGGTGGGCGGAAGACGATCGAGCGAACCGCGCCTGGATCGCCGCCGTCGCGCCCCTGGTGCGGCAGATGGGCAAGCCGCTCGCCGAAAAACTTTCCGAAATTTACCATGCGCAATGGCCGCGAGGCACGATCCTGGTCGACGTGGCCGTTTACGGCGGGCCACTGGGCGCCTACACAACGCTCGATCCTTTGCACATCACAATTTCCAGCACGGATCGCCGCAATCAGGGCCTGGCGGGATTCGAGATACTTTTTCACGAGGCTTCCCATGCGCTGGCCGGAGCCGTGCAGCAGCAGATCATTCGAGACTGCCGCGCCGCGAACAAGCCGATTCCCCGCGATCTTTGGCACGCCCTGCTCTTCTACACCACTGGCGCGCTGGTGAAGCAACTGCTCGAAAAATCGGCAGCGCCGGGATCGGCGGGCTACACTCCTTATGCGGTGCGCAACGAACTGTACGCGCGCGGCTGGCAAGATTACCAGCGGGTGCTGGAGCGATACTGGCAGCCCTACTTGGATGGAAAAACGGAATTCGAGCAAGCCTTGGCGCAATTGGTGGCCGGATTGTAACCTTGGCGATTCACGAGAGGATCATGGGTATGAAACGTGGCATCAAATCTCAAATGAAATTCCTCGCTCTCGCGCTTCTTACCACCGCGCTTTGCCTTTCGCCGGCCGCCGCACAGGAGCCGGCGCCGGCGCCGCCCGCGCCCGATTTTACCAAGCTGGGGCGCACGTTCATTCTGGAATTGACCACCGGGCAGTTCGACAAAGCCGCAGAACAATTTGACGCGGCCATGTCGCAGGCGCTTCCCGAAGAAAAGCTGGCGCAGACCTGGAGCAGCCTGGTCGCGCAATTTGGATCGTTGAAGGCAATCCAGGAAGTTCGCGTGGTCCCCCAGCAAAAATTCAAGGCCGCTTACGTCACCTGCCAATTCGAGAAGATTACGCTCGACGCGAAAATCGTGTTTTCGGCGGATGCCAAGATCGCCGGACTGTTTTTTGTCCCCGCCGAACAAGCGGCCGGAAGCAATTCCGCCGCTCCAGGGGGATGGACCGCGCCCGCTTACGCGATGCCGAACTCGTTTCGCGAAACGCCCATCAAGATCGCG
>JBGPTK010000224.1:0-6265 GCA_041490605.1 Terriglobia bacterium | reverse complement strand
ATAGGGGCCTTCGTCTCCGATGGTGACGTTCACAATGGGAGCCGCGGAACTCAGGACAGGGAACGGCGAAAGATTGCCGGAAAGGAGCACCGGACTGAAATCGGCCTGGGCTGCCTGCGTGGGAGAATCGATGATGCTGTCGCGAGCCGTCAAACCGAGGGCCTCTGTAGGCACTCGAAGCGCGCCAACGATGCTGTGATCGATCAAGATCTGCAGATTCGAGTTCGGCGCGTCCACGATCAGGCTGGGAGAATCAGGATCGCTGGGTGCGCCGTCTTCGTTCAGGCCAAGCCCGGGGATGAGCGTGCAATGGACGATGTCGAGCGATTCGAGAGCGCCCAGCACATGAAGCTGTCCCGCGATCAACAATCCATTGAGCATGAAAAGACTGGCGGTCCCCGCGGGCGTGATCACAGAGATATTTCCCAGGAGAGCCGGCCGCTGCAGATTCGCCGCCTGGATCACCAGCACCGCGCCCGCCGGAAGATTGATATTCAAATCCTCCTGGTAGGCGCCATTGTCCACGATCTGGATCACCGCTTGAGGATTGGGGCCGGGAATCCAGGAGGCGATTGCCTGGCTGATTGTCGTGATTCCCGGCGACGGCACCCGGATCACCGTGCCAAAGAAATTGGGATGAGTAATGGTGTCTGGATAGGCGAGTTCAGCTCCATTCGCCGGCGTCGCGGGGGGCCGCCGGTCATACGGCCCACCTCCCATTTCCCCGCTGAAGCCATAAGCGAATTTCACAAGAAAACCGGCGGGGCTTTCGCCGGGCGCGAATGCAATCCTGCCCGCTTCGACATCAACAGCGACCATCCCCGAAGGAGGAGGCAGCCAGTTGCTCAAGTCGTGACAAATGATTTTGGCTGGATCATGAATTTTGGCCGTTTGGGGATCGGCGCCATCGTAAATCCCGAAGCTCGCACCATCGCCATAGTAATCGGCCGGATGGAAATAGAAAGCCGCGGGCCGAATGGGACCGGGTGCTTGCGACTCCACGATCTGCGCCATGTCCTTGAACGATGAAGGCGGCACCGTGAAAAGCGGCGCGGGGTTTCCAAGCGGGCTGAAGTGAAATCCGTCCAAATAGAAGGATGATCTCCGCGGCGCCACCCAAATGAGGGGGAAGGACTCCAGCCGCCACAAAAAGAATCCGGCTTTCTTGATGTTGTACCAGCCGGCGCACTGGCAGATCGGGCGAACATCAACGGTATGCGTCGTACTGTCAAAAGCGCCGTCGATGCGATCGAGCGCGTCCAGGTCCCGCAAATTGGCGGCGCCGACGCGGTCGACGCAAAACGGATCGCCGGGGGCGGCCGTCACCGGCACGGCCATGCGCTGGTGATTCAGATTCTGAGTCCAGCCGAGTTGCTCGAAAAAGGCTACGGCGCGCGCCCCCCATCCGGTCACGTCCCGCGCAAGCATTTCGAGCATGGAGAGCGTGCCTTTGCGCCGCCGGTAATAAATCGTGTGCGCCACATCGGCCCGGCCGCGGGTGACCACATCGTGCAGAGGATTATTCGCGACCAAGTCGCCGATGTAGGGGATCACCCACGGCGCGCAGGTTTCGATGAACAGGTCGTCCCACAGTCCGTCGATGTTGTCTTTGACGAAGCCTGCCTGAGCGCTGATGATTTGCAGGAAAGCTCGGAGCGGATATCCGTTCCCGGCATCGCGAATGCGGTAAACGGCGGGGAGCAGATTATAAAGATCGATGGAGGTGTTCGCGCTCATGAGGGACCCCATCCCGCGGAGAGCGCGATATCGGCGTCCTGGTCTTCGATCCAGGCGAGTTCATCCGCGTCGATCCGCAGATGGTCCTGGACCGGGCCGCTCGTCGCGCCGTGTGATGCCCGATCGAAGGGCGACTTGAACTGGAGCAGCGTGATGTCCGCGGCGACCACGCCCGCAACCGCTTGCAGGGCTGCGTAAACGCCGCTCAAGTGAATTGGTTTGCCGACTTGCAGGTTGTCGAAGGAAAAGTAAGCGGCGAGCGCCGCCCGCGCGGAAGCCTGAACATCCTCGACCACGCGGTCCGGGCTCACGTCGATCTGCGCGACCACCTGGATATTCACCTTCGTAAAGCTGCGGACCCGCATGCCGCGGTTGGGATCTCTGCGGCTATCGAGGTCCGCCACCAGCTCGCTAAAAGTGGGGTCCACGATTGCGGCGCCTTCCAGCCCCGCAACGGTCACGTAAACAACCTGATCTTCTCCGCTCCATTCCGAAA
Organism: Terriglobia bacterium; assembly: GCA_041490605.1. Taxonomy (GTDB): domain Bacteria; phylum Acidobacteriota; class Terriglobia; order Acidiferrales; family UBA7541; genus JBGPTK01. The sequence continues at coordinate 4,032 of JBGPTK010000224.1, read as the reverse complement.
CGGCGTGCGCCTTGGCCACTCCGGAAAATTGCCGCGCCTGATCTTCAAAATCCCGCAAGGAAACAATCCGCCCGAATGTGCGCAGGGTATTGGGGGCATTCGTCCGCGCTTGATCGCGCGACTCCGGATCAGCGCCGCCGTTCGCCGCGCTTGGATTGATCGCGGCCTTCAGCCCGACGGGGCGATCGAGCAGCGTCTTCAAAGTGCCGGCCTTCACGTTCCCGGCGATTCCGATGCCCTGGCGGTACGTCGCCACGATATTGCTCCTGCCCGACGGGGCACGCGCGCCGGTAACTCCGTCGCCGAGTTGCACGAGCAACCCGTTTGAATCATTCGAAGCCATAAAAACCCGGCTGGTGGCGGCGTGGCCGTACAGTTCCTGGACCTCGCTCCAATACACATGGGAGATGAGGAGCTTGAGCGTATCGCCCGCGCCATTTGGAGCGCCGGCCTGATGAACGAACGTGACCGGCGATTTCTTCAGATAGAAAGATTGGAATGACTGTGAAGCATCGCCGTCGCCCACGATCTCGTTCGCGATCGTCTCTCCATGCGTGGCGAGAGCGACGTTGCCATACAGAAACGCCGAGGAGGTGCCCAGAGTACGGGCCAGTTGCGGGGAAAAGTGAATCGCCCAGTGGTCCGCCTGCCCGTCGTTGTCCGCGTCGAGCGGTTCGGAGCCGGTGACGCTTACCGTTTGCGGATCGGCGCCGGCGTCGTCAAGAATCAAGGAGCGCTTCGCGGGCATTCCCTGAATTTGCGTCACGGGAATGCAAACCGTGTTGCCCGAAATGGAATCGCCGTAACGAAAATCGGAGAATTGCAAGGGCGGCTGGGTCAATTCAAAGAGCACGACCTGCGTTGGGTCAATGTTCTGCCACATGGGCTGGCCCATCGTGAACCAGTTGCTCCACCCGTTGTTCGCCGCCGTCTGCCAGATGTGCCACAGCGCCTGGTCCATTCCGCGCGCAAATACTTCCAACCGGCCATCCTGGTTCGAGCCGACGCTGAGCAGGTCGATGCCCCCGGCCAGTTGAGCCCACCCGCTCCAGGAACCTCCGGGCGCAACTTGCCAGATGTGATACAGACTCTTGTCCATTCCTCGGACAAAAACTTCCAATCGGCCATCTTGGTTCGAGCCGACGCTAAGCAAATCAATCTGGCCGCCCAGCGATGACCACCCACTCCAGCCGTTGTTCGGCGCAACCTGCCAGATGTGCCACAGCGCCTGGTCCATTCCGCGCGCGAAGACTTCCAACCGGCCGTCCTGGTTCGAGCCGACGCTGAGCAAATCAATCTGGCCGCCCAGCGATGACCACCCACTCCAGCCGCTGTTCGGCGCAACCTGCCAGATGTGCCACAGCGCCTGGTCCATTCCGCGCGCAAATACTTCCAACCGGCCATCCTGGTTCGAGCCGACGCTGAGCAAATCAATCCTGCCGCCCAGCGATAACCACCCACTCCAGCCGTTGTTTGGCGCAACCTGCCAAATGTGCCACAGCGCTTGATCCTACACTCCGCGGGCGAAGACTTCCAGCCGGCCATCCTGGTTTGAACCTACGCTGAGCAAATCAATGCGGCCGCCCAGCGATGACCACCCACTCCAGCCGCTGTCCGGCGCAACCTGCCAGATGTGCCAAAGCGCTTGATCATCCACTCCCCGCGCAAAAACTTCCAGCCGGCCATCTTGATTTTTCCCAACACTCAGTAAATCAATCCGGCCGCCCAGCGATGACCAGTCGCTCCAACCGTTATTCGCCCCACCTTGATGGATATGCCAGAGGGCAGCGTCATCCCCGATGACGAAGACATGCAGCTTTCCACTTGGATCAAGCGCAACGCCTGGCCCTGCCGCGACTGCGAAGCCAAACGTCACCCAGCTCACAGTGTCCTGCAACGGACCGTAGACGGTTTGTTGGGAGGCAATGCCGGTGACGGTTGCGATCCGCGCGAAGGGACGGCTCGCCTGCGAATCTGAAATCAAGAACTGCGAGCCCGGCTTGATGTCGTTGTAATTTGCGTCCAGAGCAAGAGTGCCCGGCGGGATCTGAGTCGCCTTGGCGGCGTACTCGCTCGAGGCCACGATATTCCAGGAAATGCCTCCCGCAGCCGTGTTGTCCTTGGAAGATTGCATATAACTGCCCGGCGCATTGTTGCCGAACAAATGGAACTGCCGCCCATACGGGGCGAGGCGCGTTGTGAAGCTCTGAAATTCCACGTTTTGAACCGCCGGAGCCCAATTCAGAAGTTGCTGCGTGTTTTTTACCTGCAAGCCTGCGATTGCCTTGAGCTCGGCCAGGCTCGCATCGAACATGGCCAGCTTCACACCCTGCGCCAGCCCTTTTGCCGGCGACAACAGCACCGCGCCCGCGCCTCCCCGCGCAAAGGGAGAGTAGACTTGCGGCCTGGGAAAGATTTGCAATTGGTTCAGCGCGTAATCCGCGCTGATTGCTTTCACCGTTTCGAACTTCTGCGGTTTTTCGTTCTGTCCGGGCACGCTCTGAACGCGAAGCCCGATGGGAATTTGCACTTGTTTCCGATCGGCGAGAAAAAAGGCGAGATCGGCCTCGGCGGCGACGCCGGGCGAAGGCTTGTATCCCAACAAAGCGGCGAGCGCGGCCACCGATTCCGGCTGCAGCGCGGTCCGCAGATAGGCCTCGTTGGCGATGCGTTCCTGATAGAACGTCAGGATGTCCGCTATATAAGCCCACATCGCCATCAGCGCGATGCCGTAATCGCCGGTGTTGCGCGCGGTCCAATAAGGCCGAAGTTCCGGCGCGCGCGCGATTGCTTCGGTCATGGCCAACAGGAAATTCGGATACGTTCCCATGCGATACGCGATGGCGGAAAGTCCCGCGCGGTTGGCGATCAATTCCGGAGTTGGAGCGGTCTCCACACGGCAGCAACCGCACGCGATCAAAGGCTGGATGCCGTCAACGCTCATTTTCCGCCGTCCATGTTCAAGTTCAGTTCGCCGTTTTCGGGGAAGTTGGGGTCGTTATCCAGGCGAATTACTTCCAGGCGGCCCGCGGGTATATAGCCCTGTTGGAGCTCGTTGTTCGCGAGTTTGCCAAAGCGCTGGAATGTGGAAACTACAACCGAATCCACGCCGTCGACAGCCATGGCCGCGGCGTATAGCTTGCTTAGGAACAAGGGCTGGTTGAAGGTGAAATTTCCGGGATAAAAGAAACCCTTTGAACCGTCCGGGAGAATCTGATTGCTCAGGGCATCGAGCGCCGCCTGCTCCACATCCGCGCGGAAATAATAGGGAGCGACGCAGATATCGATGGCGATTTCGAGAGGAACGAAGATGGGAGGAGCGATCTCCAAGTCGTATCCGGCCTGAGTGTACCCGGTCACCCAGGCCCGCACGCGATTCTCCAGTTGCGCGGGAACATCGTTGCGTCCCTCAGGATCGATCGTGAGAAAAATCGTGTACCAGCTTCCGGTCCAGCGAAATGTCGCGACCGCGTTGGCGACGCCGGGAACCAGCCTGGCCGCCGCCGCATAGTCCTCCTCGGTTACAGCTCGATACTGCACGGCGCGGAACGCAGCGGGAGCGAGTTGCTTCACCTGCTTCAGAGGCTGCGGGTCAACCCCTCCCCAGGCCGGCAGCGGATTGCGAATCGCGTCAAGGGCCGGGAAATTCAACACCGCGCTGGAATTGATGATGTGGGCCAGCGAATCAGCGCCAATGTTTCCGGCAGCACCCACGCCGATCCGATACGTCGCGTGAACAAATGAACCGTCAGGAGGTTCGAGGGCATACTGTCCGTCGCCAAAGCGAATCAGTGCGCGACCGTCGTTGCCCGTCTCCGCAACGAACGCCATCGCGATGGCATCGCTTTCCAAAAGGTCCGGCGCCGCCACCCAGGGGCCCAGCGGACCACCCGGCGTCTGCAAATCCAGGTAGACCTGCGAGACCGCCATGGCCGGATCAGTCACCAGCAACTGGCTCACGGTTTCCGGATGGCTGGGATCGATGAAAGGACTTGGAGGATGATTCTTATCATCCAGAAGAATCCGGAAGCT
>JBGPTK010000223.1:0-6357 GCA_041490605.1 Terriglobia bacterium | reverse complement strand
CCGAAATTAGAGTGGTGCGGCGTTGAGCGAGTCGCATTGTATAATCCCCCGTGGCAAATCTTCAGTGGTTACGATGCATCATAAGAACGGCGGGATGTTTTTCGCGCCGGACGTCGCTGAGGGGCGGCTGCCCTCCGCTGCCCGCGAGCCCCGCAATCGCCGCCGGCGAATATAAGGGAGATCTCTTGTACACCAACCTCGGAAAGATTCCCATCCTGGCGATCATATCGCTGCTCTGTCTCCCAGCCGCTTATCCGCAATCGGACGCGCCAGCTCGCATCAAAACTCAAACCACGCTGGTCGTCGTTCCCGTCTCCGTAAAAGACGGCAATGGCGTGCTGGTCCCCGACCTCAAGCGGGACGAATTCCGGATTTTCGAAGACGGCAAGGAACAGCGGATTTCGCTTTTCTCCGCCGAGGCTTTTCCCCTCTCCGCCGTCATCCTGATCAACAACAACATGCCCTTGAAGTCCTCGGAGCAAGTGCAGAAAAGCCTGAAAGCGATTGCCGCCAGCTTCGGCGCCGCCGACGAAGTGGCGCTGATGACCTACGACCAATTCTCCCAGACATTGCTGGAATTCACAAAGGACAACGACCAGCTCTTCACCCAGCTCAAGCGCCTCCATCTCGAATCGGAATTCACCGGCTCGAATTCACCGGCCACCAGCCCCACTCCCAAAATCAATAACCAGCAGGTGTCGCCGGGAGTGCCGCAGATCAACGGCAAAGCGCCCCCGGCGAGCAATGCGCGCCTCGACGACGCCATGTATGCCGCGAGCCAAATGCTGCGCGATCGCGGCCGCGACCGCAGGAAAATCATCTTCCTGGTTTCCGATGGCACCAATTCGCACCGCAACACCATGAGCACGGATCGCGTCCTCGAAAATCTGCTGGCCGCCGACATTTCCGTCTATGCCATCGCCGTGGGCCATGAAATTTTAAGAACGGGGAGCGGCCCGCTCAAGAAATATTCGGAAGCCACGGGAGGAGATTATTATTACGCCTCGAAGAGTGCGGGACTCGAGCGTCTCTACACCGCGCTGGCCGAGCAGGCTCGCAACCAGTACACCATTGCGTTTACTCCCACAGCGCCCAACAAGACCAAGGATTTCCACACCATCGAAGTGCGAGTCCGCCGCCCCGGCCTCAATCTGATCGCGCGCCAGGGATATTACTCCACCATCCCCCATTAATTTGGCCCGGCGGCACAGGCCGTAGGGGCCGGCTTCAGTTTATCCTGAGCTTCGAAGGGCCGCGCCCCCGCGCAAACTGGAAAATTCACAAGTGGCAGGGGCCGCCTTCACAGTCTGCGGAAAAATCCAATTCGGTGTCATTCCGATCCCGCTCCTGCGGGAGAGGAATCCAGGGCAAATCCCAAATGCTTGAGCAGAAGTTAGTTTCTTTGTCACTCCTGCAGGGTGACCATGCCATTGAAGAACAACTATCGACTTTTTCCGCACCCTCTCCAGCCGCGCCCTCACCCGAACGAAAAAAAATACAATTGCAATCCTACTCATAAAAAGGATTTCTACTTGACACCGTCGTTTCGCGCCCGTACAAAGAAAGAACCGGGCGCGGCTGTTTGCAACACGCTGCGGCACGGAGGGGAGTTAGCTCGAAAGTTGTCATGCGCGAAGTTTGAAACGGGGCGTTCCGGAGAATCGGATCGCCCCGTTTCTTTTTTTGTGCGTACGCGCTTTGAAAAGCGAGGGCGAGGCTGGACAAGTTGCGGAGAAATTAAAATTGCGGTCATTCCGATCCCGCTCCTGCGGGAGAGGAATCCAGAGAGAGCCCAAAATGCTTGAGAAGTAGAGAATTTCTCCTGCGCCCATCCGGGGTGGCCATTTCATCGGAGGGCGGTTTTCGACTTTTTCCGCAAACTGTGAAGCCGGCCCCTGCATAGTCCGCGGTCATTCCCGCGGCAAGCGAATCGAAACCAACTGCTCGTGCGCCGGGCACAACGGCCGGTAATCGCAGTACCGGCAGATAAATCCCGCCTTGGCCGGAAAATCCTTGGCGCGAATTCGATCGGCCACTTCGGCCACACGCTCTCGGGCCTTGTCGAGCGACTTCGCGTCGCGCGTCGCCACCACCGCCTCGTTGGTCGTCAGGTTGTAAAAAACCAGCCGCTCCGGCTCCAGTTCGAGCACGTCGCGCGCGGCCATCGCGTATAAACTGAGCTGCAGGCTGTTCTTCGCCGCCTTCTCGTCCTTCGGCTTGCCGGTTTTGTAGTCCACCACTTCCACGGCGTCCGGCCCCATCCGGTTGATCTGGTCGATTCGCCCGGTCACCACGATGTTCGGCTCGAGCGGCAGTTCGAAATTTCGTTCCACCGCGATCACCTCCGGCGGCGCGTCAATCGTCGAGCGGTAAAAGCTCTCCAGTTGTTTCCGCCCCTCTTTTCGGTATTCCTCTTCCTGATACTCGTCGCGAAATCCCGCGTCAAACCACTCGCGGTCATAAATCGACGACACATCTTCGAAAGTGATCTTGCGGCGCTTCTTCAATTCCTGCAGGAATTCGCGGACGGTCGAGTGCATCACGCTGCCGAAGGTCATTGCGCCCATCGCCCCGCCGCGAACTCCCCAAACATTTCGAAACAAATATTTCATGGGGCACGATTCGTAGGTGTCGATGGACGACGCGCTCAATTGCAGCGGCTCGAGCATCGGCGGGTGATAAGCCTTCGCCCACAGCGCCACGCGCGAGTAGGCGCGAATATTCGTTTCCGCAGAGTCGAAAAGTTGCGGCTTGGCCGCATCCGCCGCCGGCATGGCAACTTTCGGGGAAAGCTGCTGCGCGTCGGCCCGCTGAATCTTTGGATCCCTCAGAATGTCGTCCAAAAATGGCGAAGGCTTCTTGCGCTTGTTCACCACCGTCGATAGCGTCAGTTGGCGCCGCGCCCGCGTCAGCGCCACATAAAAAAGCCGCCGTTCCTCTTGAATGCGAAAATCTCCCTGCGGCTTTTCTTCTTTCATCAGTTCCGCGGGAAATTCCAGCACCGGATTCTGCGGGCGCGCCGGAAATTCTCCGTGGGCCAGTTGCAGCACGAACACGTGGGGAAACTCCAGCCCTTTGGCGGCGTGCACCGTCATCAATTGCACCGCATCATCCGCGGGCTCTTCGTCCAGATTGATTTGCCCGCCCGCCTCCTCGAAATATTCGAAGTACTCGGCAAAATCGCGCAGCTTCTTCGCCTCGCTCTTCTTTTCCCACTCGTGAATAAATTTGACGAAACCTTCCAGCGCCAGGCGGTCGGAATCGGATTCCAGCAGCGTCAGTCCGATTCCCTCCAGCAATTCTTCCAGCAGCTTCGATGCGCTGGCGCGTCTCGAAATCCCGCGCAGCTTCTTGATGAAGGAAACCAGATCGCTCGCGCGCATCGTGCCCTTCGCGAACGCCGGTTCATTTTGTTGCGATTCAAGCGCGTCCCACAGCGCCATTCCTTTGCCCTTGGCCGCCCGCTCCGCCAGCCGCGCCAGGTCTTGCGGCGCAAATCCCCAGAAGGGAATTGCCAGGACGCGCGCGCAGGATACGTTGTCCGCCGGCGCCGCGATCAAGCGCAGGTAAGCGATCAAATCGCGAATCAATGTGCTCGATAGAATCGACAGCTTCTTGATCACGAACGGAATCCGCCGCTGCCGCAGCGCTTCCACCAGCCGGTTGCGATGATTGTGTTTCCGGTAGAGCACCGCAAAACTGCGCCAGGCATGTCCTGGCCTTTGCAGGCGGTCAATTTCGGAGGCCACCCAGTGCGCTTCTTCTTCGGGTGTTCCAAATTCCACGATCCGGATTTTCTCGCCTTCTGGATTCCCGGTTATCAATTCTTTCGGCGGCAGCAGCGGTGATCTCTCATTGAATGAAATCACTTGTCCCGCCACCCGCAGAATTCGCGGCGTCGAGCGGTAATTTGTCAGCAGCGAAATAAGCGGCCGCTTGGACGCTCGCGCTTTGGCGTCCAAACCGCAGAACTTTTCCAGGAATATCGTAAAGCTGCCGAACGACGCGCCACGGAATCGATAGATCGCCTGATCGTCATCTCCCACCGCCACGATGTTGCGGTGCCCGCCCGCCAGCAGCCACAGCAATTCGAGTTGCGCGATATTCGTATCCTGAAATTCATCCACCAGGATGTATTTGAATTGTTCCCGTAGCCGCTGCAGCATTTCCGGATTCTTCCGCAGCAGTTCCACCGCCTGCAGCAATTGCGAGCCAAACGTCACCAGATTCCGCTCGTGAAGCAATTTCTCGCTGACGCGGTACGCGCGCGCCACTTCTTCCTGCCGCGCGATTTCTTCTTCGCGCAGCAACTGCGCATCCGCATCCAGGCTTTTTTTCTCCTTTTCATATTTCTTCCGCAGCGCCGCCACATAGTTTTCGTAATCCGCCGAGGTCACCAATTCGTCCTGGCATCGCGAAAAAAATTTAACGAAGTCGGTCAAATACTGCCCCGGCTCCGCCAGCCGCTTGTAATGTTCCAGGCCGATTTCCTTCAAGTGCCGCCGCAGCAAAATCCAGTGGTCGATGTCATCCACGGCCAGCAAATCCGGAAACGCTTCGCGCAACACACGCTCGAAGCAGAACGAATGAAACGTGCTGATCCACACATCTTTCGCGCGTTCGCCCACGGCCTTCACCACGCGATGTTTCATTTCCCCCGCGGCCTTGTCCGTGAACGTCAGCCCCAGAATATTTTCACCGCCCAGCTCCGGATTCGATTCCAGCAAATACCGGATCCGTTCGGTGATCACGCGAGTCTTCCCCGTCCCCGCGCCCGCCACCACCAGCAGCGGCCCTTCGCCGTGTTCCACCGCCGCCCGCTGTTCCGCATTCAGTTCAATTTCCGCAGACAATGCCATTTGCTCCTAAAAGCCCACAAAATACCCGTACGCAAATCCACAGTGGCGCCAGCGCAAACCGATGGAAAACCCATCCAACTGACGCGACGTACTGATTTTCTTCGCCTGGTGTTCGCCTTATCTCATCCTAGCCGATTTGCCCGCTCAGGAACAGGGGGAGCAATGATTTTTGCAGCCCCGGCAATTTTCCGCTGGCGCGTTTCGCGAAGAAATTTGCATTCCGCGACCGTCAGCGATATTTTATCCACGGACTGCTTGTTCGAAAACTTTCTATGACCGCTTCGCCAAAAGCATCTCCCGGAATTGTCGCGGCCGCGATCGTCGCGCTCATTGGCAGCGGGCTCAGCCTTCTGCTCGGCCTCGTGGAACTGACGCTCAACTTCGCTTCCTTGCCCATGCCTCCGGGAGCCGCGGTGTCGCCCGGGCTTATGAAGTTTTCACTTTTTCTGGCGGCGGCCATGTCCTTCGGTTTCGGCGCCTGGGGAATTGCTTCCGGACTTGGATTGCTCCGCTTGAAAAATTGGGCGCGCCTTTCGACGATCGTCTACAGTGGAATTCTAGTGGGCTTTGCGGGTCTCGCAATATGGATGGTCTTGATTGTCCCGCTGCCACCGCCACCGGCTGGGCAATTTCCGGCCGACGCGAAAATATCGCCCCAGGAAATGATGCACACCATGCGGATCGTGATGGCCGCCGTCTACTTGATCCCAGCCTTGATCGGCGTGTGGTGGCTGATTTTTTTCAATCGCCCCAAGGTGAAATCGCAATTCACGCCAACGCCGTCGCAGCCGCCCGCGCTTTCGCCGCCCGCATGGGGAGCCGTTCGCGATTCGATTCCCGCGCCCAGTGCTTCCCGCCGGCCCCTCAGCCTCAGCATCATCGGCTGGTACATGATCGCCGTGGGATTCCTGATGCTTCCGGCGATTCCGTTCATGCATTTTCCGGCTCTCGTCCTGGGCTGGACTCTGACGGGCCGCCCGGCGATGTTTTTCTATTTGTTGTCCGCCGTCATCACGGCGGCGCTCGGTTACGGAATCCTGGAGCTTAAACCCATCAGCCGGCCGCTCGCGATTGCCTATTTCCTCTGGGCCGCCGTCAACAGTATTTCCATCGCCCTCTGGCCGGGCCACGCGGCCCGGATGCAATCCCTGATCGATTCGATATCCTCCGGCCTGAATAGCTCTCCGGCTCAGGCCGCCTGGTCAGTCCAATCCGCCCAGTTCGGTTTTTGGATTGGCGCGGTTTCCGGCACTCTCTTTTCCGCCGTAATCATCTGGTTCCTAATCCGCGAAAAATCCGCCTTCGCTTCCCCGCACGCATCGTCTTGAATCTGTCTGGTGGTTGACGCTACTCACCGTCTTACTGACCTCCGCATAATATAGGGTCATTCGGGCCATAGGGAAGCCTGCTTCCAGAAGGCGGTGATCAGCGCAGGGCGGCGGCGCATGTTGCGGAGAGCGTGGCGGGCGCCGTGTTTCAGTTCGGCGAAGTCCTTGGG
>JBGPTK010000222.1:0-6386 GCA_041490605.1 Terriglobia bacterium | reverse complement strand
TAGTCCGGCCGCGAATCATCGTCAAGCCGTGTGCTAGAATCCCGCCGACATGGGGCGCCAGTGTTCATCCCGCTATGAACGAGAAGCCCGCCACTGCGGATGGCAAAGAATCGCCGGACTCGACGAGGTGGGGCGCGGATCGCTGTTTGGTCCCGTGGTGGCCGCCGTCGTGATTCTGAATCCAAAGCGCAGAATTGTGGGCCTGGACGATTCCAAAAAACTGCGCCCGGAGCGCCGCGAACAATTGTCCCAGCGCATCCGCGATCATGCTCTGGCCTGGGCGATCGCGGAAATCGATGCCAGCCGCATCGATGCCTGGAATATTTATCAAGCCAGCCGCCAGGCCATGGTGCAAGCACTTTCCCGGCTTCCAATTTCTCCGGATTACCTGCTGATCGATGCCATGGAGTTGGACCTGGCAATCGAGCAACGCTCCCTGATCCACGGCGACTGCCGCTCTGTTTCCATCGCGGCCGCGTCCATCCTGGCGAAAGTGGCGCGCGACCGCCTGATGGTGAATTTTGATCGGATTTATCCGCACTACGGCCTGGCGAGCAACAAAGGCTATGGCACGGCCGGGCATCTGGAAGCCTTGCGGCAGCACGGTCCGTCGCCGCTGCATCGATACTCTTTCGCTCCGGTGCGGGAAGCAGCCTGCTGGGCCGCCAACGCGACGCAGCCTCCTTTGCCGCTGGCCGTGCCCCCGCCCGCTCCTTCCGAATCCTAGTAGTCCGCGGAAAATCCACTTCGCCGTCATTCCGAGCCCGCATTATGGGCCAGGAATCCCGCACAAATCCCACATGCTTGAGCAAAAGTTAAATGCTCCGCCCCCCTTCCAAGCTGGCCATCCCATCCGAAACGGGCCGTCTTCTTCCGCTCCCTGTAAAAAACGCCGGGGAATTCTCCCGAAGCACTGTTATCGTTTTTCAAACGCTTGCAAGACGCTTCGTTGACCCCGCTTTTTCGCGTGTGCTAACGTAGCTTGCAGACTTCCTTGCCCGTGTCTGCCCGGCTAATCCGAGCCGCCCGAGGGCGTGGGACAGCCGAGAGTTACAGATGACCTATCACAAGAGCAAAGCCCAGGAATCGGCGCTGAAGTATCTGCAACAGGGCAAGCTCGCTCAGGCCATCGCGGAATATCAGCAAATCCTGAAGCACGAACCGAAGGACCAATCCACCCTGATGACCCTGGGTGATCTACATGTCCGCCAGGGAGACACCCAGCGCGCCACCGATTGTTTCGAACGCTTGGCAAACGTTTTCCTGCACGATGGTTTCAATAGCAAAGCCATCGCCATTTACAAAAAGATTGCCAAGCTCGCCCCGTCGGAAACTTCGCCGCTCGAACGGCTGGCGGAACTTTACGTCCAACAAGGCGTCTTGAGCGAGGCCCGGACGCTGTTTCTGCAACTTGCCGAAATTTATGTGAAGGCGAACCGCAGCCAGCAGGCCGTGGAAGCGTTGCAGAAGCTGCTGGAAGTGGAGCCGGATAACCATCGTGTCCAACTGAAGCTGGCCGATCTGTATCACGCCATGGGCCAGAAAAAGGAAGCGGCGCTTGTTTGCGTGAGTTTTGCTCGGCGCTTGCTCGATCGCGGCGAACTGGTGGAAGCGCAGAAGTTGGTGGACAAGGCGCTGGCCGGCGATCCAAGCAACGTGGAAGTGATCCTGCTGAAGGCGCAGGCGCTCTCCGCCGGCGGACATGCGCAAGCTGCCATTTCGCTGCTCGAAACCCATTCGGATTCCACAACCGGCGGGGAAATGACGGCCGTGTTCCTGGACCTCCTTCTGAAATCGGGAGACATGCCGCGCGCGGTGGGCCTGGCGCAAAAAGTGCTGGCGCGGGGCCGGCAGCATTACCGGCATGCACTTGCCGTGGTTTCTGCGTTGCTCGAAGCGGGAAAAACCGAAGATGCGCTGAATCTGCTGGACGGCATTCGCGACGTCTTGATTGAAAACGGCGAGCAGGAACATCTGGCCAGAGCTCTTACCATCGCCGCGGAGCAATTACCCGGCAGCCCGGAGCCGCGCGAATGGCTGGTCGATCTTTACCGGAAGACGAGTGATTCCTTCCGCCTGGCGGACTCCGTGAAACTACTGGCGGAAGCGTACAGCGTCGCCGGCAGATTCAAGGAAGCGGAAACGCTGTACCAGGAACTCCTCGAGCGCAAACCCGATGATGATGAATTGCTCAAACGCTTGAATCAGGTGCGCTCGCGGACTGGCCGCGAACCCGTCAGCGTTTCCAGCGCCTTGGAAGAAGATACTCCGGCGGAAGAACCGGCAGCTCCCGTGGTGCTGCCGGAACCGGCGCTGGATGAGGATACCCAGCGTTATGTGACGCAGGCGCTGACCGATGTGGATCTTTTCTCCAGTTATGGGCTGGCGCAAAAAGCCGTTCAGCTTCTCGAAACCGTGCTCCAGCGCGTGCCCCACCACACCACTGCGCTCGAACGCCTTCTCGATTTGTGCGTGGGCTCTGGAAATGAACGGCGCACCGCCGAGATCGCTGCCCGCCTCGAAAAGATTTATACCGAGCGGGGAGACACGGCAAACGCCGATCGCTTTGGAGAATTTCGCCGCCGGTTCCAGCGCGCGGCCGGAATTCCGGCCGAGGCAGTCACGGCCGCGCAGCCGGCGGCCGCGAACGCTCCGGCGCCTGCGGAATTTACGGTATCCCCGGTTGAATTGCTCGCCGTGGAAGAACCGATGGCGGAGGCGCCTTCGATAGAGATGCCGCCTTCGCCTGCGCCGCCGGTCATTGCCCAGCCGGGCGGGAAAACTGCGCCGGCGCCGGAAGCGTCCGCGGAAACGAATTTCGAAATTGATTTAACCGAGGACTGGGCGTCCCTCGCGGATGAAATCGAGAAGGCGGGTGCGGCGCCAGGCGAGACACCGCTCTCCGCATTGCCCGCGGAAGCTCCCGCCGAAAATATTCCCTCGTTGGAAGAAGCTTTCGATTTTGAATTGGAGTTGGTTCCCTCCACCGCCGTCGCCGGAGAAAAAGAAGAGCAGTCCGCCATGTCCCAGGATCAGTTCTTGAGCGAACTGGCGGCGGAGGTGGAAGGCCTGGAACGATTGCCGGAAGAGGCCCCGGCTCCGGCAAATTCCGCCGCCGCGCCGAAAGCCCCCGCGGCTTCGAATGGAGACAACGTCGATCAATTGCACGATGTGTTCCAGGATTTTCGCACCGAGTTGGAAGAAATCGGCGAAGAAGAAGACGAAGATCTCGAGACCCACTACAATCTGGGAATTGCTTATCGCGAAATGGGCCTGCTGGATGAAGCGATCGGAGAATTCCAGAAGGTCGCCAAGTCCGTCCAGAACGGCCGCCCCTTCCGCTATGCGATGCAATGTTCTACTCTGTTGGGCTTGACGTTCATGGCCAAGAACGAACCGAAGATTGCGGCAGTATGGTATCAACGGGCCCTGGAAACTCCCGGGCTCGACCAGGAATCCATCCTCGCTTTGAGGTACGATCTAGGGATCGCACAGGAGCTTGCCGGAGAAAGTGCGGCCGCGCTGGAAAGTTTCCGCCAGGTCTACGCGATGAATATTGATTACCGCGACGTGGCGGAGCGAATCGCTTCGCTTCCGAAACATTGATGTGACGCCTAGATGAACCGCCTCCTGCGCGTACTGCTGATCCTGGTCTGGCTGGAGCTGGGCATGCTGCTGGTTCTGGTTCCCTGGTCCTCCTTTTGGGAAACGAATTATTTTCTCAATCGCTTTCCGGTGTTGATTCCGATCTTGCTGAATCCTTACATTCGCGGCGCGATTTCCGGCCTCGGCATTCTGGATGCCCTGCTGGCGCTGGAATCGTTTCGCCGCCGCCCCTCTGCCGCCGTTGCCACGCACAGCTAGGCCGATCCTCTGCTACGTCACCGGCCGGCGCGGACTTGCGCCGGAACTGAATGGCGATTTATTTCCGTCGATTCAAGCGGCGATTTCGGCGGAAGTGGATTGGATCCAGATTCGAGAAAAGGATCTGCCCACTCGATCTCTTCTCGAGTTGGCCCGGAAAGCCGTGTCCCTGGCTGCCGGAAAAAATACAAAAATCCTGATCAATGACCGCCTCGATGTGGCCCTCGCTTCCGAATCAGCCGGAGTGCATCTCGGCGGCGAATCAGCGCCCGTGGCGGATGTGGCGCGCTGGTGCCGCGCCGGTCACGCCCCCCATGGATTTCTGGTGGGCGCTTCGTGCCATCAATTGGCGGAGGCCCTGGCGGCCGAACGGGACGGCGCGGATTATCTCTTCTTCGGCCCCGTTTTTGCCACGCCCTCAAAGCTCGCTTTCGGCCCGCCGCAAGGCATCAAGCGCCTGTCGGACATTTGCGGCCGCGTTCGGTTACCTGTGCTGGCGATCGGCGGAATTACGATGGGGAACGCTCGGGATTGCGTACGGGCGGGCGCTGCGGGCGTTGCGGCCATCCGGCTGTTTCAGCAGGCAAATAACTTGGCCTCGATCGTCGATTTGTTGCGCCGGTCGGAGTAAAATTATCCGGCACGGAAAAGGTGTTTCCAATGGTATTTGTATTCGGTGAAATTCATTTCAAGGGAGAATCGTTTATGAAGAAAGTTGTCATGACTCTTGCGCTGGTGCTTTTGATTTCGAGCTTCGCCGTGATGTATGCCGCCGACAAAGCCTCCACATTCGAAGGAAAGTTGGTCGACAGCAAGTGCTATCTGGAAGACAGCAAGAACGCCGGCAACGAGCACTCCGGGATGAAAGGCTGCGGCACGATGTGCATGAAGGCCGGCACGCCCGGCGCCCTGCTCACGAAAGATAACAAGTTCTATGCTCTCCTCGCTCCGTCCGTGGCCCTGGCTCCCTATGTGGGCCTGACGATCCGCGTCACCGGAACTCTTCATGGCACGGCCCTGCAAGCCGACAAGGTGGAAGTGAACAAGGATGGCAAGTGGGTGGCGGTGGACATTGGCGGAATGATGTAACCCGGCGACGGGGCGATGACAATCGAGCCTGCGGCAATTTGAGCGTTGGAGCCGGCGGGTGTGAGGTGGTGCAGACCTCACGCCCGGTTGTTCTCCGCGCAACATTTTGGCCATGTCGCGGAGGGCTTCTTCCATGCGAAACAAGCGTGCGTTAGCGTTGGTGATCGTATTACTAATTATTGTTGCGGGCGTTTTCCTCTTTGTCTCCCGATTCAATTTGAGCGCCCTCCCGGAGCCTGGCACTCGGGAAACAATTCTTGCCACCCGGGCCAAACGCTTGCTGATCGGCCGCGCGGCCCGTGCATCAAGCGCGCCTGGCGGCGCGGCAAAGTTGGCCACCGGACGGATGATCTTCATGGGAGAGTGCTCCGTGTGCCACGGCAATGACGGGCGCACACCCAGCAACGCGGGTCGCTGGATGTACCCGCGGACGCCTGACCTGGGCTCGAAGGAAGTTCAAGAATGGTCCGATCCGGAATTGCACTGGATCATCAAGCACGGCGTGCGCTTCAGCGGGATGCCCGGCTTTGGAAAAGTCTATAACGACGAACAGCTTTGGCAGTTGGTTCACTACGTGCGCAGCCTGGCAGCCGCTACGCCAAATCCAGCCGAGCAGCACTAATTATGCTAGGCAATAAGAATTGAATTCAAAGAACAGTGAATCAAGCAATAGCAAGGTGTGCCTGCAGTCTGCTCGCCAGGTTGCGGAAACGATTAATTAGGATGTCATTCCGAGCCCGTCTTATGGGCGAGGAATCTCGCGAAGATCCGAAATGCTTGAGTAGTGGAGATTTTCTTCATTGCCCATCTTGCGTGGGCACTGCATACGAAAGCGGTTCTCGACTTTTCCTGTAGCCTGCCTACGCGCCGAGCCAGCGGCCTACCGGCTGGCAACTTTCGATGTGATCGCAGATCACTTTGATTGTTGCCGTGATCGGAATCGCCAGCAGCAAACCCAGCGCGCCCCACATAAATCCCCAGAACAGCAGTGAAATTGTCACCGCCACGGCGTTCAGGTGCACCCGGCGGCCCACCAGCGCGGGAAACAAGACGTTCGCTCCCATCAAGTGAAAAAAGCTCAACATGCCGATGATCCCCACATAAAACAAACCGGTGTGGTGCGTGCGCAAACCCACGATCAGCGGCGGCACCCAGGACATCACCACGCCCAGATACGGCACCAGGTTGAGCAAACCCGAAGCCAGCGCCACCAGAAACGGAAAATCCAGTCCGATCGTCCAGAAATATATCCAGCCCGCCAAAATCAGAATCACGCCCACCAGTCCCGTGCCGATGACGTAACTGCGCAGCATCACGCTCACTTCGTCCAGGGTGAGTTTTACTTGCGTTCGCTCGCTTGCCGGGAATAGCTGCATCGTGGCGTGCCACACCTGGCGTTTCGCCGCCAGCATGAAAAACACAAGAAAAGGCAC
>JBGPTK010000221.1:0-6419 GCA_041490605.1 Terriglobia bacterium | reverse complement strand
GGGCTCGAGTTTGTGACGCTCAGTCAGGTCAGCGAGTCTTGAAAAACTAAGCGAACGCGGCGAAAATCGGCAGGGAATTCGAGGCGGCCATGGACGAAAGAAGATTTTACGACGAGAAGGAAGAAACGAAACAGATGACGCTGGTGTGCCCGCATTGCCGCCAGGAAAATGCGTTTCCGGTGCGATGGATGGTTCGCACGAAAAAAGCGGCGTTGCCCAAAGGCGCGGGCGAAGAGGATCGCAAGCATTACGAAAAAGCGCGGTCGTACATGGTGCGGATCGACGAGATGGTTGCCTGCCGAAATATTCGCTGCCGCAAGAGGTTTGACCTGACCGGCCAAACCGTTGTGCTGACCTAATTACGTTTCCAGATTTGCGGTTCAGATTTCCGGGTAGAGGTCGAAGAATGCGTCGACGGACTGGCGCAGGGTTTTTTCGATTTCCTGTTTGCTGCCTTCGATCAGATGCATGGTCACGCGTCCCGGCTTGCCGTTTTTCATGGTGACGGCGCCTTCGCCCACGGCATCCAGATCGTCCGCCGGAAACAATCGCATCCCGTAAACCAGAGCCAGCTTCGCCATTTGTCTCTCCCTTGGAATTTGCCGCAACAGCGTAAGCGCAACGTTCCGGAGTGTCAAATCCGCGGATGCCCTCCCGGGACAAGCCGCCACCGGCAATCGTTGCAAGAAGCAAGTGGGAGGGATAATCTCGAAGCATCCTGATCGCCGGGGCGGGGCATCTGAATCGTGCAAAGATGGGCGGAGGATTTGATGAAGGCTAGCACTGTGTGCTGGAAATTTTTCGGGATGGGCGTACTGGCGCTTTTTCTTGGAAACATCGCGGCGGCGCAAGCGCCGGAGGGACCAGCCGCACAACCGCCCGCCGCGGCGCAGCCTGCAGCGCCGAAAGCGCCCGCGCCCGTGGCGCCGCAAACTTCCGCCACCGATTCCAATCCTGCGCCACCGGCCAAGACCGCCAAAATTGAAGTGCCGGTAGGGACGAGACTTCCGCTCGTATTGCACAACGCGATTTCAACGCGCTCGGCGCGGGCCGGCGATCCTGTTTATCTGGAGACGCTCTTTCCGGTCGTGCTGGAAGGGAAGATCCTGATTCCCGCGGGCTCGTTTGTGGGCGGGGAAATCGTGGAAGCGAAGCGCGCGGGCCGCGTGAAGGGCCGCGCGGAACTTTTGATCAAGCTGAACACGCTGATCCTGCCAAACGGCTACGTAGCCAGTTTTAATGCCGTGCCTTCCAATGCGGGCACAGGGGGCGGCGAAAGTACGGACGACGAAGGCAGAATCAGGGGCGATTCGGACAAAGCTTCGGACATCGGGACGATCGCCAAGACCACCACGGCTGGCGCCGGAATCGGCGCGATCGCAGGGCGCAGCGCGCAAGGCGCGGGGATTGGCGCGGGGATCGGCGCGGCAGCAGGATTGCTCGGCGTGCTGCTTTCGCGCGGGCCGGATGCGGAGATGCCGCGGGGCACCACCCTGGACGTTACTCTAAATCGCGCGCTGTTCCTCGAAGCCGACAAAATCAATTTCACTACTCCGGGGCAGGCTTCCACGCTGGCCGGGCCGTCCAATCGCGAACCGCAGAGAAGCAAGATCCCCTTTTAGGGCTCTTGGCCGATTTAAGTGCAGCAGCGTGACGCATACCCGGCCACCTGCGCGGGCCGCAGTTGGCGGGGCGACCTGCTCGGCGGCCAGGACGCTGTTGGATCATTTGACCACAGAGTTGTGGAGCGTGTTTCGTCATGCCTGGACAGGCAGCGCGACCACTTCGCCGATGAGGACGTCCGGCATGCCGTCGTAAAAGTTCCGGATGTCGCCCAACACCTCGCCGATTCGCGGACTTTGCATCGCGTTCTGCAGTCCTGCCGCCGATTCAAAGTACGCAGAGAAAATCACCTGGTACGGCGGCTTCGAGCCGTCCGCGGTCGTGGTCACCTTCACCATCTCGACGCTCTTTACGCCGTACGGACCCATGACGCCTGCCGTGAGCGGCAGGTGTTTCGAGAGGTAATAGACCTCATCGAACCGGACGCCGTACTTGTAGCAAACTCTCAACACTGTCATTGCGCACCTCCAAGGAGAAGGCGACCCCACTGGCCATCGGGAAGTCCAAGAGTGTTCTCTCTGTGTTGCCACACAGCAGGGAGGACACATGGGATCGCAGCGCGAGTGTACCAAGATTCGGGTCCTCGACGGGTTTCGCGTCGAACGGCTTGAGTGGGAAGCGGACGGACTGCGCGCGCGCTTGCGGATCTGGAATGAACGCCGCGGGATCTGGCGCGCTTTCTCAGCGTTCAAGATCTGTACTCAAATAGGTGAAGACCGCTTTTTAGTGGTCGTCAAGAATCCGAAGCTAGCCTGCGGGGCGCTGAACCTGCGAAAAACGCAGGGGGCTGAAAGCATCCGCGGAAATTGTAGTGCGGCCGTTGATAATCCATTCACAGAGCAGTCTTGCCGTCACCGGCGCCAGCAGGATGCCATTGCGATAGTGCCCGGTGGCGATCAGCAATCCTTCCACATCGGTGGGACCGAGGATGGGAAGATGATCGGGCGTGTCCGGGCGAAGACCCGCCCATGTTTCGATTATCGCGGCGTCCGCCAATGAGGGGACAAGTTCAACCACGGCGCTCAAAATCTTTTGAATCCCGGCCGGCGTGATTTCTTTTTCGAATCCGGCATTTTCCAGCGTGCTGCCGGCGATGGTGCGGCTATCGTTGCGCGGCACCAGGTAACCCGATTCCCCACGGAGCGCGCACCGCAGATTCGAATTGGACGAGCGCAGTGCGACCATCTGGCCCCGGACGGGCCGCGTGGGTGCGTATGGCTCCAGCCAATCGATCCCGGCCGAGAAACTGCCCGCGGCGACGATAATTTGCTTGGCCTCGAATTTCTCTCCCTCCGCGATTACGCCCACGCAACGATTCCCCTGGCGAAGAACCGAAGTGACCGCGACGCCGGGAAGAATTGTGGCGCCACGGCGCTTGGCGGCGGCCAGCACCGCCTCGGTCAGGAGCCGCGGCTCGACGGAAGTCTCATACGGAAGCCACGCCGCGGCGCGAACATTGGGCCCAATTTTCGGCTCGATGCGGCGCGCGCCATCCAGGGGAATCGTTTCGGAAGCGAGGCCGAGCCGGAGATGCTCCATCACCATGCGATCCCGTTCGTCTTCCGCGGCCGCGCCAAAAAATAAATAGAGCGCGCCGTCGCGGCGGAATCCGGCCGGGCGGCCGGAAGCGTCTTCGACCGCGGCGATAAATTGCGGATAGAGCGCGAAGCTTTCCTTGGCGAGCGGAACTACCGGAAGGAAATCGGATTGATCGGGCGCGGGGCAGAGCATGCCGGCAGCGGCCCAGGAAGCTTCGCGGCCGGGCTGCTGCCGGTCGAGGACGGCGACGCGAACATTATTGCGCGCGAGTTCGAAGGCGATCGATCCGCCGATGATTCCGCCGCCGATGACGATGACGTCGTACGTTCGCACGGCGACATCTTAGCAGCAAAAGGAAATTCGTGGGGCCTCGCGCTGCGCACAAGCGAGATGCGAAGTTGCAGCGGCGCGCAGGAATTTCAGCCGGGAGCGGGCGTCTCTATCAGGCTGCGGAAAAAGTCGATAGCCGCTTTCCTGGAGAAGGTGCATCCCGCATGAAGGCCGACAAATCCCTCGCGTGCTCAAGCAATGAGGATTTACTCGCGATTCCTCTCCCGCAGGAGCGGGATCGGAATGACCCCGACGTGGATTTATCCGCAGCCCGCTAGAGGGAATTGGCGAGTTCGACGGAGAGGACGAAGGCTTTTTGCGCGAGGTTGCGGGCGCGAACCCAATCGGATTCGCGGATGGCGTCGCGGGCTTGGGTGAGGAATCCCTGAATTTTCTCGACCAGGTCGTGTTGGGCGGCGTTGATCTCGCGGCCTTTTACTTGTTGGAGATTTTTTTCGGCGGCGGCAATGTCGCCGTTGGTATTGCGCTCGTAGACCACCTGGTCGGCAGGAGAAAGTTGCTGCGACATCTGCGGCGCCGCCGGCTTTGGCTGCTGAGGTTGATTCTGCTCGGGATTTTCTTTTGGCGTGGGCGCGGGCCTGCGTGGAGCGGGCTTGGCAGTTGGATTTGCCGCGGGTTGTTTTGCGGGCGCGGGCGCCTCCGGCGCCGGCTCGGAATTCGTCGCGGGTTTCGGAATGGGAGGCGGATTTTCAATCGGTTGCGGCGTGGCAATTACCGGAGGCGCGGCCTGTACCGTGCGCTTCTGGCATCCCGCGATGCCGAACACAAGCACGCAAGCGAGCAGTGCGAGTATTTCTTCTCCGAATTTTGCGTGGCGTGGCATCTTCAGGCCAAAGGCAACTCGAGGCGAAAGGTGGTTCCTTTGCCGACTTCCGAAGTAAAGTCTATCGAACCGTTGTGCAACTGTACAATTCGAAAAGTAGTGGCCAGTCCCATGCCGCTGCCGCCGGGCCGCGTGGTAAAAAATAACTGGAAGACTTTGGAGCGATTCTGCAGGGCGATTCCCG
This sequence comes from Terriglobia bacterium, assembly GCA_041490605.1. Taxonomy (GTDB): domain Bacteria; phylum Acidobacteriota; class Terriglobia; order Acidiferrales; family UBA7541; genus JBGPTK01. The sequence continues at coordinate 1,899 of JBGPTK010000221.1, read as the reverse complement.
GGCCGGTATCGGCAACGCTCACTTCCGCCAGATCGCCCACGCGGCGCAGAGCGACCGTCAATGTCCCTCCCTGCGGCATCACCTCACATGCGTTCAAGACCAGATTGAGCAAAGCCTGCTTGATCAACTGGCGGTCCACACTGGCGGGAGGGAACTGCGCGGGCACATCCGCAATGGCCGTCACCTGCGCGGCTTCGATTTGTGGCTGAGCCAGCTCGAGCACTTCGTCGATCAGTTTGCCCAGGCCGGTTTCTTCCAGATGAAGTTGCACGGGCCGCGAGAAATCGAGGAAAGTTTTTACCACGCGATCCAGGCGCCCGATTTCTTCGTCCAGGATTCGCACTGCCTGGTGGCCTTCGTGATCGCTGGGCAGGCTGCTTTTCAAATTCTCGAGCCACAGGCGCATGGAATTCAGCGGATTCTTGACCTCGTGGGCCACGCCGGCGGTGGCGCGGCCGAGCGCGGAGAGGCGTTCGGACACTTGCAGCTGCGAGCCGATGCGTTCGAGCGAATCGAGATCGCGCAGGGTCAAGAGCACGCCCATGCGCGAGCCGTTTTCGACGATCACCTGGGTGCTGGCGCTGGCATGGACGGGCCCGCTGGAACCTTCGAGGCGCACTTCGGCGGCCTCCACCGGGCCGATTCGATCGCCTTCGACGCGCAAGGCCCGCTGCAGAGGGTGGCCCTCCGGAAAAATTTCGCTCGCCAGCCGGCCCATCAGCGTTTCCGATTTGGCGCCCAGGAATTTTTCCGCGGAGGGGCTGACCAGCATGGCGCGGCCATCCGCATTGAATAAAAGAATTCCATCTTCCAGGCCGGTCATCACCTGGTTCAGATTTTCGCGCAAGGTGCTGAAAATTTCCCGGACGTCGCGGAGTTGTTGGCCGATGCGGCTGATTTTCGTGCTGACCTGCCCCAATTCGCCGCCTTTGGCCACCGGCGCGACGTCAGTTTCGCCCGCGGAGATGCGGTCCAATTGCGCGGAAATCCTCTTGAGTGGATTGAGAGTGGTATAGCTTACCAGCGCCGCGAGCAGAGTCGAAATCAGCACCGCTCCCAGCACGAACACCACCGCCTTGTGCAAGTCGGGAGAAATTTCCGTGCGCAGCAGCACCGTGGAGATGCCGACCCGCACGTCACCATACGGGACTCCACCCAGATTGAAGGGCAAGGCAGTCTCATACACCTGAGTGGGGCCGTAAAGAATTTTCAGTTGCTGGAGAAAGCTGGCCGCGCTCAGCACGGTGTACGGGCCGCGGTGGGGTTCAATTTTGCCCGGAAGCGATGCGTCGGTGGAGAGCAGTACGGTGCCCTGGCCATCGGCGATCGAGATTTCGTAGATGTTGGGCGAGTATCCGACGGTGGATTCGAGCAGGGAATTCATTCCGGCGCTCTGCAGAAGAGCGTAGCGGACATACTGGCGGACATCGGCGGGGCTGGAAGAGATTGGGGCGTCGCCGCGTTCGGCGGCATCGGTAAGCGCCTGTTGCGCTTCGTGAAAAACAAGCTGAGCCACGAAATGCGCGCGGTCGTCCGTCTGGCGAACCACCTGGCGAATCAGGCGCCCCAGATAGATGGCTGAAATCGCGGTGACGACGGCGAGCACCAGCAACGCCGTGGCCAGCGTGATCTTAGTCTTCAGGCTGAGCTGCATGGGACTGCTGCCGCGCCGCCTCGTATTCCTTCAGCTTGTTGTGGAGAGTTTTCAGGCTGATTCCGAGGAGTTCCGCCGCCCGGGTCTTGTTCTGGTTGGTGGCGGCCAAAGTTTGCACGATCAATTCGCGTTCGGCATCGTCCACCGTGGTGCCGACGGGGAAGCGGAGGCCCGTGAGCGCGCTTGGATCCGTCACCGGCGCGCGGCCAAAATCGGAAGGAAGATGCTGGCGGCCAATCGGTCCG
>JBGPTK010000220.1:0-6422 GCA_041490605.1 Terriglobia bacterium | reverse complement strand
TTGAAAGCGGAATTCGCGGCGAGCGATGCGGGCAGCTTCCGGATTTCCTACACGGGACAGAATGCCGATCGTGTGCCGCTGGACGATACGAATCTGTTGCTGCAAAGCTTTCTTCGCACGATGAAACATTACGGCCGCAACGCGGGCGGCGGGCGAATGGCCATCGAGAGCGAAATTCCCGTGGGGGTGGGATTGGGATCGAGCGCCGCGGCAATTGTAGCGGGCATCCTGCTGGGCACACAGCATTGCGAAGTGGAAATCGATCCGCGAATCGTGCTGCGACTGGCGGTGGAAATGGAAGGCCATCCCGACAACGTCACGGCCGCGTACCACGGAGGTTTCGTGGTTGCGGCGACCGTGGGCGATCCGGCGGAAGTGCTGGCGTGCAAAGCGCCGGTGCCCGGCGAGCTGGATTTCATCGTGGTCACGCCCAATGTGCCGATTCCGACGAGTGAAGCTCGCGCGATTCGTCCGAAGATGTACAGCCGCGCGGACATCGTGAGCAATTTGCAGCGGGCCTTGCTGCTGGCGGCGCAATGCTTTTCGGGACAGTTTGACCTGACGCAGGAGATTTTCCGCGACCGGCTGCACCAGCCTTATCGCAGCCGGCTGATTCCGGGCCTGGGGGCATGCCTCGACGTGCAGCATCCGGGGTTGGTGGGGGTATTCGTCAGCGGGGCAGGATCGTCGGTGCTGGCGATCGCGCGCCAGGGAGCTGAGGAGATTGCCGAATTGCTGGCCGATACATTCCGCCGCGAGGGAGTGGAATCGGAGAAGCGATTGCTGAAGGCGGATAACCGGGGAGCGTACCTGACGAGCGGGACGCCGGAGGCCGATGCAGTGAGCGGCAGGAAACAGGAAGCAAAAAAATCGTAAAGAGCTGATCGGCAAGAGTGGATCGTAGAGAAGGGGCGCGAGAGCATCACCAGCGGTAAATCGCCATGTATTCGAACCTGTCCGGGATAATTCGAGAGAGATTGCCGCGGCGGCATAGCGCGGGACCACTTGCCGCGCCCACGTGTAAATCGGCAAGACTCGCCGCGCGCGGGCCGGATTTTCCGACAGTCGATCCATCCTTGCGCTCGAACGGCCGTTCGGGCGGCATCATCATTATTCGAACGACGATTATTTAACAGCGCCGGGTTGCCCTTGGGCTGACCGGCGCGCTTCCGAAGGGAGAGGTGCATTCGTCCAGAGGGCGGGGAAGAGCAAATGGAGAAAAAGAAGAAGCCACTCGTAGTGATGAAGTTCGGGGGAACATCGGTGGGCGACGCGGAATGCATCGATTCCGTGGCGCAAATTTTGATAGAGCATTCGCGGGAGGCGAACGTGGTGGCGGTGGTATCGGCCATGGCAGGCGTCACCGATGCGCTGGTCCGCTCGGCCCGTTCGGCCAGCATCGAGGATGGCGACAAATGGCGGCCGGAGAGCCAGTCGCTGGTGAAGCGGCATCAGCAAGCCGGTGAAAAGTTATTGCCCGCGGGCGAGCGGGCGAGATTCATGTCCACGCTATCGCAGCAAATGATGGTGTACGAAAATCTGTGTTCGGGATTTTCGCTGCTGCGGGAAATCACGCCACGGGCGATGGACACCTTGTCGAGCCTGGGAGAAGTATTGTCGGCGACACTGCTGGCGGCAGTATTGCGGAGCAAGGGAGCAGCGGCGGAAGCGGTTGACGCGATGGATTTGATCGTCACCGACGAGAGGTTCGGGAACGCCACGCCGTTAACGCAAGAGACGAGGGAGAGCACGTCGAAAAATTTGAGGCCACTGCTGGAAGCGGGGACGATACCGGTGGTCACCGGATTCCGCGCGGCCACGCGGGAAGGGATCTGTACCACGCTGGGCCGCGGCGGGTCCGACTACAGCGGGACAATTCTGGGCGCGGCGCTAGATGCCGATGAGATCTGGATCTGGACTGACGTGGACGGAGTGATGACGGCCGATCCGCGCCTGGTGCCCGGGGCGCACATGATTTCCGAAATTTCGTACCTGGAGACGCTGGAGCTATCATTTTTTGGCGCGAAGGTGTTGCATCCGCGCGCGATTCAACCGGCGATGAAAGCGGGCATTCCGGTTCTGATCCGGAATACTTTCAACACAGCGTGCGCCGGAACGAAGGTTTCCGCGCGAGCCACCAGCCAGAACGGGGTGCGGGCAATTACGGGAATCGCAAACGCGGCGCTGGTGGCGGTGAGCGGCAAAGACGGATTGAGCTTTCCGCGATTGGCGGCGCGGGTATTTGGAGCGCTGAGCGTGGAGGATGTATCGACGCTGATGGTCACACAGTCGTCCGCGGATAATGTCTTGTGTTTCGCGATTCATGATGCGGATCAGGCGCGGGTGTGCGCGAAGCTGGAAAGAACTTTCGAGCTGGAAATGCGGCACGATTCTCTGGTTGCGATCGAGGCGACTCCCCAGGTAGGAATGGTAGTGGCGGTGGGCGAAAAAATGCGGGGGATTCATGGGCTGGCGGGGAGGATGTTCGGAGCATTGGGACGGCGGTCGATTAATATCATCGCCATCGCGCAAGGTTCGTCGGAGATCAGCATCTCGATTGCGGTGAAGTCGGGCGAAGTTCCGGATGCGCTGAAGGCGATTCATGAGGAGTTTGAGCTGTGAGGATTGGCAGCCGCGTGCTTCAGGGGCTAAAGCCCCAGTTTTGAGGCCCGCTATATGCCGGAGCTGAAGAGTCTGTGTGGTAACGCCGATTTGGGGCGGACTTGTAGCGCCGCCCATAAGGGCGGCATCCTTAGAATCAAACGCATGCCCGCCTGAAGGCGGGCGCTACATGAAGCAAAACCGAGTTGCCACACACATTCTGAAGCTCCGACCCCTTAAAAAACGGTTTAGGATACAGGCTGTTGAGATAGGAATGACGGGATCGAGCGATTGAAAGCTTAGGCGATGAAATTGTAGAGCGCGGGGAGAATCGTAGGATGGCACGGGCTTCAGTGCGATGCATCGAAGAAGCCTGCCGTCACGGGCAGGAAGCGGCGAGCCGGAAATGCGCTTGCGATGTGTGCGGTGGCCTGCTCGAAATTCATAATGAGTTCAGTCCCGCCGCGACGGGCGAGCTGAAAAGCATCTGGCATCAGCGGAAGACGAGCGGCGAGGCAATCGACCGGAGCGGAGTGTGGCGATTCCGCGAATTGCTGCCGTTCCTGGCCGCGAACCCGCGAATTATTTCACTCGGGGAGGGATCGACGCCGCTGGTGGAGACGGAGCGAGCGGGAGATTGGGCTGGTGGCGTTCGACTGGCGATCAAACATCAGGGAAGCAATCCAACCGGCTCGTTCAAAGACCTGGGAATGACGGCGTGCATCACCCAAGCGGTCGCGCTGGGAGTGGCCGTGGTGGCGTGCGCGTCCACCGGCAATACGTCGTCTTCGATGGCCGCCTATGCGGCTCGCGCCGGAATCAAGGCGCTGCTTTTCGCTCCGTATGGAAAAACGTCGGCGGCCAAGCTGCTGCAAGCCATGGATTTTGGCGCGACGGTGATTGAAGTGGAAGGCTCGTTCGACGATGCATTCAAACTGCTGACGCCACTTGCCGAAGAACTGGGCCTTTACCTGGTGAACTCCATAAATCCATACCGCATCGAGGGGCAGAAAACGATTGTCGCTGAAATGATGGAGCAGCGCGAATGGGTTACTCCTGATTACATCGTGGTTCCCGGCGGCAACCTGGGGAACGCGTCGTCGATTGGGAAGGGACTTGCGGAATTGAAGGCACTGGGGTTGATCGAACGCGTGCCGCGGCTGGTGGTGATTCAGGCGGAGGGCGCGAGCCCGTTTTATCGCATGATCGCCAGCGGGGCCAGTGAGTTTATTCCGGAGCAGAATCCCCAGACGGTTGCGACAGCGATCCGCATCGGGAATTCCGCCAATTGGAAGAAGGCACGCCGGGCGCTGGAGTGGACGAATGGATTGGCCGAGGCCGTCACCGACAACGAAATCTCGGAAGCGAAGGCGATGCTGGCGCGAGACGGCGTGGGCTGCGAACCGGCATCCGCCGCAACCGTTGCGGGAATCCGAAAACTTCGAGCGGCCGGGAGAATGGAGCGGAACGCCGATGTGGTGGCGGTTCTGACTGGGCATCAATTGAAGGATACCGCCTACATTCAAAGCCGTCTGGATGCGGTGCCGGAAGAGTTCCGGAAATTTCGCGTGCCTGCGCGGCTGGAGGCAGTGCGGAAAATTGTGGTGAAAGTCCTGGCTGAATCGCGGGAGACTGTTTCGCCGAGGGCGGAGAAATAGCCCGAAATTCCCAACAGTGTCACGGTGGTCCAGGCCAATCCCGTTGCCGAGCGTGCCAGTTCCAGCGAGGAAAACCACACGTGAGGCGCGAGACCCAAAACGAGGCGCAGTGACGTGAGCTACCGTTAGCCTCCATTTTCCGATCGTTCATTTCTTCATCTTGTCTCCTGGTATGCGGATTGCACTAGAACCACTTGCGAATAGCAGTGAGGGGGAAGACAAGGTTCTGGGGGGATCAAACATTCATAAGATCATATAATTTCTGCCCGTTAACCACGCGCAAGCAGCGAGCGTGCTTCGCGGTGGCCCCTTGTCTTCCCCAAATGAACTGGGCTGAGAACCAAAATGGACTCTGCGGCCGGCGCCGCACAGGGCTTCGGCCGGAACGAATCCACCCCCCAATCGCAATTCGAAGGGAGGCATAGATGACCGCGCAAGAGCATCAGCAAGTCGGGACGCAACTTTACGAACAAGGACAATATGCAGCGGCGCTGGAGGAATTCAGCAAGGCAATCCTGGCCGGAGAGTCGAGTGACGTCTGGAACGACTGGTCCATGGCTCAACTGGCCTGCGGAAACAGGGTGGAAGCAGAAAAGGGATTCCGGCGGGCCATGGAACAAGATCCCGGCAACGCCACTGCCGCGATGAACCTGGTGGTGCTGCTATCGAAGCTGGGCCGCTCGCCTGAAGCAGTGCCATATTTGGAAGTGGCCGCAAAAGGGCTTTCGCAAAACGAGCAACAAGGCATTGCAAGCCTGGTGGAAACGATCAAAGCATTGCAGCAGCCGCAGGCCCGCGCCATGTCCGCTCCGAAGAGTTTTTCAAAAAATGGAAAGGGCGCTTGACGCGTCCTAGAGACGGAGCAGGAGCGCCGAGTTGCCGCCGAGAATCAGACGGCGGCGATTTCAGCGCGCGGCTGATCGAACCGGGATTGCTACTCCTGGCGGCGAACCATCAGCGACGACAACACGCCTAGCAACGAAACGCCGATGCACAGAATCATCGCGCCATCCAAGCCATAAACGAATGCGCGTTTCACGATGGACTCCACGTGCGATGCCGCTTCGGGCGCCAATGCGGCGAGCTTCGCTTGGGCGTCAACCGAACCGGACAATAGACCGTGAACTTCGGCGCGCTCGGCGAGAGTGAGGCTTCTGCCCGCTGCGGTGAATAGCTCGAAGATTTTGGCTTTTTCGAGGACCTTGAAGAGCACGCCCGTCACCGCCACGCCAAAAACAATCGCGAGCATGCGGATGGTGGAAATCACGCCGGAAGCCTCGCCCGATTTCTGTTCGGTGACGGACTCCATGGCCGCCGTGGTGGAAATATTGTAAGCGAACGCCTGGCCCACGCTGTGAACCACGAAGCCGGCGACGACGAGGAATGCTCCGGTGACGGGACTAATCAAACCGAAGACGACGAAAGAAATCGCCAGAAGAAGCGTGCCGGCGAACATACACATTTTTGCGCCCCACGGGCGCATCGCTTTTCCCGCGACGGGCGAGAAAATGATGAAGGGCACCGTGTATGCCAGGAACACGACCCCGGTCTTGACCGGAGAAAACCCCAGAATGTGCTGCAGATAGAGGGTCATGAAAAACGAGAGGGCGCCGAAGACGAAATTGCCGGCAAAGGCGACTCCCGAAGATCCGAAGAACTCCAAGTTCTCGAACAGCGTGAACTCAACTAGCGGATCCTTAACGTGCTTCTCGATGAATCCAAATAGCCCCAGAAGCACGAGGCTGCCCAGGATCGCGCCCAGAACGAGAGGCGAATCCCAACCGCGGCTATCGATCAGGTCGATTCCCAGGACGATCAAGACAAAGCCCGCGGTGACCGTGACGAAGCCGGGCATGTCGATTTTCTGGCTGGCCGTTTCATCGCGCGATTCGGGCACGGCGTACAACGTGAGCGCAATCGCCGCCACCGAAATCGGCACATTGACGAAGAAAAACCAATGCCAGGAAAGATACTGCGTCAGCACGCCGCCGACCAGCGGGCCCAGCGCCGAGCCCACCGTTCCCACCGAAGTCCAGATCCCGATGCCCACGGCCCGTTCTTCCTTCGGAAATGAATTGCTGACGATGGAAAGCGAGTTGGCAAAAGTCATCGAGGTGCCCAAGCCTTGAATCGCGCGGCCCACAATCAGCAACCAATCGCTGT
>JBGPTK010000219.1:0-6427 GCA_041490605.1 Terriglobia bacterium | reverse complement strand
TCGGGATTCCTCTCCCGCAGGAGCGGGATCGGAATGACTGCAAAAATCTACCGAAGCTGGGATTGCATTCTAATCCCCCGAGTTGGTGCCAACAGTTGTGTCGGGATCGGTTTGCTGGGGGCGTTGGAGTTCGTGCCACATGAGGGTGGCGCAGATTGTGGCTAGCAGGGCCAGGAAGAGGCCGAGGCCCCAGTGGCGGAGGAGCAATTTGCCTACGCCGAATAGAGCGCTGTAGGTCATTACGCAGCCGAGGACCCAGCACCACAGATTGCGCGGGAGGTCGTGGGTTTGGCGGACTTCGGGAGCTAAGGCGGCGATGGGGCGCCATCCGGTGATTTGCGGACGGACTTTGCGGTAGAAGGAGACCAGGATTTCGTCGGGCTCTTTCGCGGTGAAGAGAGTGACGACGATCCAGACGAGAGTGGTGATCAGCGTGGTGGTCAAGGCCGTCTTGGCGAAGAGCACGGTGGTCGATCCGGAGAAAGGCTCGGGGCGGCCGAGCAGGCGGAGCCACAGGCCTTGCCAGTTGAGCGCGAGCGTGACCGTCATGGCGGTGGCCATGCAGGAAATTTCGCTCCAGGCGTTGATGCGCCACCAATACCAGCGCAACAAGTAGACGCTGCCAGTGCCGGCGCCGAGTTCCAAAACAACTTGCCATCCGGAACGAATCGAAGCCAATTGAGCGGAGATGTATGCGGTGACGATGACCAGCAGCACGGTGACAAGCTGCGAGACGCGCACGTAATGTTTTTCGCTGGCCTTGCGATGAATGAAGCGGCGATAAAAATCTTCGACTAGATACGACGTGCCCCAATTTAATTGCGTGGCGATGGTGGACATGAACGCGGCCAGGAATCCGGCAAGAATAATTCCGCGGTAGGCGTGCGGGACGTACTGATTGACGATCATCATGTAGCTGGATTCGGGCTTGGCCAGGCCCGGATACAAAACAATCGCGGCGAGCGCGGTGAAAATCCAGGGCCAGGGACGCAGCGCGTAGTGCGCGATATTGAACCAGAGGACGGAGAGCAGGCCCTGGCGCTCGTCGCGCGCGCTGAAAATTCGCTGGGCGATGTATCCGCCGCCGCCGGGCTCGGCGCCGGGATACCAGAAGGCCCACCATTGAACTCCCAGGTAGACGAGGAAAGTGAGCACGGGAAGAGTCCAGAGCGCTTCGCTCGAAAAACCCTTTGAAAAATCGGGGAGGAAGGCGAGCGGGTCCGAGCCGCCGTTGACGGCGCGAAGGGCGCTGATTTTGTCCATCATGGGCACGATGCCGCCGGCGGCGGCTACGGCGTAATAGGCGACGGCGATTACGATTCCCATTTTCAGGATGAATTGGAATAAATCCGTCCAGAGCACGCCCCAGAGGCCGCCCAGGGAAACATAGAGGCCGGTAAATGGAATCAGGAAAAAAATGCAGATGATCAGGGCGCGGCCGTCAGTGCCTGTGAACACGGCGCCGAAAACATTGCTGAGGAAATTCGAGAAGCCGTTGATGATGGGCCACGTCTTGAGCGTGGGATCCATGGTGGTGCCGACGATGATAACCATGGACTTGGTGACCCAGCCGAGGATGAGGCAGTTCATCATCAAGCCGAGATAAACGGCGCGGAAGCCGCGGAGGAAGGCGGCGGGCTTTCCGGCGTAGCGCATTTCGGCGAATTGCACGTCGGTCATCAGGCCGGAGCGGCGCCACAAGCGCGCGTAGAGGAAGACGGTCATCATTCCGGAAAGAAGAAACGCCCACCACAGCCAGTTGCCGGCGATGCCTTGCGTATAGACGAGGCCGGCGACGAGCAGCGGCGTATCGGCGGCGAACGTGGTGGCCACCATGGACGTGCCCGCGAGCCACCAGGAAACGCTGCGTCCGGAGACGAAATAATCTTCGGTGCTGCCGGTGGATTTGCGGCGGAAATAAAGGCCGAGGCAAAGCGTGATCGTGAGATAGCCAACGATGGCGGACCAATCGAGCAGAGTAAAATTCATCGAATCGATGTTTCCCTCTTGCGCGCCGTGAAGTAAAAGGCGCGCGTTCCGGCCCTAAATGCGAAATCGTTGAATATCCTTATTGCATAATTTTATTCGCGGAGGCAATTGGAAAATCAGGAGCGGAGACGCGCGGTTCGTATTATGCTGCGCGGATGAAGATGAATGGGACATTTGAGGCAAAAGCTGAAGGTTTGTTGCGGAAGACTGTTGCATGCGCGGCGATGTGCTGCGCGTTCGTCTGGATCGGGGCTGCGCAGACGCAGGAACCGGCGCCGGCTCCATTGCCGGCGGCGAGCCAAGGGGGGCGGCTGGATGCGCTGGCGATGAATTTGATGCCGATGCCGGCCAGCGTGCAGATGGGAAATCAGCGGCTGCCGCTGACGCAAAATTTTGCAGTGGCGCTGGAGGGATATAAGGAAGCGAGACTGGATCGCGCGGTTGAGCGGTTCTTGAGCGAGCTTTCGCGGCAAACGGGAATGCCTGTCGCGCGGCGCGCCGCGGATTCGAGCAAAGCGGTTTTGATTGTCCACACTGCGCACGCCAGCAAGGAAATTCAAGATTTGGACGAAGATGAAAGTTACACACTGCAGATCAGCAATCTCGGAGCGAAGATCAACGCGGCGAATCCGCTGGGGGCGCTGCACGGGCTGCAAACTTTCCTGCAGCTTGTGGAGGCCGCGCCGGGCGGGTTTTCCGTTCCCAACCTTTACATCGAGGATCGGCCGCGCTTCGCCTGGCGCGGATTGATGATCGATTCGTGCCGGCACTTCATTCCACTCGAAGCAATCAAGAGAAATTTAGACGGAATGGAGGCGGTGAAATTAAACGTGTTCCATTGGCATTTGTCGGAGAACCAGGGATTTCGCGTGGAGAGCAAGACGTTTCCCAAGTTGCAGGAACTGGGCTCGGACGGGATGTACTACACGCAGGCGGAGGTGCGCGAAGCGATCGCCTACGCGCGCGACCGCGGCATTCGCGTGATCCCGGAATTCGATATGCCCGGACACAGCACCGCGTGGTTCGTGGGCTATCCCGAACTGGCGAGCGGACCCGGGCCTTTCGCGATCGAGCGCCGATGGGGAGTCTTTGATCCGGCGATGGACCCGGCGCGCGAGGAAACTTATAAGTTCCTCGATAAATTTCTCGGCGAGATGGCCAAACTTTTTCCCGACCACTATTTCCACATCGGCGGGGATGAAGTGAACGGCAAGCAGTGGGACGCCAATCCGAAAATTCAGGCGTTCATGCGCGAGCGTGGTTTGAAAAACAATGAGGAACTGCAGCGTTACTTCAACCAGCAAGTGGTGAAAATTTTGGAGAAGAACCACAAGACGATGGTGGGCTGGGATGAAATTCTGGCGCCGGGGCTGCCGAAGGATTCGGTGATTCAATCGTGGCGCGGCTCGAAATCCATGGCCGAAGCAGCGCGGCAGGGATATCGGAGCTTGCTTTCGAACGGCTACTATCTGGATTACATGTGGCCGGCTTCGCAGCACTACGCCGTCGATCCGATGACGGAAGAGACTGCATCGCTGACGGCGGAGGAGAAGGCGCGGATTTTGGGAGGAGAGGCTTGCCTGTGGGCGGAATTTATTTCGCCGGAGAACATGGATTCGCGGATCTGGCCACGAACAGCGGCGATCGCGGAGCGATTCTGGTCACCTGCGGAATTGAGCGAGGTTGATTCGCTTTACCGGCGGATGGACGCGGAAAGCGCGCGGCTGGAATTTTTAGGGCTGACGCACAAATCGAGCTACGTGCGAATGCTGGGGCGGATGGCGGGGACGGACAATATTGCTTCGTTGCGAGTGCTGGCGGACGTGGTGGAACCTGTGAAGATTTATCAGCGAGCGAAAACGGCCAGAGCCGCGAATATCGTTCAGACGAGCGCCGACCCGCTGAACCGGATGATCGACACTGTGCCGCCGGAGAGCGAAGCGGCGCGACTTTTTACGAAGGAAGTGGATGCGCTGGTGAGCGGGAATTTCAAGGATAAGGCGCTCGAAGCGGAAATTCGCGCGCAATTGATGGTGTGGCGCGCGAATGACGCGGCGCTCGCTCCGTCGCTCGCGAAATCATTTCTGCTGATGGAACTCGCGCCCATTTCACGGGACCTTGCGAGCCTGGGGGCGGCGGGGATCGAGGCGCTCGACTACATCGATAAAGGACAGCATCCCTCTGACGCCTGGAAGACACAACAAATGGCGGTGATCGAGCAGGCGAACCTTTACAAGGCTGATTTGTTGCTTCCCATGTCGCCCGCGATTCAGAAACTTGTGGAATCGGCCGCTGGCGTTGCGCCGGGCAAGTAACGGCGGAGCAGGCGTTACTCGGTGACGACGGCTTTGACCAGATGGCGGGGATGGTCGACGTCGCAGCCATTGCGGACGGCATAGTGGTAGGCAAAAAGTTGCAGCGGGACGACTTCGAGAAGCGGAAGTAAAAGTTCCGGAGCGGGCGGAACAAAGATCACGCGCTCGGCTACTTCCTGAATTTCGCCGTCGCCATCCGTCGCGATCACCACGGATTTTCCGCCGTGGCTTTTCACGTATTCGAGCACGCCCAGCGTTTTTTTGTAGCGCAGCAGCGAATCCGGGTCCGCGGTATCGCGCGTGGCCAGCGCGACGACGGTAAGATTTTCGTCCACCAGCGCGTTGGGCCCGTGGCGCAATTCGCCGGCCGGAAAAGCTTCCGCCTGAACGTAGGAAATTTCCTTCAGCTTCAAAGCCCCTTCCCGAGCGATGGCGTAATGGACGCCGCGGCCCAGGAACAAGAATGTTTTGGATTGTTGAAAGAGCCAGGAGCACTCGTCGGCCTGCTTGTCCCAGGCGCCGAGAAATTGATCGATTCCCTGGGGCACGGCGGCGAGTGCGTTGAGATGGGTGCGAATGACTTCGGAAGTCATACGGCCGCGTTTGCGGGCCAGAAAAAGGGCGAAGAGATAAAGGATGGTCAACTGGGCCGTAAAGCTCTTGGTGGCGGGCACGGCTTTTTCGAGACCGGCCTGGGTGATCAGGGTGGCGTTGGCCTCGTGAGCGATAGTGGAATCGGCCACGTTGGAGATGGCCACCGTGCGGGCGGCGCGGTTGAGGGCCTCGCGCTGCGCGGCAATCGTGTCAGCAGTTTCGCCGGATTGGGTGATGACCACGACCAGTGGATCGGCGGTGGCGTGAGTGGAGCGATAGCAATACTCGCTGGCATATTCCACATCCACGGCCACGCCGGATAGATCCTCGATCATGATCTCGCCTGCCAGGCCCGCGTGGCGGCTCGATCCGCTGGCGGCGATAATAATTTTCTTGAAATTCAGCAGAGCGCTTTCGATGACGGCCAGAGACGAAGGGAAAATCAGGTTGCCCTTGACGTGGACACGAATCGTTTCTTGAGTGGTTTGCGGCTGCTCATAGATTTCCTGGAGCATGAAATGGGGGAACTCGGTTCTCTTGGCTACGCCGGATTCTCGAGAATTGTTTGCCATGATGCAACACTCAATTGAACTGCTGACTGAAACTCTAACACGCCGGTCAAGGCGAGCGCGCTTGATCTTCCGGCACACGACGTACCGGCCGATACAGGAACAGTGGGTCCCCTCCGCAGCCGGGCCATTTTTGGCTTCACTCGATTTTTCCGAAACACGACGCCGCTGGCGGAAGGCTGGTTACCCTTGCTATTGACGCAGGCGCTACGGCTTTGACATCCGGGGGCGGCTTTGTATTAATGGACGCTCGCTTGAAGGCTAGTGGAATTCAAATCGATTCGAAGGATAAAAACAATCCAGCGCTTATTGATCGCAATTTCCTTTTTTCTGTTGATGGCGGGAGGAGCGGCGGGGCAGCCGGTGCCGGCGAATTTGATCGCCAATGTATCGGGGCGAACCGCGATCAGCTTGAATGGCCCGTGGAAAGCCATTATCGATCCCTATGAAGTGGGGATGCGGTTGCGCTTTTATGAGAACCGCAAGCCGCAGGATAAACGGGAGCTGGTGGAATACGATTTCGAGAAATCGGGATCGCTGAATGTTCCGGGGGACTGGAATTCGCAACGGCCGCAGCTTTTTTTCTACGAAGGCGCGGTGTGGTACGAGAAAACTTTCAAATACCACAAGAAGCTAAGCACGCGCGCGTTCGTTTATTTCGGCGCGGCGAACGATCGAGCCAGCGTTTACCTGAACGGGCAAAAACTGGGGGAACACCAGGGCGGTTTTACTCCGTTCAACTTCGAAGTGACCGATCAAATTATCGAAGGCGCGAATTCTCTGGTGGTGGAGGTGAATAATAAGCGGCGGCCGGACGGCGTTCCGGCGATGGAGACCGACTGGTGGAATTATGGCGGGCTGACGCGGGGCGTTGAAATTATTGAGGCGCCGGAAATATTTATTCAGGATTATTCCGTCCAGTTGCAGAAAAACGAGATGGCGGAAGTGGATGCATCGGTG
>JBGPTK010000218.1:0-6434 GCA_041490605.1 Terriglobia bacterium | reverse complement strand
AGCACTTCCACCACATATCCGGAAAGGGTCGTCTTCAAACTTGAGTTCACAGCCAATTGCCCCTGCCCGTTCAGATTCACGGCTGAATTGGCCGCCAAGAGGTTTTGCAAACGGCTGCGCGCGCCGACGGTGCCCAGCAGGCCGGTAACGGCCGAGCTGGTGCCGAAGGTGCGCTGCTGCTTGATGGTATTGTTGGAAGTCGAATCGAATTGATCGCTCAGCAGAATTGTCACCAGATCGCCGGCATTGCGGGCCTTATAGTCGGTCGAGAACGATACAAAATTGTTCTGAGGGTTCCACAAACTCCCCATCGTCGTTGGCCCGCCGAGAGAAGCGGAAGATCTCATGCGGCTGAGGTAGCCAGCTAACCCGGTGCTCGCCGGACCCGCTTGCTTCTTCAATTTTAATTTAGCGGCCGCCGAGCCCGGCAATGCCCCCATGGCCGCCAGCAGCATCGCCAAAATTCCCATCCATTTCATGGCGCCGGATACGTGGTTCATTTATCGCCTCTTTTAGAATGCAGCCTGCAAGAAATTGTGGGCCATCACCTGCGCGAGAAAAACTCTTCCGGTCGTCCCGCTGCGCACGTGGATGGTCTCGCCGAGTGCGCCGCGCTCGAGCGGCAGGACGTAGGTGTGGACTTGCATGCCGTTCCCTTGCAAGAGAATCATTGCAATCTGTCCGGGCGTCACCAGCGGCGGTGGCTCCGGTTGATGAGCTTTGCGTCCTGTTGTTTTCGAAGCAGCAGGGTGATGATTCTCCCTTCGCGGCACTTCCGTACCCGTCGCGTCAAATTGCACGCTGCGGCCTGGCTGGATGGCCGGATCCCAAGCCGAAATCCCCGGCTGTAGAATGACGGGCACATCAAAGGGGCGAATCTTCGGCTCTTTGGACGGCCAAACCTGAAAGAAGGCCGTGCCGGACGCCGGGTCGAGTTTCATGTTTAGAACTCGGAGGCCGGAATCGGCCCGCGTCAAGTGGACCGGCACGGCCATTTGGATTGTTTCCGGCGTCAATTGCGAAGCCTGGGGAAAATGGTTCTGCTCCAAAATGCCGCGGATTGTGCGGAAGACTTCATCGCGCGTGAGTTCGCGGGATTCACGGCGGATCATGATCCGATCCGGAATCTCGAGCTGTTGGAGGAGATCCGGAGCGGATTTCAATTTCTGCAGCAGCGCACTCCTCCGGAGCATTCGCGTGATTCCAGGCAGCGGCGAATTGACCACGGTGATGCCCAAAGCCCGCGCGCGCAATTTCGCCGGGGCATCTCCTGGCAGGAGATCCGCAAGCACCACAATCTCGTGGGAAGCGTTTACCGTGTCGAGAAGCAGGACATGGCGCGCGGACTGCGCTGCTGCGCCAGACGCAAACGCTGCCAGCGCAAGAGTGATCCCACTCAGCCGCCAAACTATCCGGACAATGGAAGTCATGCCATCAATCCTTAGGTTGCCAAGCCGTTCAATTGCTGCATCATTTCGTCCGCCGCCCGGATGACTCGTGAATTCGCTTCATAGGCACGCTGCGCGAGGATCATGTTCACGAATTCCTCGACCACGCTCACATTGGAGCCTTCGAGCATTCCCTGTTGAATTGTGCCCAAACCTTCCGCCGAACCCGGCGTTCCCACGGTGGGATCGCCTGATGCGGAAGTGGCCAGGAAAAGATTGCCGCCGATGCTGTTCAGCCCGCCGGGATTTGGAAACAAGGCGAGCTGGATCGTGCCAACGATTTGCGATTGCTGCTGTCCCTGCTGAGTGACGCTCACCGTGCCGTCGGTGCCAATGCTGACGGAAAGCGCGTTGGCTGGAATGGAGATGGAAGGCTGAAGGGCATCGCCATCGGCCGTCACCATGCTGCCTTGGGAATCGAGATGAAACGTTCCGCTGCGGGTGTAAGCGATCTCGCCGTTCGGCGTGGTGACCTGGAAAAACCCCTGGCCTCGGATCGCCAGATCCAGCGGATTGCCGGTGGAGCTGAAATCCCCTTGTGCCTGAACCACTTCCGTGGCCGCGGCGCGCGTGCCCAGTCCGATCTGCAGACCGGCCGGCAAAGTTGTCTGCTGGGTTGCCGCGGCGCCGGGGGTAATCAAGTTTTGGTACATCAAGTCCTGAAATTGCAGCCGGCGCCGGCGGAATCCAGCCGTGCTGGAGTTCGCAAGATTGTTCGCGATGTTATCCAGGTTCATCTGCTGCGCATTCATTCCGCTCGCCGCGGTGTACAGGGCACGAAACATCGTTTCTCCTTGGGGTAATTAATCCCGCGCGACTTGTTCGGCCGCGGTTCGGTTAAAGTCGTTGTTAAAAATCGAAAGCGCGCGTTCCATCATTTGCGCGGAACGTTGGATGGCAATCAGCGCCACCGTGCCGGCTACCGGATTCATATTCGAGCCTTCCAGCGATCCCTGCTTCACCTCCGGATTCAGCGAAGGGTGCACGCTCCCGGCCGGCGCCAAAAAATAGGAATTCCCCTCGGGCGCCAATTGCTCTCCCTGTATAAATTCGACGATGCGCAACTGCCCCGCCAATGCGCCGGCCACCGAAAGTGTTCCATCGGCGCTCACGGAGAGCTCGCCGGGAGGAACCGTAATCGGAGCGTCCGTAGCCATGGCCGGGCCGCCAATCCCCAGGACGGGGTCGCCTTCCTTGGTGATCAGTTGCCGGGCGCCATTCAATTGGAAACTTCCGTTTCGCGTGTACCGCACTCCGGACTTCGTTTGCACCGCGAAGAACCCCGCGTTCTGGATTGATAAATCGAGGCTGTTTCCCGTCGGCTCGAAGGGCCCGGCGTGAACATCGACAAAATTGCCCCCCAACACTCCGAAACGATTGGCCGCCTGGTTTATCGGGCTGAGGGATGCATTATCCTGGCTCGCGGTGAGTGCATCGTAGAATTCGTGCTGGGACTTGTAGCCCGTCGTATTCACGTTCGCCAGGTTATTGGCTACCACGTCCAGCGCCTGCGTGCGCGCCAGAAGTCCGGAAAATGCCGCGTAATATCCGCTGTCCATGGATTCGGCCTCCAGGACAGAGAAAGCATTCTCAGCTCCAAAGAAGATTAGGATTGGATAAGGGACGAGTGAAACATCGGCGGGACTTACGGGCGGCAAACTAGGAAGAATTGAAAAGGCATCGGCCTACGGCTTTCGGACCAGCTCCAGTTACCAGGAAGACGGCAATCCGCCCTCCCGGCCAGCCCGGGGATTAGAAAACTCTAAATCCCCGCCGGGTTTGACCGGCAAAGGTTGCCGGTCAGTTGTGGATCGAGAGTGTGATCCAAATGGGCAGCCCTTCAAAATTCATGGCGATCTGGAAGCGTTCGCCATCCACCATTGTATACAGTTCGTAGTCTTCTCCGCTGACCACGGTGGGCACAGAAAGCATGCAGGAGTCGGCGACGCCGGGGACTTTGGTTTTTAAGTTTCCGGCCACCATGTTACAGATTTCTCCCAGGGCATCCCGCAGGCTGCTGGCAGAGGTGTCGCTTCCGCCCAGCATCCGGTAAGCGATCTTGCCGGCAGCCTCCTGCGTGCAACGAATGCTCAGAACCCCGCAAAGGGCGCCAGCCAGTCCGATCATCCCGGTGATGTCGCCCTTGGCAACAGTGCCGGCATCCGCCATCAGCTCAATCGGGCCACCGACCATCATCTCAAAGACTTCAGCGGTGGCGTCCTCCATATGTTTGTCCCATGGACGATGGGGATGAATCGCGGGCGTTGTGCTTGAATTTGAACGCTGATTCATTCTAAGCCCTCCACAAGAGATGCCACTCGCTCTTTCACCTGGTCGGGTGTAAAGGGCTTGCGGATATAACCGCTTGCGCCTGCCGAGATTGCTTCCACCACCCGGGATTCGCTGCCTTCCGTGGTGATCATCACAACGGGAACTCCCTTTGCGGATTCAATCGTGGGCAGTTGCTTGAGAAACTCCAGCCCATCCATCGAGGGCATGTTGATGTCGCTCAAGATAAGGTCCACCTTCTCTCCCCGGAGTGTGGCTAATGCTTCGACACCGTTCCCGGCTTCGAGCACCTTGACCAGTTCGAGCCCTGCCTGGCGCAGCGACCGTTCGACGATCTTACGCATCACCGCGGAGTCATCCACTATCAGTACTGATATTTTCTTCATGGCTCACTCTCCCCTGCTGGAAATCGAATTAACCTTTGCCACGGGATCTTTGCTTCCCACCTGAGAGGATTCGAACAGCTTCCGGAGGTTTATGTATTCCGCTCCCAGCGTCTGGAGGATTTTTTGGCGCTCGTCCGCATTCACAGAAGGCAAACAGCGGTGGATAAACTCCGCTTCATCCCTGGCCGCCGCCGAGTTCTTATCCACGGTTTCCCGCTCGCTTGGATTCTCGCGCGATTCGCAAAAATGATCCGAAGCCGCCACCATTCCCACCAGAGTGGGATCATGCATCGCGGATTCGGGAGCGTGATGGGATTCGAACACATCAATGTGACAAGGGAAAAAATTCCAGGAAATCCCCATCCATCTCCCTACTTCACAATGGTCCAGGCCAAAATACTCTCGTTCCTGTTCCAGCTCCCCGGAGCGGTTCGTGGGCAGCCCGATTGGACGGCCGGGTCCTTCCTCGGCCAAAACCATCATCAGCGGCAGCTTTCCGACGTCATGGAGCAGCCCAGCCAGATAGGCCTGCTCCGGCTCTGGGTACCGGGTCCAACGGGCAATCCGCTCGCTCAGCATCGCGGTCAGGAAAGAATGAAGCCAGTACGCTTGTACTTGCTCTCCCTCGCTCCATTGGCCGGTGAATTCAAGCAAGGAACAGGTGAGCACCATCGCGCGAAGCCTTTCGATACCCATCAAAATGGCGGCATCTTCCACTCGAAAGATCCGGCGCCGCAAACCGAACAAAGCAGAGTTGCACACCCGAATAACCTGAGCGGTGAGGCTCGGATCACGGCGAATCACCTTGCAGACACGCTTGAGATCTACCACCGCCGCTCCCAGCAACGTATTCAACTCGAAAATGTAGCAAGGCAGTGTGGGCAGTGCCTCAGCCAATATCGCCAACAACCTTTGCTTTCGGTGTTGCCGCACCTCAGGTGACGTCCGGACGCTAATCCCCATGGTCCGTCCGGACTGTTGGAGTAATTCCATAAGGCTCTCACCCAAATTGCCTGCATAGTTTTTATCGGCATGGCGAGCGAGTTCTTTAATTATTTCGTGCTCCGCGATGATTCCCAATTAGAGAATCTAAAAGGCTTAGGAGTTTGCCGGTGCAAGATGGAACAGAAGGTCGCGCGGCTGGCCGGCGCCGAAAAATCGCACCCAGGCATCTCGCTCGAATCCTCCCACTCGGATCTCGCGCGCTTCCAGTTGCACGGCGTAACCCCGAGTTGCTCGGGCCATTTCCTGCGGATTCCGGTCGCTATCGAAGGAGACTTGATCCGGCCGGGTGATCTGGCGGATTTCGTCCAGGGCATGGGCTAATGACGAATCGGTGACCACACAGGGAACGGTTCTGCATTCCAGCATTCTTTCAACTCCGTACATGGTTGTGTGATCGATCCGGTTGGAAAAAGCGAGATAAACCAAACTCCGATCTCGGGACATGTGCACGGGTATCATCCGCGCTGATTCGAGGAGGTGCAGAGGAAGTAAACGGGCGCACTTCAGGTAACCCCGTTCGCGCTCCAGTGGGAACACGGAACAGCCCCATTGCACCGCTACCCCGGCGGCGATGTCCTGTTCTGAAGCGTAGCCTGATCGGCGCAGCCACTCCCCGATTCGGCCCCCGCCGGCCTCGCGCTGCGTCCGCAGGGTCATTTTGAGTTGTTGCTCATTGATGACGCCTTCGGAGAGCAGCAACAATCCGAGAGGAATCCGGTGGGTTTTGATCTTTGCCGGCCTCGCCGCGTGGATCAATCCGGCAAATAGCTCCGTGGCCGCCCGTTCCAGACACTCAGCCCCGCAATACCAGCGGTCATGCAAGCGGATCCCCACCGATCTGCGTTTCAGCCGCGGCCACAACGCGCCACGCGAACTGCAATCCTCGTTCTCGCATCGCAGGAGCATCCCCCTCAGCCCGGATTGCTTCCTGGGTTTGCCATAGACTTCTTCTGGAATTTGTATGGTGCCCGCTGTGCTCATATTCTCCCCTAAGCCTCCACGCTCTTGATTCTTTCCCGCCGGTTCAGAATTTCCGTAATCCGCAGACCGTAATTTCCTTCGACTACCACTACTTCCCCGCGTGCGACTACCCGGCCCGCCACCAGCAGTTCCGCCGGCTCTTCCACCTCCCGCTCCAATTCGATGACCGCCCCTGTCCGTAACTCCAGAACGTCTCGCAATAGCATCTCTCTCTGTCCGAAACGGATGCTGACGTCCAATTCCACATCGAGCAGGAGATCCAGATTGGATCCCTGCCCTTCGAGGATGAGGGAGGCGATGGACCCATCGTCTTCCGGGGCAGCTT
>JBGPTK010000217.1:0-6565 GCA_041490605.1 Terriglobia bacterium | reverse complement strand
GAATCCGCCAGCCGCTCGCGCAATTCTCCCTTCGATGGCCGCGAGTTTCGCGGTGCGCCGATGGCCACGATCGTCGCCGGAAAAGTTGCCTATCGCCGCGGCTAGGCGAGCTTCAAAATCTTCTGAAGACTAGGCCAGGAGCCGGGTTATAATCGCGCCAGTCGAAGGCCTCGTCCGCCGCTTGGAACTGCAAGGAGGTCCCATGTCCCGTCGCCTGCATCCTTATTTCCTATTTGTCATGATCGTATTCCTGAGTGTGTCCGTGGCCTACGGCCAGGCGGCTGCTGAGTATGGCGCCATGACCGCAAAAATGGGCGCCGCTACCGCCGCTGCGGCAAAGGTTCCGCTTCCCAACATAGTAATCCCGAGCGGCTCAGCACCAGCACGCAAAGCTTCGCCGGCGACCGCACCCGCAGCAAGCGCTCCTACGCGCCTGCCTACCGTGGACGAAGCTGCCACGGCGAACCGGCTCGGGCTGCAAAGACGCGCCGGACCGGAAGGAGCGGACATTTCATTTCGTTCCGTGCCGGAGCATGCGCAGATTTTTATTGATACTCAGTTCGTCGGCGCCTCGCCCTTGAAATTGAAACTCGCCCCCGGACCTCACCGCGTGTATGTGACCGCGCCGGAAATGCTGGCGAGTGACCAGCAAATCGACGTGGCTCCCAAACAGATCCGGGAAATTGTGCTGTCGCTCAATCCGCGCGCGTCGAAGAAAGTGGAACTCCACTAATCGTTCACGATGGAATCATCGAGCTCTAGAAATTGGAGCGCCAGAATGCAATGCGGGTTCGTTTTGCCGGATATTGATCTCGAGAAAATCGGCGGGTTGGCGCACGAAGCGGAAGAGGCGGGATGGGATGGCCTCTTCATTCCAGACTGCATCTCGATCGAAACCAAAAGCATTCCTGCCGTGCCCTTTTTTGATCCGTGGGTCGCGCTCGGGATCGTCGCCACGCGCACCAGCCGCATTCGTTTTGGAACGATGATCACGGCCATGCCTCGCCGGCGCCCCTGGAAGCTGGCGAGAGAAACCATGACGCTCGATCATCTGTCAAAGGGACGCTTCATTCTTTCCGTCGGGCTCGGCGCGGCGGCCGACGATGCCGGTTTCTACAAAGTGGGCGAACCGATGGACCTGAAGACTCGGGCGGAATTGCTCGACGAGGGACTGGAGATCCTCTCCGGATGCTGGAGCGGAAAGCCTTTCAGCTTTCAAGGCAAGCACTACCAGGTGAACGACATGACCCTGGTGCCCCCACCGGTACAATCTCCTCGAATACCGGTCTGGGTGGTCGGCGTGTGGCCGAAAATGAAATCCGTGAACCGTGCGCTCCGCTGGGACGGAATCATTCCGCAGAAGTACAAACCGAACCCAAGCGAAATGTACATGAAGCCGGAAGAAATCGCGGAGATCCGCGTCTTCGTCGAGGAGCACCGGAAAGAGCCGGGTACGTTCGATATCATCGCGTCGGGCACCACTCCGGGGAAAGACCGCAAACACGCACTCCAAAAAGTTCAGCAGTACGCGGAGGCAGGCGCCACCTGGTGGCTGGAAGCGATGTGGGGCGCCGCATCAGTGAAGGTGCAGACGCGCATCAGGCAGGGCCCGCCGCGCGAGTAGGCCAGGCACAATAGGAACTGCCCCACCTGACAAATATA
This sequence comes from Terriglobia bacterium, assembly GCA_041490605.1. Lineage (GTDB taxonomy): Bacteria > Acidobacteriota > Terriglobia > Acidiferrales > UBA7541 > JBGPTK01. The sequence goes on along the minus strand of JBGPTK010000217.1, from coordinate 4,903 downwards.
CATATATACGTATGTTGGTATAATGGACGGCGGGCAGTTGCCGCAGCGGGACAAGGTTACAAAGAGAGGCAGAAACAAAATGAAGACCAAAAGAAAAATCAGTAAAAGGGCCGCCGTCACCGAAGGCAGCGGCAACGTTTTTGCCGATCTTGGACTGCCCAATGCGGACCAAGCACTATTGAAGGCACGCCTGACGCTGCAAATCTACCGCATCATCCAGGATCGCGGCCTCACCCAAACGGAAGCCGGAAAAATTCTCGGCATTTCACAGCCCCACGTATCGGCGCTGGCGCGCAATCGCTCGGGCAACTTCTCCGTCGGCCGTCTGATTGACTTCCTAACGGCTCTCGGCCAAAACGTTGAAATATCCGTCAAGCCGGCACGCAGGGACCAAGGGGAATTATCTGTCGTGGTTCTTTGAGGCCGCCGGAACAAGGCCGAAGGAGAATCCGTCATGCCCATGTTGAACCCGCCGCATCCGGGCGAATTTGTGGGGAAGCCCGGCCTCTACTCAATGTTCTCCTGTGGATCGTTCGAAAATAAAAGTGCGTTAGAATAAAACCATGAGCACGACCCCAGGCATTCCCGCGTTTCGGGCGCCGGGCGCTGTCGAGAAAATATTCAACCGTGCGTTCGGATTCCTGGTAGGGCTCGGCATCGGCCCGCGTTACAACTTCCTGCTCCAGGTTCGCGGCCGCAAAACCGGGCGCCTCTATTCCACTCCCATCGACTTGCTGGAATTCCGGGGAAAGCGCTTTCTGGTTGCGCCCCGAGGGCGGACACAATGGGTGCGCAACGCCGAATCCGCGGGAGAAGTTACGCTCAAGCGAGGGAGAACGCGGCTGAACTTCCGGCTCCGGCCAATCCCGGACGGAGAGAAGCCGGAACTCTTGAAGGAATATCTCGATCGCTTCGCGGCTGCCGTGCAGAGATATTTTCCCGTGCCGAAAGGGTCGGCCCCCCGGGCTTTTGCCAATCTTGCGGAACACTACCCGGTGTTTGAGCTGCTTCCGCTCGAATAACAAAATCCGCGCCAGGCCGGCTCCTTCCTCAACCACTTCGCGCAATCCATAACGAAAGCGCGGCAATTCTACATAGGAACGGGGCCGGAGCTACGGAACATGGCGAAGGGTATGCCGTCGGGGTCTACCGCCACGGCCATCTCATCGCCTCCCGGGAGAGTCTGCGGAGGAATGACGATGTGCGCGCCCAATTGTTCGGCTTTTTTTGCGTGGGCCTTCACGTCCGGGACGCGAATAAAAAGCTGCACCATGCTGTGTCCCTCCTTTTCGGAGATGGGCCAGAAGCCGCCGTTGATGCCCTCTTTGCAGGTTGTGTCCACTTGCCGGTAGCCCAGGGGATTGTCTCCGGAAACTTTCCAGCCGAAGAGCGCTGAATAGAATTCTTCCAGCTTTTGCGGCTGCTTGGTCAAAATCTGCCAGTGCATCACGGGATCAGCCATTCGTTTCTCCTTTGGTCTGCTTGAGTGTAGTTACGGGAAACAGCGAGATTTCCACCTGATAAACGTCATCCTTGTTTTCGCTTTCGGACGCCAGCGAACGCATTCCGCTCATGAACTCATCCGCCAGAACTTTCAACTGGGAGAATTTTCTCGAGTCGAGCGCGACGATCATGTGGCCGTGAAATCGATCGCGGCTCGGAATGCGCTCGAGCGCCTCGATGATGAACCGGTGCGCTTCCTGATTGATCTGGTTGCTGGCCGTTTCGGTCAAGGCCGCGCTGCGGAATTCGGCATCGCCGGATTTGTCGAGCCAGCGGCCGGCTCCGCGCATCTCCAGCAATCGCAAACGCAGCAAGCGCTGCAAGGCCACGTTTACCTCCGCGACGGATATGCCCAGCGTTTTCGCGATCCAGCGCGAGTCGGCCTGGAATCCTTTGATCTGGATGAGTTCCAGGATCGCCGAGTGATACCAGACGGAAAGCAGTTGAAACGTATCCAGGTCCAGAGAAACGCTGCGAATCTCCTCTGTCGCGCTATGCAAATGCGTTTTCTTCTTGAGGCCTTGCGCATAAACCTGCATCGCCTCTTCGCTCAGGCCGATGCGCTTGCCGATGGTTGCGAGAGCCCGAGCGGAGAGTTTCCGCTTGTTTCGAAAGACCTGCGAAAGCGTCGAGTGATCGACTCCCAATTGTTTCGCAAACGAGCGCAACGAATAGCGAGGATTCCGCGCCGCAGCCGCCTGGAAGCGCTCGCGCAACAAAGCGCGAAAATCGAAGGCCGCTCGGGATGCCGGAGATCCGGTGGTTCTTGAAGTTTTCACGAAAACAGCTTAGTGAAGAATTCTCTGACTGGCAACGAACTTGTCCCAAAAGTGGGGCAAATATTTGCCCCACTTTTAGGGCAGAGGACAAGACAGCGGAGGCCGCGAGGCGGCGGCGTTTTGCCTTTGGAATTCTTAGCGCCGCGGCGAGTGTCCTGTGTCAGAAATTCACTGTATGTTTTTTAGGGGGTCGGAGCTTCAGAGTCTGTGTGGCGACGCCGATTGGGGGCGGTTGTGTAGCGCCGCACTTCAGGGCGGCATCTTTCGAATCAATCACCTGCCCGCCTGAAGGCGAGCGCTACAGGAAACAAGCCCGAGTTGCCACACAGACTCTTCAGCTCCGCCATGGACGCGCTGAAAACTCAGGGGTTTTAACCCCTGAGGACCGCCAAGGATATGCAAGGAATTTACAACTCACCACCCTAGTGCGCGGCGGGTTCGGCGGCGGGATGCATGCCGTGTTGCGGGACTTCGTGGATGCCGCGGGCCGGAGGCTCCAGGTGGAAGCGGAAAAAATGATTCAGCGGGCCGGGGCCTTTGCCGATCGCGTAGCCTTTTTCCATGGCTTTGGTGACGTAGGCCTTTGCCAGGATCACCGCTTCGCGGATTTGCAGTCCGCTGGCAAGCTGCGAGGCCACCGCGGAGGAAAACGTGCAACCCGAGCCATGCGTATTTTCTGTTTTGATGTGATCGCCTTCGAACGTATCGATTTCGGTTCCCTCGCAGAGAACGTCGGTGGGTTTGGGCAGGTGTCCGCCCTTGACGACCACGGACCGCGCGCCCATCTCGATCAATTTTTGGGCGGCGGCCTTCATGGACGCCACATCCTTGATTTCAATTCCCGTGAGCAACTCGGCTTCCGGAACATTCGGCGTGACCACGCTCACGCGCTTCAGCAATTCATCGCGCAGAAACCGGATGCCGCTGGCGTCCAGCAGTTCCACTCCGCCGGAACTCGCGCGCAAAACAGGGTCCAGCACCACATGCGCGAATTTTCCCCGATCCAGAAATTCAGCCACCACCGCCGCATTGGCGCGATTGCCGAGCATGCCGATTTTTACCGCGGCGATCGCAACATCGTCCAGAATCGCATCGAGCTGCCCGCGCAGCGTGGCGGGCGCCGTAAGGTTCGTTGCTTGCACGCCTTGGGAAGATTGCACCGTGAGCGCCGTAATCGCGGCAACGCCGTAACAATTGTGCGCCGCGAATGTTTTTAAATCGGCGGCAACTCCCGCGCCGCAGGACGGATCGAAACCCGAGATCGCTAAAAGGATGGGTGGAGGGTGGTTGGTGTGATTGCTCAACGTTCGTTGCTCCCTGCCTAAGGCAAAAGCGCCGGCGTCCGCTGCCTCGGCAACGAACCCGGCTAAACGAAATGTACTCGCCTTGTTTCCACGAACGCAAGAGGAAATTTTGATTTGTAATGGATGCAACGGCGAATTCGATCGTGAAAATAAAATTTTACGGAGAAAGACCCAGATGTTGGGGCGAAGTGCGCGGGGCCGCTACAGGTAGCGACGCGAGAATCGTACGGTATGGAAATATTTCGGGATTGAAAAAATTGCAAGCGGTGCAAAAGTTTTTCAATGCGCTAGGGGAACAGCCCGCGGACGGTGGTGGCGTCGGCCACCCGGCCAACTGCCAGGATATACGCGCCGGTGCGCATGTGAACGTGGTGGCGCCGGGCCATCTCGTGCACGTCGTTGAAGGCCCGCCGGATCACCATCTCCAGCCGCGCGTTCACTTCGTCCCGCGGCCAGAAATAGCCTTGCAGATCCTGCGCCCATTCGAAGTAGCTCACCGTCACGCCGCCGGCGTTCGCCAGAATATCCGGCAGGATGGTGATTCCCTTGCGCGCCAGCACTTCATCGGCGTGCGGAGTGGTGGGGCCGTTGGCGGCTTCGGCGACGATCTTTGCCTTCACCTGGTCCGCATTATTCAGCGTGATGGCGTTTTCCAGCGCGGCCGGAATCAGGATGTCGCACTTCAGCGCCAGCAGGTCGTCATTCGAAATGCGCGACGTCCCCGGCATGCCCACCACGGTGCCGGAGCGCTCCTTGTAGCGCATGGCCTTCATGGGGTCGATGCCGCGCGAGTTATAAACGCCGCCGCGGGAATCGCTGATGGCCACAATTTTCGCTTTTTTCTCAGAAAACAAGCGCGCGGCAATCGCGCCGGCGTTGCCGTAGCCCTGCACCGCCACGCTGGCGCCGCGCAGCGAGATTTTTCTCACCTTGCAGGCTTCCTCCACGGTGAAGAGGCAGCCGCGCGCGGTGGCTTCGTTGCGTCCCGCGGAGCCGCCCAGGGACATGGGCTTGCCGGTCACCACGCCCAGCGAGGAATGGCCCACGGTCATGGAGTAGGTGTCCATGATCCAGGCCATGGTCTGCGAATCGGTATACACGTCGGGCGCGGGGATGTCGCGGTCCGGGCCGATGATGGGCAGGATCTCGCTGGTGTAGCGGCGGGTCATGCGCTCGAGCTCGCTCTTCGACATTCGCTTCGGGTCGCAAATTACTCCGCCCTTGCCACCGCCGTAGGGAATATTCACCGTGGCGGTCTTCCACGTCATCCACGCGGCCAGCGCCTTCACTTCATCGAGCGTGACGTTGGGGTGGTAG
>JBGPTK010000216.1:0-6583 GCA_041490605.1 Terriglobia bacterium | reverse complement strand
CCCGCGCCTGATGCGGCTGAAAGCAGTAGCCATCGTTCGAATCCATTCCCACTTAACTCAGGAAGCTGCGGCAGGTGTAGAGAGCGCTGCCAGGGTGCAGTCGATTTCGTGCCTAGCGGCTTCGTCGATGGGAAGCAGCGGCGGGCGGGGCGGTCCGCCGTAATAACCCAGCCGGTCGAGCGCATATTTCAGGCCAGGGACGCTATAGCGCGAGACGATTAACTTCGAGGGGCGAAGCAATTGCTGTTGAATCTTACGCGCGCGGACACTTTCGCCTGCTCGGGCCGCGTCGTACAACAAAACGCACAATTCCGGAAGCACAGTGGCCAATCCCAGAATTGCTCCGCAGGCGCCAATGGCGATCGAGGGATACAACGTCGAAGCCGAGCCCACCAGCATCTGGAAATTCAATGGCGTGGCCTCGATGATTTCCGTGATTCCCAGCAGGTTTCCCGAGCTGTCTTTCATCCCGGCGATGTTGGGATGTTCCGCCAGCCGCGCCACCAGCGGCGCCTCCACGCTGACTCCCGTGAACTGGGGAATGGAATAGATCAGCAGCGGAATGGGAGATGCGTCCGCCACGCGCAGAAAGTGCTCCCCCAGCGTCACCTCGTTCATCTGCGGCTTGAAGTAAGAGGGAGTCCGCACCAGCGCGGCCTGGTAACCCTGCGCGGCCGCCGCTTTGGTATGTTCAATCGTTTCTGCGGTGGATTCCGCCGCCGTGCCCGCGATCAAAATCTTCCCGGTCGCCGCCTCTTCACGAACCGTCTCCCACAGCCGGTAGATTTCCGGCCAGGTGAGCAGGACCGATTCGCCGGTCGAGCCGTTGATTACGTATCCCGCCAGTCCGGTGGCGTTGTATTTCCCGACATTTTCGCGCAGCCGGTCCAGCGCCAGCGAACCATCCGCGGCAAACGGCGCCGTCAAGGGCGCAAATATCCCATGCAGCTTCATTCCATTATTGTAACTCAGGAAACAATTTAAGTAATGTAGGGGCCGGCTTTAGCCGCGCCCCAGGTTTTCAGGTTCGCTCAACCAGCCGGCGCCGGCTCGCCGCGCGATGTCATTCCGAGCCCGTCTTGTGGGCGAGGAATCCAGAGAAAACCAAAGATGCTTGAGAAGCGGGGTGTTCCTTCAAAGCTGGTGTGTGGCGCCATACAATCGAAGAGCAATTTTCCATTCTCTCTGCAAAATCTCTACCCGCGCCCCAGGTTTTCAGGTTCGCTTAACTAGCGGGCGCCGGCCCGCCGCGCGATGTCATTCCGAGCCCGTCTTGTGGGCGAGAAATCCAGAGAAAACCAAAGATGCTTGAGAAGCGGGGAGTTCCTTCAAAGCTGGTGTGTGGCGCCATACAATCGAAGAGCAATTTTCCATTCTCTCCGCAAAATCTCTACCCGCGCCCCAGGTTTTCAGGTTCGCTCAACCAGCCGGCGCCGGCTCGCCGCGCGATGTCATTCCGGCCCCGGTTCCCAGGGGGAGGAATCCAGCGCGATCTCCAAATACTCAGACAAAACTTCTTTTCTCAAGGCGGCTCTCGCCATTCTAATCCGCCGGTGCCGATGTGCCCCGCGCCACAATTTTCTTCGCGTGCAAATCCTGCAACGCGGCGACGTCGAACGATTGCTCAGCCAAAGCGCGAATCCCGCTCGCGGCAGCGCGCGCCGCGGAAAGCGTTGTAATGCACGGAATGTTGTATCGAATCGCCGCGCGGCGAATGGACTTCTCATCGTAAAAAGATTCCCGCCCCAGCGGCGTATTGATCACCAAATCCACTTTTCCCGTTTTCACCAGATCCACGATGTTCGGCCGCCCCTCGTTCACTTTGTAAACGCCTTCCACGCTGATCCCGGCAGCCCCCAGCGCCGCGGCCGTGCCGCGCGTCGCCAGAATTTTCAGCCCGGCTTCGGCCAGGTCGCGCGCCAAGGGCGCGACGAAGCGCTTATCGTGATCGTTCACGCTGATGAATACCGTTCCCTCCCGCGGCAATCGTTGTCCGGCAGCCAGTTGCGCCTTGGCAAACGCTTGCCCGAAGCTGGACGATATTCCCATCACCTCGCCCGTCGAGCGCATCTCCGGGCCAAGGATCGTATCCACGCCCCGGAACTTGTTAAACGGAAATACCGGGGACTTCACCGCGAAGAAATCGCGCGACGGCAATTCCGCCACGCCATTGGTCACCACCACCGGCAGCTTCATGTCCTTCAATTTTTGCCCGGTCATCAGCCGCGCCGCCACTTTTGCCAGAGGCACTCCGCTGGCCTTGCTCACGAAGGGCACCGTGCGCGACGCGCGCGGATTCACTTCCAGCACGTAAACCGTGTCGCGCTGAATCGCATACTGCACGTTCATCAAGCCAATCACGTTCAGCGCGCGCGCGAGCTGAGCGGTGTAATCGCGAATTCGATCGAGCACGCCGGGCTTCAGCGTCACCGGAGGCAATACGCAGGACGAATCGCCCGAGTGGATGCCGGCTTCCTCGATGTGTTCCATGATCCCGGCGATGATCACGTCGTCACCGTCGGCCAGCGCGTCCACGTCCACTTCCACCGCGTCCTCGAGAAACTGGTCGACCAGCACCGGCTTCGGCGCGCCCGCGCTCATCAGCGCCGCCTGCGCCACGTAGTCTTCCACCGTTTTCAGGTCGTAGGCAATCACCATGGCCCGGCCGCCCAGCACGTAGCTTGGGCGCACCAGCACCGGCAGGCCAATTTCCGTTGCCACCTTCACCGCTTCTTCGGGAACCAGGGCCGTGCCGTTTCGCGGTTGAGGGATTCCCAATTCTTCCAGAAGTTTGCCGAAGCGGTGGCGGTCTTCGGCCAAGTCGATCGATTCGGGCGCCGTGCCGATGATGCTGGCGCCATTGCGCTTCAATTCCAGGGCCAGGTTCAGCGGCGTCTGTCCGCCAAATTGCACGATTACGCCTTGCGGCTTTTCGCGATCGAGCACCGCCAGCACATCTTCCAGCGTGAGCGGCTCGAAATACAGGCGGTCGGAAGTGTCGTAATCGGTGGAAACGGTTTCGGGATTGCAATTGATCATCACCGTTTCATAGCCATCTTCTTTCAACGCGAACGACGCGTGGCAGCAGCAGTAATCGAATTCAATTCCCTGCCCAATGCGGTTCGGGCCGCTGCCCAGAATCACGATCTTCGGCCGGTCCACCGCGCCGGATTCGTCTTCCTCTTCGTAAGTGGAATAGAGATACGGAGTAAACGATTCGAATTCCGCGGCGCAAGTGTCCACGCGCTTGAACACCGGCTGCACGCCCAGCACGGCGCGCCGCATGCGCACGGCCGCTCCGGAAGTTTTCCAGATGCTGGCGAGCTGTTCGTCGCTCGCGCCCGTGCGCTTGCCTTCCAGCATCAGCTCGCGCGACACCGTTTCCAAAGACACCGACGCCAGCCGTTGGTCGAGAGCAACCATTTCTTCGATTTGGCCGATGAACCAGGGATCGATTTTCGTGAGCGAACAGACTTCTTCGGCGGGCATTCCACGATCCAGCGCGTCAAACAGCCAGTGAATGCGGTCGGGTCCCGGCACGGAAAGTTTTTCGCGCAGCAGCGCGGAAGAAACTTCGGCGGGCGCGCGCCACGGCGTGTGCGGCTCGAGCGAACGGATTCCCTTGCACAGCGCTTCCTTGAACGTCCGCCCGATGGCCATCACTTCGCCCACGGATTTCATCTGCGTGGTCAGCGTGGTGTCCGCGCCGGCAAATTTCTCGAACTGCCACTTCGGAATTTTAGCGACCACGTAATCAATCGCCGGCTCGAAGGAGCAGGGAGTCTTCTTGGTAATGTCGTTGGGAATTTCGTCCAGCGTCATTCCCACGGCCAGCTTCGCCGCGATTTTCGCGATGGGGAATCCCGTGGCCTTGCTGGCCAGCGCGGAGCTGCGCGAAACGCGCGGGTTCATTTCGATCACGATCATCCGCCCGGTCTCCGGATGGATCGCGAACTGAATATTCGATCCCCCGGTCTCGACGCCCACCTCGCGGATGATGGCCGCGGCCGCGTCGCGCATCCGCTGGTATTCCTTGTCCGTCAGGGTTTGCGCGGGAGCCACGGTGATGGAATCGCCGGTGTGGATGCCCATGGGGTCCATATTTTCGATCGAGCAGATCACCACGAAGTTGTCGCGCACGTCGCGCATCACTTCGAGCTCGAATTCTTTCCAGCCCAGCGCCGATTCTTCCACCAGCGCTTCGTGTACCGGACTGGCATCCAGCGCCCGCGCAATCGCGTCGCCGAATTCTTCGCGATTGTAAGCCACCGAGCCGCCCGAGCCGCCCAGCGTGAACGACGGACGAATCACCACCGGATAGCCAAGCTCGTCGGCGAGCTTCACCGCGTCCGGCACGTTATCGACCAACGCAGACGCGGGAACTTCCAGGCCGATTTTGCGGCAGGCATCCTTGAACCACAGGCGGTCTTCGGCAATCTTGATCGAGCGCAGCGATGCGCCGATCAATTTCACATTGTATTTATCCAGAATGCCGCTTTCGGCGAGTTCGACGGCCAGGTTGAGGCCGGTTTGGCCGCCCACGGTCGGCAGGAGCGAATCCGGCCGCTCGCGCTCGATAATTTTCTCGAGATATTCCTTGGTTAGCGGCTCGATATAGGTGCGGTCGGCCACTTCGGGATCGGTCATGATCGTCGCTGGATTCGAATTCACCAGCACCACCTCATATCCCTCCGAGCGCAGCGCCTTGCACGCCTGCGTGCCGGAATAATCGAACTCGCACGCCTGTCCGATGATGATCGGCCCCGAGCCGATAATCAGGATTTTCTTGATGTCTGTGCGCTTGGGCATTTAACCGCGGTGCTCCTGCATCATCCCCACGAATTGATCGAACAGATAGCGCGCGTCGTGCGGGCCCGGCGAGGCTTCCGGATGGTATTGCACGCTGAAAAGAGGCAGCGAGCGGTGCCGCATGCCTTCATTGGTGTGGTCGTTCAAATTCACATGCGTGATTTCCACGTCGCTCGAGGGCAGCGATTCCGGGTCCACGCAGAAGCCATGATTTTGCGCGGTGATCTCCACTTTTTCCGTGAGCAGATTCTTCACCGGATGGTTCGATCCGTGATGTCCGAATTTCAGCTTGAACGTGCGTCCGCCAAGCGCCAGGCCGCACAATTGATGCCCCAGGCAGATTCCAAATATGGGCACGCGCCCGGTGAGCTTGCGAATATTCTCCACCGCGTAGCCGATCGGCTCCGGATCTCCCGGCCCATTCGAGAGAAATACTCCATCCGGCTTTAATGCCAGCACATCCTCCGCCGATGTTTGTGCCGGCACCACGTGAACTTCGCAATCGTGATCGGCGAGCAAACGCAGAATGTTCAGCTTGATTCCAAAATCGTACGCCACCACTTTGTAGCGATGAGAGGCTTCCGGGGAAGCGAATGGTCCTTTCTCGCCGGAATAACGTCCAGACTTCGTCGATCCATTCCGCTTTGCTGCGCCTGCACCGGCGGAAGCGGCCAAAGCGATCGAGCCTTTCGACCACGCATACGATTTCGCGCAAGTCACGCGGCTGGCCAGCTCCTGTCCCGCCATGGTGGGCAGCGCGCGCGCTTCCAAAATTAATTGTTCCGCGGGAGTGCCATCGGTCGCAATGATTCCGCGCATCGCGCCGGCCAGCCGGAGATGGCGCACCAGCGCCCGCGTATCGATATCCCAAATCGCGGGCACGCTGTGCCGCTCCAGATATGCCTGCGCGCTCTCCGTCGAGCGCCAGTTGGATGCCAGTTGCGCGAACTCGCGCACGATCAATCCTTCGATGTAGGGTTTCGACGATTCCTGGTCATCCGGATTTGCGCCCACATTGCCGATGTGGGGATAGGTCAGGCACACGCATTGCCCGGCGTAACTGGGGTCGCTGAAAACTTCCTGGTAACCGGTGAGGCTGGTATTAAAAACGACTTCGCCGCCATGGCGGGTGCGAGCACCCGCCGCGCGGCCGTTAAATATGCGCCCGTCTTCCAGCGCGAGTGTCGCGCGGCCTGCCAACTGCTGCGTCAGCTTGTCCTCCGCAATATCTCATTGGGATGCAGCGTTAACGGTGGGGATGATACCAAAATGATCGACGGGCCAATAAGCAAAAACAGCTTTGCCATAAATAAATTTTCGCGGTACTGGGCCGAACACCCGGGAATCATTCGAGCTATCTCGATGATCGCCCATCACGAAATATTCGTCCTGCTGCACGTGGATTGGACCGTAGCTCGAACCATCGAAGAAACTCGCCGGCACGTAGGGCTCCGCGACGCGCTTCCCGTCAATATACAAACGGCCGGATTCAATCTCGAGCGTCTCGCCGGGCAAGCCAACCACTCGTTTGATGAATGATTTTGTCCTGTCCAGTGGATACCAGAAAACCACCACATTGCCGCGATCGACTGGTTCGAACCGGTACACAAACTTGTTGATGAAAATTCGCTCCTGGTCGCTTAAGAGCGGCGCCATGCTTGTGCCTTCCACCTTCACTGGCTGGTAGAGAAACACGATGATGACCATGGCCAAGCCGAGCGCGATGGCCAAATCGCGCGCCCAATTGCGTATTTCACGTTGAACAAGTGAGTTT
>JBGPTK010000215.1:0-6612 GCA_041490605.1 Terriglobia bacterium | reverse complement strand
GAAAGTTATTCTATCATTCAGGTCCCTCCGCGGGTGGGGGGACGGTTCATGCTGAGCGCGTTGCGATATTACTGGATCACGGCGAAAGGGTACCGGCTGCGGCCGTGGGCGAGTCCCTATCTGCAGTGGCGGCTTGAAACATTTTTTGGAGCAGAGGCTGCGCATCTTGGGCCGGGGCAATTCTTTCGATTGATGTGGAGAGAGCGGGCGCGCATGAGACGGTTCCTGGAGTGGGTGGAGGAACGAAGGCGGGAACAGAGGAAGCGCGGTTGATGAGCGAAGATTTGTTCCGCTGCCAGATTCGCCGCTGAATTCTAACCGCGCTCCAGGATCAGTTCGTGGATGCGCTGGAGAAGTTGCTCGACGGCAAGTTCGGTGGGGACGAAGTAGGGGTTCAGGTCGAGGTCGGGAAATCCTTTTCGAGTGATTGCCGCGGCTAACCATTCCTGAAGCGGCTGCGGGTAGCGGCCTCCCAAATCGCGCAAGGCTTCAAAAACAATTTGATGGTCGTGGTCGCGCCAAGCATAGGGAGCGAGGAGCGCGAGCGCGTCTATGCCCAAGCCCTGCGGATCGCGCGGCGCCAGCTGCAGGACGCCCCGCAGGACGATCAGTTCCATTTCGGGAAATTGACGACTATGCGCAGAATCACTCATTGCTCGGTGATTGTAGCGGAATTGCACACGGTGAAACATGGATTCGCGTATGGGTAAAATGCGGTGTGGAAAGGGACGTTAAAACGCGAAAAAAAGAGGCCGAAAATAGAAAGGGCGGGTCCGGGACCCGCCCAACAATTCAAGTGACGCGGAGAAATTTCGCGATGCGATGCGCTATGCCGCAGCGGAAGAGCGCGGGCGAATAATGTCGTAGCGCTCAATGCGCGAAGCGATGCCAAACACCGGCGCCCCATTTTGATTGGTCTCATCCACTCGCAACACCCGGCCGCTGGCGCGCACCAGCACTTTAAACCCGCGCGTGATTTCGACGGGCAGGGAGAGCGTGATCAAAAGTTGCGTGCCCGGTGCGAGCGGCTGGTCGAGCTGAAAATAGACGCCGCTGGTGGAGATGTTTTTTACCTGAGCGGAGTAGAACTCCGTGGGCTGCGTCTGCGCCAGACAGACCATGAGCGGCAGCGAAAGATCGTAACGTTGAGCTGTTCTGCGTTCGGTCATTGTGGTGTTTATCCTTTGGCACTTCGGGTGCCAATCAAGTTTCCGGTGGAGTCTTTTATCCGCTGTGTTATCAGATCATTAGGAGAGAATTCCGCATTGGAATCCATGCAGGATCTGGCGCCAGCAGGAAATTTCTTCACGGTCCGGGAAATATCTACATGATTATTCCCCAGTCTGAATGGCAAGGGGAGGGGAGCGACACAAGATGGCTGGCGCGAAAGCGCTCTCCAATCGCCGCCCACAGATCGCTTGCGGAGCATAGGATCACGCTGTGGCATGCGTGAGCATCTCCTGCTGACGAAACTTGTTGCCGTAGAGATCGCGGTCGGCGGCAGCGAGAATAGTCGTGAGTGTGACGCCATCACGGGGGTACACAGCGATGCCGATGCTGACCGAGAGCCGTGGTCCTGACCTTTCCAGGGAGAGCTGGGAGCTCAGGCGGTTGGCCACCATTCGAGCGGATCGTTCGTCGGTTTCCGGCAGCACCAGAGCAAATTCGTCGCCACCGTAGCGAGCCGCCGTGTCGATCGAGCGGCAGGAGATGCTAAGAAGGTGGGCGAGGCGGCGCAGCGCCTGGCTCCCAACGGGATGGCCGAAACGGTCGTTGATTTGTTTGAGCCTGTCGAGATCGAGAAGCAGGATCGCGAAGGAGCGGTTGGTGCGGCTGGAGCGTTCGATCTCGCGTTCCGCGGATTCGACGAAGGAACGGTAATTCGCGAGCCCGGTGAGGGAGTCGCTGGTGGCCAGTTGATGAAAGAGATCGAATAGGCGGGAATTGTCGAGCAGCGAGCCGCCGAGCGCGATCACAAAGCTCAACAGAATAAAAATCTGCCCAAAAGTGAAAGGAGCATCCAATTGCCTCAGCGACTGGGAAGCCGCCAACTGGGAGCCCACATTCAGACCAGCCATGATGAACAGTCCGCGCACGAATGGCGAATTTTCATGGCGCAAGCGCCGCCGGAATCCAATCGCGGCCCACAGAAACAGGAATCCCGACACCAGGTTCGAGGGACGCGGAAAAAGAGCCGAGGGATGAACCGGGAAATCGCTGGGAAATCTCAATCGAAGGAAGCTGAACAAGATGGTCACGACGATCACGAAGAGAAAAGGCGCGGCCAGTTCGCGCTTCGAATCGTGTGGTTCTTCCGCGGGATCGCCCGAACTGCGCAGCGAGACGACCAGCAACAGGGCCAGCAACAGGCGAATGACGGCCCAATCGATGGGCGCGTTCAGAGATTGGTTCGGCAAAAATCCGGGCGAAAAATAGATCAGAAGCCCGGAGCTGATCGCGAGAACGCCGAAGAGGGTGAAGGCGGTGGCGATGAGCACGGAGAAACGGTCGCGCAAGACGCGATAGCGCACCAGGGTGGTGGCCGCGAATACGATGGCAAGAAATCCGCTGGAAATCTGGACGTCGCTGTAGAGATGCAGGCTCGACGCATAGGGGAGGTGGCGCAGCCAGGCAGACAAACCCAGAACCACTGCCCCCGCGGCCAGGGACGACAGAACATCAAATCCCCATGCAGGACTCACCCGGACATCCCGGGACGCGTCCATCGTTTACCCCCTATTTGTTTCTACCCGTAAAAATCGTAGCATCGAATAGTTAGAAAATGTTAACCGGGCTAGTTATGTTTAAGGCACATGTACCAGGGTACAGGCCGAAGGACAGGTGGAGGCCAGTGCGAGGAAATGACCTTTGGGAATCGCGGGTTTCCGGGCATCCCGCCGGCAGCGGGCTAGACGAGGGCGGCTTCGGCCTGGGTGAGGGTCTCGTACGTGGGAAAGAGATTCGCAACGTTGGTCATCTGCAGAAGGGCTCGGACGCGCTCGTTGAGGCCAACAAGGATCATGCGGCGGCCGGCTTTTTGGGCGGCGATAAATCCGCCGATCAGGGAGCCGACGCCGGCGGAATCCACGTAGGAGACTTCGCTGAAATCGAGGATTTGAATCTTGTGAGTTTCCGAGCGCAGGGCCGTTTGAAAGTCGAAGAGATTGTTGAGGGTCAGCACTCCCCGAAGATGGAGGATTTGTTCATCTTCGCGCACGCCGGCAATCCGTTCCACGATCAGCCCGTTTGCAATCATAAGAGTGCATGCTACAAGAACGGCTGGATAAGAAATATGAGAGGAGTATTACATATTGTTAAAATTGTGTGACAAAGACGAGAACCATCCGGAATAGCAGGCGAACGGTGGGCCAATGAAATGTTCAGGATACGCATGCTTCCGAATAGCTGAAGCCGATATGCGCCGGGGTTTGAGCGCAGCAGGAGATGATCTGCCGCACCTACGGTGCTTGAATTCTTTATGTGCTGCCTACCTCGCGCTTACGCGCGGGGCTAAATTGTGCCGCGCTTATGGCGCGGCGGCGGAGGCAACAACCGATGGTGCAGACGGACAAACGGCAAGGCGGGCATCGTGAAGATTCCAGTGGGAGAAGCGCTTGGCATGGTATGGGGAGCGGTGTAGCATCCGCCGAGCGCTTTTTTCTCAGGGAGAGGGCGCTCGAACTTGCATCCGGCTCGAGCGAGCTGAAAACAAATTAAATCGTGAGGCCAATCGTGAATTCTCTTGGGGCGAAGACACTTGCGTTAGCTTTGTTGGTGGCTGTTCTGGTGGCGGGATTTGTAGTTTGTGGAGCGAAAGAAGGAAACTCCGTCGCGGCCTCGGGAGCCGTGAAATCGTCCGGCCCCGCCCAGAGCGGACAGAGCAATACGACCGCGGCGGACGCGACCGGGCAGAAACTGAGCGCGCAGGGAGAATCGGAATTGCGCGCGATTCAGGAGGCTGCAAGTCTTGCGGACCTGAAGTGGCCGAACTTCAGCGACTACCAGGCGCATGTGAAAAATTTCTACAACGCCGGAGGCAACGCCCTGGCCTGGATTCGCGGCGGGAAGCCGACCCCGCAAGCATTGGCCATCATCGGCGTGATGCAGCAGGCCGATATGAAAGGACTGAGCGCGGCGGACTACGACGGTCCAGCCTGGGCGGGACGAATCGATCACCTCGACCATTCGCCGAGCGATTTGGACTTCGTCCACTTCGATATGGCTCTCACGGTATGCACCATGCGATATATTTCCGACCTGCGCATCGGGAAAGTGAATCCCAAGTTTTTCCATTTCGGGCTCGACGTTGAAAATCATAAATACAATCTGCCCCAGTTTTTGAGGGATCGCCTGGTAAATTCCGCCGGCGTGATACCGGTGTTGGAGGAAGTGGAGCCTCCCTTTCCCGGATATCGCCGCACCGAAGCTACCCTGCAACACTATTTACAGTTGGCGAAGAAGGATAGCGGCGAGGCCCTGCCGGTTCCGGCAAAGCCGGTGGCGCCTGGCCAGCCTTATGCGGGGGTGACACGCCTCACGCAACTCCTCCGCTTGTTAGGCGACCTTCCGCCCGATGCAGCCGTTCCGGAGACGCAGGCTACGTATGACGGAGCGTTAGTTCCCGCGGTGAAAAAGTTTCAAAAGCGGCACGGCATCGATCCCCTGGGACGCCTGGACGCGGAGACGGTGCAGGCTTTGAACACTCCGCTCGCCCAGCGAGTGCGGCAATTGCAATTGGCGATGGAACGATGGCGCTGGGCTCCGCATGAATTCACGGAGGCGCCGGTGGTGGTGAATATTCCCGAGTTCCGGTTGCGCGCCTATAAGCTGGACGGGAATGTGGACATGTACATGGACGTGGTGGTGGGCAAATCGTACGGGCATCAGACGCCGGTATTTTCGGACGAAATCCGCTACGTGGTGATCCGGCCGTACTGGAATGTGCCGCCCAGCATTCAAGAAGCGGAAATTGTGCCGCACTTAAGGAAGGATCGCAGCTATCTGGACCAACATAATTTCGAGATCATCACGAGAACCGGGGAAATCGTAGCGTCCAGCCCTGTCAGCGACGAGGTGCTGGAGAAACTTCGCAAAAACCAACTGGAAGTGCGGGAAAAACCCGGCCCCAAGAACTCGCTGGGATTGGTGAAGATTATTTTTCCGAACAGCAACAACGTGTACATGCACGGCACGCCGGCGGAGGAACTTTTCTCACGCTACCGGCGCGATTTTAGCCACGGATGCGTGCGTCTGGAGGATCCGGCGGTGGTGGCGGCGTGGGTGCTGCGGAACAATCCGGGGTGGAATTTGGAGCGCCTGCGGGAAGCCATGAAAAGCGGGCCGGACAACGTGCAAGTAAACCTGGTAAGGCCGATCCCGATACTGATTGTATACGCCTCGGCAATCGTGACGGAGGAAGGGGAAGCCCGGTTCTACGACGATATTTACGGCCTGGATGCTGAATTGGAAAAAGTGCTGGCGAAAGGGTATCCGTATCCGGGGTAGGCTCCTGAATGCCGACAGATGTTTCGTCTTCTCAAGCATGGGGGATTTACTCTGGATTCCTCACTTCGTTCGGAATGACGGCGAAACGGCCGGCAAATCCAGCGTGTGCTCAAGCACGTGCGACTCGCTCTGGATTCCTCACTTCGTTCGGAATGACGACGAAACGGATTCGGAATTTGGGAGGGGACTAATCGCCGTCGCGGGTTGAGGTGGCGCAGCCGTAACACCATTGGCGGACACGGCCAACGTCTACGTGGACGAATTCTGAATGGGGATAGTAGCCTACGCCGCCGCGATGGAGCGAGAGGGCTGCGTTGCGCAATTCTTCCGTTGTTGTTCCGGGCAAGCGGACGTCGATCGCTTCCGCCTGCATGTGCAGGCTGTGTTCCGCGACTCCGGGACTGTGGGTGCGAAGGAAGTGGTTACTCCACGGGGTGCGGTAGCCGCAGATGATTTGATATTCGGCGCCGGGGTGGCCAACTTGCGCGGTCAGGTCTACCAGCAGATCGAAAACTTCGGGCGAATAGTGATGAACTTCACCGGTGCGGTGGTCGCGCAGAAAATGATCCAGCTCGGCCAGGGCCTGGGGCATATATTTATCGCCGCGGCGATAGACGATATCGATGCGTTCACCTGTGTGCGTGTGGAAGAGGCGCAGGCGGTATTCTCGCGGACGAGTTACAGGGGTAGAAGACTCATTCCCACGGCGAGGTGCCGCGTACAGGGGAGCGAGGAGCAGAGCCAATCCGCCGAATGCCGCAGAGGCTAGGGATTTGGAACGCATCGGTTCGAGGACTGCTCCTGAAAATCTGACGCCGGGCCCGCCGTCCGAAGCCTCCGTGCCAATAATCCAACAATTATCGCAGAAGGGTCAAGATAGCGCCATAGTACTAAATTAAATGGGTAGTTTCCTAGAATTGTGCCCCGGAAATAACTGTGATGAGTCGGGCAGTTTCAAGTTGTTGTAAGGGAGCTGCTTGTGCGTTTAGAGGCTACCCGATGCTGTGGATGGGGGCTGTGCACATTCTGCATCTCGATTCTTTTTGCCGCGGTGCCCGGAGCCCTCGAAACATTGCGAGGTTTTTACGGGACTGCACACTGGTGGGG
>JBGPTK010000214.1:0-6613 GCA_041490605.1 Terriglobia bacterium | reverse complement strand
GGCGTGACCGGATCTGGGGTCATCCATCCTAGCTTCCCTCTCAGAGGCAGGTGGGAACGATCCGCGCCACCCAGCAAGTGAGCCCCTTCCTCCTCACCAGCTTGATGATGTAGATCGTTTGGAACGCGACCCTTTCCAAGAGATTGCAAATCATCTGCCAAACTTCTCGCCAATCCACACTCGGTAAACTGTCTCTAATATTTAGACTTAACTTTTTCGTAATCTACTCAACTCCTCGTTTCCATGCCGAATCGGGATTCCTTCCCTCCCGCTTTGGATGTAGTCCGCTAAACCGACCCTTCGAATTCGCAAGCTCCGCGCACCCTTCCGTCCATCACTTGCGCAACCAGGCCTCCCTGAAGCACTCTTATTGCCTGCCATGAAAGGCACACTCGAATTCCTCGTTCGCCACGGCTACATGGTTCTATACGTATGGGTGGTCTGCGAGCAGATCGGACTGCCCGTTCCATCCATCCCCATGCTGCTCGCCGCGGGCGCACTGGCCGGCGCCGGCCGGATGAACCTGGCGGTGGTGATTCTGCTGGCCGTGCTGGCCTGCATGACCAGCGACCTGCTGTGGTATCAACTGGGCCTCCAGCGCGGCGGAAAAGTCCTGCAGTGGATTTGCAAAATCTCACTGGAACCGGATTCTTGCGTTCGTCGCACCGAGGACTTCTTCTTGCGGCTTGGTCCAAAATCACTGCTGATTGCCAAGTTCCTTCCCGGCCTGAATGCCGCGGCTGCGCCCGTCGCCGGCATCCTCCGAATCCGGCGAGCTCGCTTCATTTTTTACGACGCTCTCGGTTCGCTGTTCTGGGCGGGGACGATTGCCACTCTCGGCTACGTTTTCAGTGATCAATTGGAGGATGTGGCCGTCTATGCTCTGCGCCTGGGCCTTTCGCTCGCGGTGCTGATCTTCGGCGGCCTGGCCGGCTACATCCTTTGGAAGTACCTCCAGCGCAAACGATTCATTCGGACTTTGCGCATCGCCAGAATCACCGCGCAGGAATTGAAACAGAAACTGGATGCGGGAGAAACTCTTCAGATTTTAGACCTGCGTCAGGTGCTCGATTTCGAGGCCAATCCCTCCGTCATCCCCGGCGCCCTGCAATTCGACCCCAAAGAAATCGAAAATCGCCAAGTCGAAATTCCGCGCGACCGCGAGATCATCCTCTACTGCAGTTGTCCCAATGAGGCCACCAGTGCTCGTGCGGCGCTTCTGCTCCGAAATCAGGGCATCTCGCGTGTCAGGCCCCTTCTCGGCGGGCTGGATGCATGGAAAGAGCTGGGCTATCCTCTTCAAATGCTTGAAAGGATTCCAGTTGATGCGAATTCCCCGCCGAGTGAGAAACTGGAAACCACCCCCTAATCCGCCGGACGTTCACGCTTGTCCTTCCTCTTCCGCCGCTGCATAATGTTTACATGCGAAGTTTGTCGACGGAGCGGATTCTTCTTCTGCTCGCCTGCATCGGGGCGCTAAGTCTGGCTGGAACCTCGGCCTTGCGCCATTCGGGCAGCAAACCATCTCCGGCGAAGGTTTCCCCACGCGGGAATTCAGCCGTAGAAGTGATCCGCTTCGCCAAGAATCCGGAGCCGGTGCCGGCGTTTCTCGCGCGCGATCTGGATGGCCATTTGATCTCCACCGCCGATTGGAATGGCAAGGTGACTCTGCTCACCTTCTGGGCCACCTGGTGCGGTCCATGCCGCGCGGAAATCCCCATGCTGGTTGGTCTGGAGAAGCAGTACAAAGGCCAACTGCAAGTGATCGGCATCTCCGTGGATGACGATTCGCCGGAAAGGGTGAAAGAGTTTGTCCAGAAAGCCGGCATCAATTATCCCGTGCTGATGTGGACTCGCGATATCGTGGCAAGATTCGGCGGCGTTCCCGCGCTTCCCACCACCTTCGTAATCAATCGCGAGGGACGAGTGATGCAGAAGCACGTTGGATTGATTCCCCAGGATATTTACGAAATGGAACTCAAGTCTCTGATGGGCATGCCCGTGAATGCGACCGTCGAGACTTTCGTGGATCAAGGCCAGATTTGGATGAAGAATGCTGCCAACGCAACCGAGCTTCCCGGCCTCGACCTTTCCAAACTGGCGCCCGAGCAGCGGCGGGCAGCACTGAAGAAACTGAACGCGCAGGACTGCTCTTGCGGCTGCGGTTTGACGCTCGCCCAGTGCCGTGTAAACGACTCGGCTTGCGCCGTCAGCCTGAGCCTCGCCAAGAAAATTGTGGATGAAATCGCGAGGCCGGCGCCCGCGGCTCACGCAACCTCGAACTGAGCTTGTAGAATTGTCCAGCCTGGGAAATCAGTCTCACATCGGTCCTGCTTTGCGCTTCGGCATTCCGCCCCGAGTCTTATCTGACTGATTCTGTTGCGCATTCCAAACAGAATCTTTTCTCCATTGGCAGCTAAAATGCCCGCGTCCCTGTCATGCTGACTATTGATCTCCCGGATGTGCTCGCGCCCGAAAAACAACCGCCCATTGGCTTGCCTCCCATCAGCACTCCCGAGCTTCTCAATGAAATGTTGCAGCTCGCGGAACATGCCAGCGACCTGGTCTTAATTCCCATG
Organism: Terriglobia bacterium; assembly: GCA_041490605.1. Classification (GTDB taxonomy): domain Bacteria; phylum Acidobacteriota; class Terriglobia; order Acidiferrales; family UBA7541; genus JBGPTK01. The sequence continues at coordinate 4,034 of JBGPTK010000214.1, read as the reverse complement.
CGTCCGCCGCAGGCCGAAGTAGCGGGCAAACTCTTGTCACTTTCACTCGAGGAATTGCCCACCTTGATTCCCGAAGACACCACGCGCATCGCGGGAGACCTGTTGCGGGGTCATCCCGCCGCGATCGAAAAGCTGCGAACCGATGGCGCCTGCGATGTTCCCTACTTTGTGCAGGGGCTGGGCCGCTTCCGGGCCAGCATTTTTGCGCAGCGCGGAAGCGTGGCCATCGTTCTGCGCGTGGTGCCCATGGAGATTCCGAGCCTGGCCTCGCTCGGCTTGCCTCCTCAGTTCGGCGCTTTCACAAACGTTCGCAGCGGGCTGTACTTGATAACCGGGCCGTCGGGCTCGGGAAAATCCACAACTCTCGCCGCCTGGATTGACAAGATCAATCACGAAAGGGCCGTTCAGATCTTGACCATCGAAGATCCCATTGAATTTTTGCATCTTCACAAGGATTCCACGGTCATCCAGCGCGAGCTTCATCGGGACGTCCCCAGTTTCGCCGTGGCTCTGCGCACATCCTTGCGCTACGCGCCGAAGGTGATCGCATGCAGCGAGCTGTTCGACGCGGAAACTTTTGGGTTGGCCTTGGCAGCCGCCGAAGCGGGCCGCATGGTGATTGCCTGCCTGCCCGGCTCCAATACCATCCACACGCTCGAGCAGATTTCCGGAATATTCTTCCCAACCGATTTGCTGGCCATCCGTACCCGCCTGGCGATAAATCTGCGCTGCATTGTTTCTCAGCGCCTGATTGAAAAGAAAGACGGCACCGGCCGCGTAGCCGCCTTCGAAATATTCAAATCCAATCAGCAGACCCGGAAACTTCTGGAACGAACCGATCTCTCCGCCCAAATGCTGGCTCGCGCCATGCGCGATGGCGCATCGGATGGCATGCAATTCTTCTGGGACGAAATTGAAAAGCTCATTCGAACAGGCGTGATAGACAGGGAAGCGGCCCTCGAATCCGCCGGCGACGTTTTCGAAGATTCGAACGCGCCAAGTGTTTAAGGCCGCTTCGCAGCAGATAAAACACCTCCGCGCTAACCAGGACTTCCGCTAAGCGGGCCGGCGAAGGCTTTTTCGCTCCTTCGCCGGCCGCCGATCCCATCAACTGCTTTCGAACCATATCTTGATCCTCGTTCTGACCTAAACTGGGTTGACGCAGCTTGTGCCTTCCAAGTACGCTCTCCGCGTTTGCAGTTCGCTCCGGCGTTGTGGAATTTGTACTGAGCGAAATGGAATGGAGAATCTCTATGACCGATAAAGCCGGTAATCCAATGATCGCAAGTCAAATATCCCGTCGCGATTTCGCTCGCCGCGCTGCCTTGGCGGCCGCAGGCATCGCTGTATTGCCGGCCGCTTCTCTCGCAACGGCTGCGGAATTGTCCGCTCGATCTCCTGAAACATTTCCGCAAGCGGACGAAAAGAAATTGTCGCCCGCGAGCCAGGCCGAAGTGGACGCCAAGCTCGATGTGATCTTCAACAAATATGGCTCGCGCTTTTCCGGCGCGCAGAAAACAGATCTTCGCCGCCTGGCTACCGAAGGACAAAAGCCTCTCGAAGCCATTCGCGCATTCCCCATCGAGAACTCCGGCCAGCCGGCCACGGTTCTGAAGCTCTACCCTGAGGCTGGCCCGGCGCAAGTTCGCGCGCAAAGCAACGCAGCCACACCGCCGGCGAAAAAGGAGTAATCGATGCTCGGTGAAGACATTCTCTATCTTTCGGTTTTCGAACTCGGCCAACTGGTTCGCACGCGCAAGATTTCTCCCGTCGATCTGACGGAAAGCTATCTCGCTCGTAGCGAGCGTCTCGGCCCTCAATTGAACGCCTACGTCACCATGACGAATGACCTTGCGCTCCAGCAAGCGCGCGCGGCCGAACGTGAAATCGCCGCCGGACGCTATCGCGGGCCTCTGCACGGCATCCCCTATGCCGCAAAGGATCTTCTCGCCGTAAAAGGATATCCAACAACTTGGGGCGCGCGTCCCTACGCGCAGCAGAAATTCGATTTCAATGCGACGGTGATCGATCAACTCAATTCCGCCGGCGCAATTTTGATCGGCAAAGCGGCCATGATCGAGCTTGCCGGAGGCATGGGCTATCGCTTTGCCACCGCCTCGCTCACCGGCGCCGCCAAAAATCCATGGAATGAAGGCTGCTGGACTTGCGGCTCGTCGAGCGGCTCGGGAGCAATTGTCTCGGCGGCGCTGGCAGCGTTCGCCATCGGCACCGAAACCTGGGGATCGATCATCTGCCCCTCTGCCTTCTGCGGAATTTCCGGCTTGCGGCCGACCTTCGGCCGGGTGAGCCGTTACGGCGCGATGGCGCTGGCCTATTCGATGGACAAGATTGGACCCATGGCGCGCTCGGCGGAAGACTGCGCGCTGGTGCTTTCTGAGATCTCTGGTTCCGATCCCAAGGATCTTGGAACGCTTCCGCCGGGACTGGCCGAATTTGTTTTTCCTTCCGTCCCGCCCAGGCCGCTGCGCATCGGCTGGCTGACGAACGCCTGGCAAAAGCCCGATCCGGACGTCAAGGCAGTGGCCGAAGCCGCCATCGCCGTGCTGCAAAAGAATGGTGCGCACGTAGGCGACGCAGCCTTGCCCGAAGGTCCCTGGGAAGAAGCCGCAGGAACCACTGTATCCGTCGAAGGCATCGCAGCCTTTCATTCTTTGATTGAGTCGGGGCGCGTCGCGGATCTTAGCGATCCACTGGGGCAGATTGCCGGTTACATCAGCGAACAAATCTCCGCGGCTGATTATTTGCGCGCGCAGCAAATCCGCTCTGTGCTGCAAAAGAAAATCGATTCGCTGTTCGATCAATTCGATGTGATCGCAGCCGCATCGCTCCCGGTCACAGCCAGCACACTGGACACCAACCTCGAAACCGGATTGAGCTTTGCCGACCCGCTCGGCGGCATCGGCAATTTTTGCGGACTGCCCGCGATCAGCGTCCCCTGCGGCCTGAGCGCGAACAAGCTTCCCATCGGAATCCAGTTCGTCGGCCGAGTGCGCAACGATCGCGCCGTGGTCGCCGCCGCGGAACTTTTCCAGCAGCACACGGATTGGCACAAGCAACGCCCTCCGATTCGCTAATTCTTCTGGGTCCCAACTGCGCCCGGCCTTTTCCTCGTGTTTTGCCAGCAAAACAGGCCTCCGAAACAGAGGGGCAAAAATAGACGATTTAGAGGCGATTAGGATTTTATTACTCCGTATGTTTTCAATGAGTTGCGCCATTTTCACATTGTTTTCCATTGGCGATTAGCCAGGCGATTAGAAACACGGTGTTTGTATCCCGATTGGTCTGCGGGATTTGCAACACGAATATTGAAATTTTCTGGGGGACGGGAGTGCTGGGGAATCTTGAGTCGTGTGGCGCCGAGCCGGGAAGGGCGGTCGGGAGTGTTGATTGGAGACTCTTAGCGTATTCTCTCATACAACTGTTTACCACAAAGGCAGTTACGATGTCAAGACTTTATGGCACGTAGACATTTGGGGGATGTGTCGCGCCTACGGCGCTGGGATTTTTTGCCACCGTTCCCAGCCCTTACGGGCTGGGCTAATATCTGGCGCACCTTCGGCGCTAGTGGAGAATGAGAGGTTACGCTTCCAATCATGACACTTCCCCCGCACCGTAGGCGCAGCCCTTCAAAGCTCGGGATAAACAGAAATTAGTCCAGCGCGTGAGCCCCGGGTAAATTGTATTCAAAGATTTCAAGCACCGGAGGTGCGACACATCCCCCGCAGGTGACCGGGTGCGCCATTTTCCTGAATGGCTTTTGGCAGGACGCCAATCCGGAGATTGGCGTTCCCGGGGGCAACTTCGAAGGGCTGCACGATTTTTGTGTCCCGATCCCGCATGCGGGATTGGGGCGCCCGGCCTTTTTCTGCTGCGCCACGCGTCCGAAAGGAGCAAGGGGATTGCTGCCGATCGATCCGGTGGATTAAAGAAATCTTGGAATTGGGAAGCGGAGAGAAAATAAGGAAGAATCAAACAATCCAAGTCAAGAGCCCCACGTGCAAACCCGGCACGAT
>JBGPTK010000213.1:0-6640 GCA_041490605.1 Terriglobia bacterium | reverse complement strand
TCTTGCATCGGATGCCTTTCCAAGCGCCGAATTGGAAAAGGAAATCGGCGACTACCGGTACAACATGGAAGAGTTGGCAAAGGTCCTGCCGTCCGTCCTGGGGCGCCTGCTGGCGGAGAAAGCGCGCTTGCAAAACGCGCAGGCACAGCTGACAGCGGCCGGAGCCTGGGCCCGGGCCAGCAAAAACACCCTCTAGATCCGGCAGTTCAACAAATCCAACGGCGCCCCGCCGCGAGAAATTGATTTCGGAATGAACCGGGGCCCTGTAAATGATCTCGGGGGGCCTGCTAAAGTTCTCCGATCGATCGTCGCTCCACACCTCTGGCGGCAGGTATCCTCACATTCTGGGCCGCTGCAAGGGATCGCTTTGGCGCAATGCGGAGAAAGGCGCTCCTGCCATCCAAACTCCTCTCCACAAAAGCTGGATGAGAATTACTTCGGATCCGAGAAACTACTTCAGAAAGTCAAAGAGGTTGTTCCGGTTGAGGATTTTCCCGGTAGCAGTGAGCACCGCTGAGCTGCTCGCCTGTGCCTGCGAGAGATTCGTCGCCACCTTGGCAAGATCCGCGCCCACCAGGGAGTTTTCTTGCGTGCTGAACTCTACTTTCTCCTGATCGAGAAATGTCGTGGCCGACTCCATTTGTTGCAAGCCATTGCCGTAGAAAACCCGTTGCGTATAGAGTTGGCTTGCCGCAGTTTGCAGAGTCGAGCTGGCGGCGCCGATATTGGCATCCGTCTGCAGGGCCGTGAGCAAATTTTGTAAGGCGTCAAAAATACTTCCGGCGGGATTGAGAAAAATCTGGCTCCCCGGAACATTGGTCGTCATTTGTTGTCCGTTCAAAAGGTCCACGGTATTGACGTTTGTGTTGCCGTTGTACGCGACGCCACTGGCAGAGTTGGGGTCGAGCGTGAAGGGCTGCGTGTGCACATTGGTGCCGGCGAAGACGTAACTTCCCTGGTAGGAAAGATTCGAGAGGCTCAACATTTGCTGTTGGAGGCTGCTGACCTCCACGGCAATGGCCTGCCTGTCGGAGTCGTTGAGCGTGCCGTTCGCGCCTTGCACTGCCAGTTGCACCGCGCGAGCCATCAGGTTGACCGCGGAACTGAGAGTGGAATCCGTGACCTGGAATAGCCCCTGCATCGTATTGATGTTCGACAGATATTGATCCGCCTTGGCGGACTCCGCGTGGTTGAACATCACCGCGGAGGAGGCCGCCGGATCGTCGCTGAGTGAATTGACTCGCCGGCCGGTGGCGATCTGTTGGAGCGCCGCATTCTGCTGGCTTTGACTGAGTTGGATACTGCTGAGGAGATCAGTGGAAAGATCGGGATTGACTCGTAATGCCATGATTTAGTCCTTGCCCAGATTCACGGCTGCCAGCGTCAAGTCGGAAATAATCGTGATCACTCGGGCGGAGGCTTCGTAGGCCTGTTGGAACTTGACCAGGCTTGCCGCCTCCTCGTCGAGCGAAACGCCGGAAAGCGCACCACGCTGATTCGCGAGCTGCTGCGAAACAAGATTGACGGAGGTTTGCTCGGTGGTGGCATTCGAAATGGCGTTGCCGATGCCAAAAATCAAGTTCGAGTAGTAGCTCAGCGGTGTCTGTCCGTTCACAATTCCCTGCGTGGAAAGATTGACGAGCGCATTGAGATTTCCATTGCTCCCCGCCGTGCCGTCGGAGCTTGCCGCAATCAGCGCAGGGTCCGTAATGGCCATGCCAAAAGAGTTTGCCGACCCGGCTACCAGGGCGGGCGGAGGAATAAACAAATTACCGCCCACGGCGCCATTCAAATCGAAGCCGGCCTGGCTCTGCGTATTGAATGAACTCGAGATGCCAAACGCAATATCATCCAATTTGGAAAGTACGGAAGTGATCTGCTGATCGCGCACCTGGAGCTGGCCGCCAAGTTCTCCCGCGGTAATCTGGGAAGTGATGTTTGTGCCTTGCGAGTAGATTTGCAGCAAGCCATTGGCCGGATCGGGCCGGGTCGTAAAATCGTAGCTCTGTCCGCCGACCACCAGTGGCGTCCCCTCGCCGGTCGTCAGGGTTACTCTCCCATTGCCGGCGTCTATCTGATTCACCTGGATCAAGTTCGAAAGCTTCCCCAGCAGCACATCGCGCTGGCTGATAAAAGAATTGGCATCCTGGCCGGCGGCGACCAGTTCTCCCACTTGCTCGTTGACTTGGGCAATCTGGGTGGTCAGCTCATTAATCTGGCCGGCAGTCTGATTCACACGGAGGTTTAGATTCTGCTGCTGCGCGCTCAGGCCGCCCGACAATTGGTGAAACGCGTTGGCAAGATTCTGTCCCGCGGAAATCACTCCCTGGCGCAAGCTCAAATTGCTGGGATCGGTGGAAAGTTGCTGAAGGCTGTTGAAAAATGCGCTCAGGGGCTGCTGCAATCCTGTGCCGCTCGCTTCATTGAAGAGGGTTTGAACCTGGCTCATGCTGCTCAAGAATGCATCGAGCTGGCCGCCCTGCTGGGCTTCCTGGCTGATGCGCAATTGAAGAACATTGTCGCGGACCGTTTGCGGTCTGCCCAGGGTGACTCCCGTGCCGACGGCTACCCCGTTGGCCAGGATTGGGGCGGACTCTTGAAGCTGCGGGATCTGCCGCGCGTAACCGGGCGTATTGACGTTTGCAATGTTGTTGCTGGTTGTGGCGATCGCGCCGTCGTTCGCGGTTAGTGAAGCAAGCGCGATGTTCAGTGAGGCGGAGAGCGTTCCCACGGATCAGGCCCTGCCCAAGTCCGTCGAGGACGACGGGAGATTCGATTGCGGCGAAAGATAAGTGGGGGCGAAAGCCGCGATGTAATTCTTCAATGCGCCCAGAGTGCGGCGCGAGCGGCAAAGAAGCGAGGCGTGCACCTGATTCAACCGCCGCACTTCAAGCTGCGCCGCGGAGACTTGCTCCAACGCGCAAGCGATCCGCGCATCCTCATCGGGTACGCTGGGATCGCGCCGGCACGCCATCGGGAGCGCCTCGATTTCAGCGTCCAGGCCTCGGATCTGCGCGCAGACCTTTTCTTGTTCGCCGACTCGCGTATGGATTCCTTCCAGGTCCAAGTTTACGATTGCAGCGCTGCAGGCACTCAAATCTCCGGCCAGCCGATTGAGCAACTCCAGCCGTCGCTCGAGAAGATTCAGAAAATGGCTTGTGTGATTTTCCACGGGCTATGCGATCTCATCCAGTTCAGGCTTCGGCTCGTCCAGATCGGTGGTTGTGACGTCCTCAACTTCCTCAGCCGGACGGGGCGGAGCCGGCTTTCGTCGATTCCTCCGGCTTCCCCCGAATGGACTTTCTTCATTCCGGTCGGAGACTGGTTCAACCCGGGTTGGTACCAGGCCACCCATTTCTGCTCGCGGCTACTTCGAGGAAACCCTGCTCAGCAAGTCTTTGGAAATCGCTTCAGCCGTCTGGTCGCTGGTGACTTTGTGCCTACCCTCGCTGATTGCCGCCTTGAGGGAGTCGACCCTTTCCTGACGCACTTCGGGAGCTTGGCTGGCCTTCTTCGCAAGTTCACCCACACGGTCATAGAAGGATGAGAGCTTGACCGTGTCCCCGGCCCGGGTAGTAGTGACTTCCGATTTCTTTGCTCCCTGCGAACCCGCATTGTTGCTCAATGCTTCTGCCTGGCTGCTTTCTTGTGCCTGGCTATTGGAATCAATTCTCATGTCGGTTCTCCGATCTTTAGATCTCTCCCACACCTAAGACATCGGCTGCGGGTAATAAAACTTTAATCTCCCTGCACCCCGCTTCCCTACAGGGTAGTAATCGGCAGAACGGGCAGAAACTTTAGCCGGTTTATCAACATTTCCAGCGGAAAAGTGCGCGATCGCCAAGGGGGCCGCGCCCTAAAGTTGAATGCTCACTTGGCGGGTTCCAAACCCGCCTTTGGAGTCAAGGAATGGACGATCATCTTCCCTATGCCGATACCCCCCGACTGAGCCAATGAATTGGCAGCAACCGACATGCCCCAATCACCCAGGGTTTGGTTCGCGCCGTCTTGTTCCTCCGCGGACTCATTGCTTTCTTCCCGCATGGACTTCCACAGGGTCGAAATCATCAGGGCCTCGAAATCCTGCGCCGCTTTCTGCACCTTGCCACGGGTGGCGGAATCGGTTGCAGAAGGATGCGCCGGCGCAGCCCGCTTCGGGCCGCCCGGGTTCGCGGCATCCGTGGGGAAACTCGCGATGGGCGAATTTAAATGAATGGGGTTCATTAGATGACCTCCAGATTGGCTTGCAAGGCGCCCGCCTGCTTCATCGCCTGCAAGATGGCGATAATATCGCGCGCGGTCGCGCCGATCTGCTGCAAGCCGTGAACAAGGTCTTCCACGGTAGCGCCCTGCTGCAATTGGATGGACTGCGCAGGCAGGTCGCCGGCCTTGAGTTTGACTTCCGGCACCACTTCCGTTTGCCCTACTTTCGAGAATGGCTGCGGCTGCGAAACTTTGAATTCCGTGACGACATCGATGGTGAGATTGCCGTGCAGGATCGAGCAGGCGGAGAGAGAAACATTGCCGCCCAACACCACCGTTCCCGTGCGCTCATTGACGATCACACGAGCGGAGGGTTCCACTTTTACCGGCAAGTCTTCGATCGCCGCGAGAAGCTGGGGCACCGCGCCCGCCTCCGTGCCAAAGCCAGTGAGTTCGATGCGGCGGCTATCGATCGCATGAGCGAAATCCTTGCCCAGGGAGTGATTAATCGTCAGAGCCAGGTCCCGGGCCGTTGCGAAGTCTGGATCGCGGAGCAAAACGGAAAGCGTGGTCAGACCCTTCAAATTGAGAGAGGTATCCCGTTCGACGATTGCGCCTTCCGGTATCCGGCCCACCGTTGGATGATTCACTTGTTTTGAATTTCCAGTCTTGCCGGCGCTGTAGCCGCCCAGCGTGACCGCGCCTTGCGCGATCGCATAGGTTTTTCCATCGGTCGCGGCCAGCGGCGTGAGCAACAGAAGCCCGCCTTGCAGGCTTTTGGCGTCGCCGATGGAAGAAACGGTGACGTCGATCTGCATCCCGGGGCGCGCAAAGGGCGGCAATGTGGCCGTCACGAAGACGGCGGCCACGTTATAGATGCGGACCTGAGTCGGCGGAATTTGGACGCCCATTCGCTGCAGGATGTTTGCCAGTGTTTGCGTGGAAAAAATCGTCTGATTACGATCTCCGGTCCCATTCAGTCCCACCACCAAACCATAACCGACCAAGGGGTTGTCACGGATCCCCTCGAAATCCGCCACGTCTTTCAAGCGGGCGCCGCGCCGGGCTGTTTCCTGGGCCGCCCCGGAGTTTGCCGGAGCGGTAAGGATCGCGAAAATCAGCAAGAGGACGAGCTTTCTCATGCGAACTTGTCTCCCCGTTCTCAAAACGCCAGGATGCGAAGCAAGGTGCGAATCACGATATTCGGCTGGCGCGATCCATCGCTCACAATGCCTTTACCTTTCACTTCCACTTCCAGGCTGCTCAGCGCGCTGGATGGAACCGAATTGTCGGCGGCTAAATCGCCGGGACGGATCAAGCCGCGGACCAGAATTGTTTGCCGCTCGTTATTGATGTTCATGTCCCGCGCTGCTTCCACCACCAGTATGCCGTTCGGAAGCACTTCCACCACATATCCGGAAAGGGTCGTCTTCAAACTTGAGTTCACAGCCAATTGCCCCTGCCCGTTCAGATTCACGGCTGAATTGGCCGCCAAGAGGTTTTGCAAACGGCTGCGCGCGCCAACGGTGCCCAGCAGGCCGGTAACGGCCGAGCTGGTGCCGAAGGTGCGCTGCTGCTTGATGGTATTGTTGGAAGTCGAATCGAATTGATCGCTCAACAGAATTGTCACCAGATCGCCGGCATTGCGGGCCTTATAGTCGGTCGAGAACGATACAAAATTGTTCTGAGGATTCCACAAACTCCCCATCGTCGTTGGCCCACCCAGAGAAGCGGAAGATCTCATGCGGCTGAGGTAGCCGGCTAACCCGGTGCTCGCCGGACCCGCTTGCTTCTTCAATTTTAATTTAGCGGCCGCCGAGCCCGGCAATGCCCCCATGGCCGCCAGCAGCATCGCCACAATCCCCATCGATTTCATGGCGCCGGATACGTGGTTCATTTATCGCCTCTTTTAAAATGCAGCCTGCAAGAAATTGTGGGCCATCACCTGCGCGAGAAAAACTTTTCCGGTCGTCCCGCTGCGCACGCGGATGATCTCGCCGAGTGCGCCGCGCTCGAGCGGCAGGACGTAGGTGTGGACTTGCATGCCATTCCCTTGCAAGAGAATCATTGCAATCTGTCCGGGCGTCACCAGCGGCGGTGGCTCCGGTTTATGAGCTTTGCGTCCTGTTGTTTTCGAAGCGGCGGCAGGGTGATGATTCTCCCTTCGCGGCACTTCCTTACCCGTCGCGTCAAATTGCACGCTGCGGCCTGGTTGGATAGCCGAATCCCAAGCCGAAATCCCCGGCTGTAGAATGACGGGCACGTCAAAGGGGCGAATCTTCGGCTCTTTGGACGGCCAAACCTGAAAGAAGGCCGTGCCGGACGCCGGGTCGAGTTTCATGTTCAGAACTCGAAGGCCGGAATCGGCCCGCGTCAAGTGGACCGGCACGGCCATTTGGATTGTTTCCGGCGTCAATTGCGAAGCCTGGGGAAAATG
>JBGPTK010000212.1:0-6658 GCA_041490605.1 Terriglobia bacterium | reverse complement strand
TGGCCGCTACGAATCTGTTCCAGGCGGATATTCGGCAGCACAAAATCAATGGTGGTAGTGATGGGCTGTCCGGAGACGCGCAGCAGGCGATAAGGCGCGCTGTTCGACGAGGGAGCGTGCGCGCTCATCCGGAAACCGCTCGGAATCGGCTCGAATTGCTTTTGCTTTTCGTGGATGCTGCCGCGGCTGCGCCACCACCACGATTGATGCACGAAGGGTCCGTGCGCCGGGTCCATCAATCCGATAATTCCGTGATCCACGTGGCAGGGCAAATCGGCGGAAAGATGCGTGATGCGGTACCGCTCGCTGAAGACGGGCAGTTCGGGCGCAAGAGGGCCTTCGATCTCTGCGGCGCCGCTCCGCGCCGGCCGGCCCTGAGGGTCGGTCATGTAAACCCAAACGTATCCATCGCGTTCCGCGCACGGAAAATGTCCTGCGTAAATCCGGTCCACTCGAAGTCTGTCACCCTCGGCCAGGGAAGGAATCTCGACGCACTGCCCGGTGCACGCATCGAACTTCCACCCGTGATAGCTGCACTCGAGCGTCTTGCCATCAAAATGTCCGTAGGACAGCGGAATTCCCCGGTGGGGACAGCTATCGCGCATGGCGAAAGCCCGCCCCTGCGCGTCTCGTCCCAAGACGAGCGGGACTTCGAGCAGCATCACCTTCGCCAACCCGCGTCCGCGAATTTCGCTGCTGCGCAGCGCGGGATACCAAAAATCCCACAGCATGCCCAAATCACCGGGGGAAGCGGCCGCCGCGTTTATCGTCGCGATGCCTGCAAAGTCACTCATCGGTTCTCGTGGGGCGTCTTCCCGGAATTTGCCTCGGACGCGCCCACCACCCTCATTTCAATGAAGCGATCCTCGCAACACTGGCCATCCTAGTATAGCCCGCACTGAATGAGCAACGTGGCTAGTGCTGTGGCCGCATCGCCATGCGGGAGTATGCTAGCGTCGCGGCTGGAGCGTCTGCATCCCAGGGCGTGGATGCAGTTGACCGGACATCCCAGAAGTGGGATAATTTATGGCGAGAATAAGCATGGCTCCCGGTGAGAAGCCGTTGTACTGGGTTGGGTCGGCGAAACGGGACCTGCTGAAATTTCCCGGCCCAGTCAGGGATGACGTGGGAGTCGCTCTGAGCGTGGCCCAATTCGGCGGAAAGCACCCCAGTGCGAAACCCTGGAAAGGGGAAGGAGCGGGAATCTTCGAAGTGGTTGAAAATTACCGCAGAGATGCTTATCGAGCAGTGTATGCAGTCAGGTTTGAAGGCGCTGTCTATGTGCTTCATGCGTTCCAAAAGAAGTCACCAAGCGGCGTCGCGACAGCCAAGACTGATGTGGAATTGATCGCGCGACGGCTTAGAGCGGCTCAAGAGGATTACGAGGCACGACATGGCAAAGAGAAAAGGTAGGACTCAAGTGATTCCGAGTTCCGGCAACGTCTTCGCTGACCTTCGCCTGCCCAACGCCGGCGAGAGGCAAACGAAGGTGCGCTTGGCCGTGGCGATCAATCAAATCATCGAGGACCAGCAACTTTCGCAGGGGGCTGCGGCGCGGCGCTTGCACATCAATCAGCCCAAAATTTCCGCGCTGTCCCATTACCGGCTTGAAGGCTTCTCGGTGGAGCGGCTGATGAATTTTCTGACGGCGCTGGACTGCGACGTGGAGATAGTCATCCGGCAGAAGTCCCGTTCGCGCAAGTCCGCCCGCATCCTGGTCACTGCCGCGGCATAAGCATGCAGACAGTGCGCATCTCGAGCAACGCGATCACGCAGCCGGCGGTCGGCCTGCATTCGCGGTGGAATCGAGATGTTTCACCACGTCGCGATGCAGGAATCGTTTCGGAAATTCGGGGATATGCTCGATCTTCACGAATTGCGGATTCAGCCACTCGATCACGGCGGCATAACCCTGGCTTTCGGGATCATCGGACAAATAGTGCGGCACCACGGCCAGCACGTGGAAGCCTTCGTTTAATTGGAAGCTGAGCGTGGGATCGTGAAGCGAGCCGTGGACCACTTGAATGATGTAGTCTTCCGGTGAAATTTTGCCGGTGTAATTGTGAAATCCGCGCAGGCGAGCTCCCGCTCGAATCCGCCAAAGTTTGAAGCGCTCGGCCAATTCGCGCCGCGCTTGATACAGCTTGTCGCCGATCCCGTGATGTTGCAGCGTGGGATCGACAATCACCTCGGCGCCGTAGAGCGTGCGCCCCCGCTTCAAATCATGATTGGTGAACAGGCCATCGGCGGTGAACTTCACCCAGTCATCGAGCATCCTGTAGTCTTCCCAATCCACCACCAGGCTCGCGCACATGCCCACCACGTTTTCTTCCGGGCCATGCACGGCGACGAATTGCCCTTCCGGGAACATCTTCAAGTGCGATGACAATTGCGCCGGCGCCCAGGGTTCGGTGTCGGGATATATGCGCTTGCACAATTCGCCGATCGCCGCGAAGTCGCGCGGCTGGGTATTTCGCACACGAACTGGGTCAGTGTTTTCCATCGGTGGTTGCCCAAGCATACTCAAAAATCGCGTTGACGCAGCCGAAGCATATTCGCTGCATTCCGAATTTGCAACCGCGCTCCCTGCGGATCTTGACGGAAGAGGCGAGCCCCGAGGCGAGAGCCTTGTTGGGTGAAAGCAGATTTTATCGCTGGAATTGAGAGCGCGCTTAGCTCAGGTGCCGCTGGAGGACCTTCACAATTTGATCTTTCGGCACTGCTCCGACGATCTGATCGGCCACCTGCCCGCCTTTGAAAACGAGCAGGGTAGGAATTCCGCGGATATTGAATTTGCCCGGAGTGCTCATGTTCTCGTCCACGTTCATTTTCAGGACTTTCAACTTTCCGGCATTCTCCCGCGCGATCTCCTCCACCGTGGGAGTGAGCATCAGGCACGGGCGGCACCAGGAGGCCCAGAAGTCCACCAGCACCGGCTGCGAGTTGCTGGCATCGATCACATCCGCTTGAAACGACGAATCACTGACTGCTTGAACGTTATCGGACATTTTTTTCCCTTCGAGAGGTCGTGGCAACCGCCTCTACAGCAGTGCCTGATCCCTGCGCATTTGACGCGGCTGAGCTATTAGATGCCGTGGACGCCCGCGGGATTCGCGTCTTCCGAATCGAATCATACAGCCGGACATACTCGGCCGCGGAAGCCTTCCAGGAATAATCCTTGGCCATGCCGTTGGCCTGCACGATGCGCCATGCGCGGGGATCTTGAAACGTCTTCAGAGCTTCGCGAACGCAGGCCAGCAAGGCCTGCCCCCGGTATGGCTCAAACTTGAACCCGGTGCCGTGTCCCGTCGCCGGGTCGAACGATTCAATCGTGTCGTCGAGGCCGCCCGTCGCGCGAACCACCGGCACTGTACCATAACGCAAGCTATACATCTGGTTCAAACCGCAGGGCTCGGAGCGCGAAGGCATCAGGAAAATATCGGCGCCGGCTTCAATCTTGTGGGCGATGGCATTGTCGTAAGCGATGCGCACGCCCACCTGATCCGGAAAACGCTCCGCCAGCGACTGGAAAAGCTTCTCATACTTGGGCTCGCCGGCGCCCAGCGCCACCAGGGCCAGATTTTCCTGCAACAATTCATCGGCCACTTCCGCGATCAAATCGAATCCTTTGTGATCCACGAAGCGCGAGACGATTCCGATCAGCGGCCGGCCGATATTTTCCGCCGGCAAGCGGAAGGTCTCGAGCAGATCTTTCTTGCAGATTCGCTTGCCGCCCGGATTGCGCGCCGAATAATTCACGGCGATATAAGTATCGGTCTCCGGGCTCCAGGAGGAGTAGTCGACTCCATTCAAGATCCCGGTCAAACGGCCGGCGCGATCGCCAATCACGCCTTCCATCCCGCTTCCGTATTCCGGCGTTTGAATTTCTTGCGCGTATTTGCGGCTGACCGTGGTCAGAGCATCCGCGAAGACGAGTCCGCCTTTGAGGTAATTGACCCGGCCGTAGAACTCCAGGCCGTGGGGCGTAAACAGAGTGGCGGGCAGGCCGATGGTTTCGAGCGTCGTCCGCGGAAACAATCCCTGGTAGCCCAGATTGTGAATGGTGAAAACGGTGGCCGCGCTGCGCAGCGCCGGATCTTCGGCATAAAGCGTCTTCAGGAATACCGGAACCAGCGCCGACTGCCAATCGTGGCAATGAAAGATGTCCGGCAGCCAGATATGCTTGGCAAACTCGATTGCCGCCCGGCTGAATTCGGCAAAGCGTTCGGCGTTATCGGGGTAATCGCCCTTTTTGTCCCCGTACAGCGCTTCGCGGTCGAAATATTCCGGATCGTCCACAAAAAAGTAGCGCACGCCTTCAATCACGGAGCCCTCGGCCAGGGCGGGAAAACGCAGGCGATCGCCCAGCGGGATGGTCAGGCTGGGGACAATGCGGGCGGTGACTTTGTTATTGCGATAGCGCGGCAACAAGACGGCGACTTCGTGTCCCAGGTGAACCAGGGCTTTCGGCAACGCCTCGACAACGTCCGCCAGCCCGCCCGTTTTCGAAAACGGCAGGCCTTCACTGGCGACGAAAAGAATCTTCATGGAACCTCACTCATCCCCGGCCAAATTGCAAACGGTACTGAATTGGCGCGGCTTCGTCAAGGCAAACAAGGCTCCGGTGTTCCGCCAATGCAGCGAGAGCCATGCTTCGGTCACATCTTCTGCAGCTTCAGTTCGATTTCCCGCAGCATGAACACGTCTTCGCGATTGTAGGTGAGCAACTCGGTCAGATAGTTCTCTTCGCGAGTCTCGAGGTATTTGCGCCAGGCGTCGCTCGCCCAGGCGCCATCTTTGCCGGGCAGCTTTCTCTGAAGACCTAATGTTTGTTCCACCTTTTTCTGCCCGCCGTATAGATTGCGCCGCCAACATTCCGGCACCAGGTCCGTATGTTCGAATTCCTTGTCGAGCACAACTCCCAACTGCGCGGCAATGACCGGGAAATCGAAGCCGACCCTGTTTTTCAGGCGATCGGGGATGGACCGGCCGTTGTAAGTGACGATTCTCTGAACGCCGCCGAGAATTTCGAGCAAGTCTTGCTTCGTGATAGCCACGCCGACGCGCTGGAAAAATTGATCCTCTTCCTTATCAATCACCCGCACGCCCAGCACGGTGATCAAATGATTCTTGAAATCGCTGAAGAGCTGTTGATCCGTGAACTTTCCCACATAATTTGTTTCGATGTCGAGATAGGCTAATTTCATTTCGAGATGTCCGGCCCCTTTCGTTCCGCCATGATACTCCACCGGGAAGCAAGCGCGGGGGTGATTCAACAAGCGGCGGTCCGGCCTCCGCGGACGAAATCGCTGCCCGCGAATCGCCCGGAACTTGCTAGACTCGCCCGCGATGGCCAGACAGCGATTGGGTCAGCACTTCCTGGGCAGCGAAAGCTGGCGCGCGCGAATCCACTCTACGCTCGAGGCCCGCGTGGATGACGTGTGGATCGAGATTGGCGCGGGCCACGGCGAAATGACCGAAGCGCTGGCCCGCGCGTCCCGCCGGGTGATCGCAATCGAAACCGATCCGCGGCTTGCGGAGGATTTGCGGCGGCGCGCCGGCGAATGGCCGAATGTGGAAGTGATCGAAGGCGATGTGCTCGCTCTCGATTTTGCCGCCCTCGCGGGCAGCACGCGATTTCGCGTCTACGGAAATCTCCCTTACTACATCACATCGCCCATTCTGCATCATCTGTTCGAGTTCGCGGATCAGCTCGATTCGATCCACATCCTCATCCAGCTCGAAGTGGCCGCGCGAATCGCGGCGCTCCCGGGAGGCCGGACTTACGCTTACCTTTCCGCCTTTTGCCACTATTATTCGCGCCCGGAAATTCTGCTGCGGATTCCAGCGGGCGCTTTCCGTCCCCCCCCGAAAGTGACGTCGGCTCTGGTAGCGATGCGATTGCCCGGCGAGCGCGCTGAGCTCCGCATCGCCGGCGAAAAACAATTTCTGAAATTTATTCAGGAATGCTTCGAACAAAAACGCAAGACCCTGCGGAATAATCTTCGCGCCCTGCTGCCCGCGGACCGCGCGGATGCCGCCCTGTCCGCCTGTGGCCTGCGCGCCGACGCGCGCGCGGAACAGCTCACCCTGCGCCAATTCGCGAATCTATTCCGCGCCTTGTACGGGTGAGGAAAACCACTCATCGATCACCGCGCGAAGGCGGTCTGGATAATCCGTCATCACGCCGTCCACGCCGGCCGCCAGCGCGGCTCGCATTTGTTCCGGCTCGTTCAGAGTCCAGGTGACCACGCGCAAATCCGCGCGATGCGCTTGCTCCACCAGCGCGGCGGTAATCAGACCGCCATGCGGCGCAATTTGCCTGGCGCCCATGCGCAAGGCCATCTCCACCGCATCCGAACGCGGCTCATCGATCAGGAATCCCGTCATCACCTGATCGTCCAGGTGATGAATTCTTTCCAGATCGGCCGCGCCGAAAGAAATCACGATCACGCGGTCGGTCGCCTGGGCCGCGCGGAGCGCCCCCACCAGGGCATCGTGCAATCCCCATGTTTGCGCGGCTTTGATCTCCAGATAAAACGTCACATCGAATTCGCGGCCAAACGCCAGGATTTCATCCAGCGTGGGCAAGCGTTCACCGGCGAATTGCGGGCCAAACCACGAGCCGGCATCGAACTCGCGCAACTCGAGTTGCGAG
>JBGPTK010000211.1:0-6664 GCA_041490605.1 Terriglobia bacterium | reverse complement strand
CGCTGGGTGGGTCTGGCAGTGGTCGCTTTGGCTGTGATCGGAATCGTGGCTCTGGGAATCGGCTGGAGCGCGACGTCACGCGCGACGAGCCTGGAGCAGAGTCTCGCGAGCCAAGCGCAGTCCGTGAAGCAATCGCAGGAGCTTCTGAACCAACGATTGTCGCAAACGGAAGAGATCAACGCCCAGATGCGGGGCGAACTCAGTGTGGTCACCGACCGCCTCAAACTGACGCAGGGCGAGCTGTCGAGCGCGCGCAAGTACGCGAAACAGGTCAAGGACGAAGATCAGAAGAAACTGGAAGCGATGCAGAGTGACGTCAACAACCAACTGGCCACCAAAGCCAGCGCCGATGACCTGAAGGCCACCAATGGCGACGTGGCCGGCGTCAGGAGCGACCTGGAAGGCACCAAGAGCAACCTACAGATGGCCAAGGGCGAATTGGGAACTCTGATCGCCCGCAACCATGATGACATCGAAGTGCTTCGCCGGATGGGGCAGCGCGATTACTACGAGTTCACCATCGACAAGAAAGGCAATCGCCAGAAAGTGGGCGACGTGATGGTGGAACTCCGCGGCACCAACGCCAAGAGGAATCAGTTCACCGTGGCGATTTATGCGGACGATGCGCGCTACGAGAAGAAGAACCGCTCCTCCAACGAGCCGATCTACTTCTACACGCGTGGCTCCCGCGCCGCGCTCGAGCTGGTCGTCAACCATGTCGGCAAAGAAAAAATCACCGGCTACCTGAGCGTTCCGAAGGCGAGTGCGCCACAACAAGGGACCGGCAACTGAAGCAGGAAGCGGAAGGATTCTGCCTTCCCATCTCCGCGGGGCGGAATGAGAAAGCAGCTCCCCGTAGCGGGGTCAGGAGAGGGCGCTCGATGAGCGCCCTCTTTTTTTTGTTCGGAAAGTGTTCCGGCTTATTCCGCTTTGGTAAGGAAGCGCATTTTGCGCCGGTAGAAAATCTTGGCCAGGGCGTTCAGCTTGTCGTGGGTTATCTTCCCCTGCTCGTAGAGCTTTACTTTGGCCTTGGCCGCCTTCCGCCGGCGATGGTGAGTCTTCCAGGCCACGAAGCGCTTGTCGTTTGCCATTCCGTCTCCTCCGAAGTGAACTTTCATTGTAGCGAACCACGGCGCGGATGCAAGCCTGAGCGATGCAATTAGGCGCGAGTTCAAGTACGATGTGGCCCCCATGGCTAATATCGCAATTGAGGGCGCCCGGGTTCTCACGCCGCTCGAGGAAATCACCGGCGCCGTCATCCTGATCGAAGACAGCCGGATCACCCATGTGGGGCGGCGTGAAGAAGTACAAGTGCCCGCCGGGGCGAAACAGATCGATGCTCGCGGGCGCACGATTGTGCCGGGCTTCGTGGACGTGCATATTCACGGCGCGGGCGGGCATGACGTGATGGAAGGAAGCCCGGCTGCGCTCGAAGCCGTGGCACGCACCGTGGCGCGATTTGGCACTACCACGCTGGTAGCCACCACGGTGACGGCGCCCACGGACCAGACTTGCCGAAGCCTGGAAGGCATCGCCCGTTACATTCGCAGCCCGCTCAACGGCATCTCGCAGTCCTCGCCACGCGCAGAAATTGCGGGAATCCATTTCGAGGGGCCGTTCATCAGCCACGCGCGCCGCGGCGTACATCCGCCGGATTCGATTGCGAATCCGTCCATCCCCGCGCTCAATCGATTCCTTGAAGCCGCCGGCGGCTGCGCCCGCATTCTGACTCTGGCGCCGGAGCTGCCGGGCGCGCTCGAAATGATCGAGAGAGCCCGCGCGGCGGACCTGGTTGTGGCGCTCGGCCATACCGACGCGACGTATGCTCAGGCATGCGCGGCCATCGAACGAGGAGCCAATCACGCCGTGCACGTCTTCAACGCCATGCGCCCGTTCTCGCATCGAGAGACAGGCGTACTCGGCGCCGTGCTCACCGATCCCCGAGTCACCACGGAAGTGATCGCCGATGGCGTGCACGTGGACGATCCCGCGATACGGTTGCTGCTGGCGGTAAAAGGAATCGAGCGCGTAGTGCTGGTCAGCGATGGAATTTCTGCGACGGGCATGCCCGACGGAACATTTCGATTGGGAACATTTGACGTGGTCGTGTCCGGCGGCGTGTGCCGGAATCTCGAAGGTCGCCTGGCAGGCAGCACGCTCACGCTGGACCGCGCCATTCGGCATGTGGTCTCGCTCGGCGTGCCACTGGCCGGCGCGGTGCGAATGGCGACGGAGGTGCCCGCAATGCGGCTTGGAGTTGCCGGAAAAAAGGGAGTGATCGCGCCGGGCGCGGACGCCGATCTCGTCTTGCTGACGCAAGATCTGCAAATCGCCGGCGTGATGGCTCGCGGCGTTATGGTCGCCTAGCAGCCTGCGCGAGCATCATTTCGTCGTCATTCCGAGCGGAGCGAGGAATCCAGAGCAACTCCCAAAAGCTTGAGCTAAAGATAATTTCTTCGAGCTGTTCTCGAAGGCCATCCGTAAGTGCAATTTATTTGTTCAGGGGAATTTTCAATTCTTCGGCAAGCAAATAAGGATCGAAAGGACTGCAAGCGAAGTAGCGCCCATCCACTTCGAGTGTCGGCACTTTCCTGCGGCCGCTGTTGACGCGCAATACCAAATCTTCCGCGTCGGGATCCTCATCCACATTCACTTCATGAAATGCGATGCCGCGTTCCTTCAGGAACTGTTTCGCGCGGCGGCAATCGCCGCACCACGAAGTTGAATAGATGGTGATTTCACTCATTGGATAGTCTTGTAACGCCTGCCCTCACTGCTTTTGATGCGGAATTTCGGCCGGGGATTCAGTCCGGAAATTGCCGAAGGTTCGCCGGGTGCATTCACTGTGCAGGCTTTAAGGAGCCGCCTTGTAATCATGCTGTTCTGCCGCCGCGGCAGCCAGGCCGCCTTTGCCGGCAGCCTGAACGCGAATCAGGGCGCGTTTCAAGGCGTATTCCGCGCGCTCCCAATCGAGATCGGGTCTCGGCTTGGCGATTCGTTCCTTGGCGCGGCCCAGCGCCGCGGTGGCGCGACTCAAATCGATTTCTTCGGCGCGCTCGGAAATTTCGGCAAGCACAATCACGCGATCCGGCAGCACTTCCGCATAGCCGTGAACCACCGTCAGATAGTGAGTATCCCCATTCCGCTGGTAACTCAATAGCCCGATTCCAAGTTCCGTAATCAGCGGCGCGTGCCCCGGCAGAATGCCCAGGTAGCCGTCGAGGCCGGGCAGTTCCACCAGTTTCGCCGAATCGTGGATCACATGCCGTTCCGGCGTCACCACTTCGAGTTCGAGTCTCTCAGGCAACATAGTTCAGTTATCTTCTGTATCCCTTTGCGCGCCAAACTGCGTGGCAATCGCGATCAAGCGGTTGCCGCCATTTTCTTGGCGTTCTCCAGCACTTCCTCAATCGATCCAACCATGTAGAACGCCTGCTCGGGAACTTCGTCGTGTTTGCCTTCGACGATTTCCTTGAAGCCGCGAATGGTGTCCTCGATCTTCACGTATTTTCCCGCCAGCCCGGTAAATTGCTCGGCCACGAACATGGGCTGCGAAAGGAATTTCTCGATCTTGCGGGCGCGGCCCACGGTCTGCTTGTCCTCGTCGGAAAGTTCTTCGATGCCGAGAATGGCGATGATGTCCTGCAGGTCCTTGTAACGCTGGAGCACGGACTTTACCGAGCGGGCCACGTTGTAATGGTCCTGGCCAACCACGCGCGGATCCAGAATGCGCGAATAGCTGGCCAGCGGATCGACCGCGGGAAAAATGCCGCGCTCCACGATTTGCCGGCTCAGATTGGTGGTGGCGTCCAGGTGAGTAAAGGTGGCCGCCGGGGCTGGATCGGTGTAATCGTCGGCCGGAACGTAAATCGCCTGCACCGAAGTGATCGACCCGTGTTTCGTGGAGGTGATGCGCTCCTGTAATTCGCCGATCTCCGTATTCAAGTTCGGCTGGTATCCCACGGCGGAAGGCATGCGGCCCAGGAGCGCGGAAACTTCCGAGCCCGCCTGGACGAACCGGAAAATGTTGTCGATGAAGAGCAGCACGTCCAGGTGCTCTTCGTCGCGGAAATATTCAGCCACCGTAAGGCCGGTCAATCCCACGCGCAAGCGCGCGCCGGGCGGCTCCGTCATCTGGCCGTAAATCAGCGCCGCGCGCGATTTCTCGGAATTGCCGGGAACCACCACGCCCGATTCCTGGAATTCGAGCCACAGGTCGTTCCCTTCACGGGTTCGTTCGCCCACTCCCGCAAAGACGGACACGCCGCCGTGCTTCATGGCCACGTTGTGAATCAATTCTTGAATGAGCACCGTCTTGCCCACCCCGGCGCCTCCGAACAATCCGATCTTTCCGCCCTTCAGGAACGGCTCGATCAGGTCCACCACTTTGATCCCGGTCTCGAACATTTCCAGCGTGGTGGATTGATCATCCAGTTTGGGAGCCGGCCGGTGAATCGGGTAGCGCTTATCGGTTTTCACTTCGCCCAGTTCGTCCACGGGCTCGCCCAGCACATTCATCACCCGGCCCAGCGTTCCGCGCCCAACGGGTACGGAGATTCCTTCGCCCAGATCGACGGCCTTCATCCCGCGCACCATTCCCTCGGTCGGCTTCATGGCGACGCAGCGAACACGCCCCTCGCCCAGGTGCTGTTCCACTTCCGCGATAATGTCCAGCGGCGTCGGAACCTGGAAGCCTTCACTGGTAATGTGCACGGCGTTATAAATCCGCGGCAGGTGGCCCTCTTCGAACACCACGTCCACCACCGGGCCAATCACCTGCACCACGCGCCCCACATTCCCTTTCTCCGATCCCATCTGGTTCTCCTTAATTCCCCGTCGCGGATGCCGCTCCGCTGACGATTTCAATCAATTCCCTTGTAATCGTGGCCTGGCGAATCTTGTTCATATCCAGAGTCAAACTTTCGATCAGTTCGGCCGCGTTGGTGGTGGCCGCATCCATCGCCGTCATGCGGGCAGCGTGCTCCGCCGCGGACGATTCCAGCAGGATGCGGAAAATTTCCGCTTCCAGGTACCGGGGCACCAGGCCCTTGAAAATCTGCTCGGGCGGCTGTTCGTAAATGTAATCCACCAGCATCGCGCCGGAATCCGCGCGCTCCATGGGCAAGGAGGAGCCGTGGCCTACGCTCGATTCCGATTTCCGCGTTTCAAATAGCTCGGGAGCGATGGGAAGAATTCTCTCGGCCCGAAGGTGCTGCACCATCACGCTTTTAAACTCATTGTAAATGGCATATACCGAGTCCACTTCGCCCTTCGAATAAATTTCAGCCACGCGCGCCGCAATTTCCTTGGCCTTGCCGAATTCCACGCGGTCTGAGACCCCCAAATATTCGGCCACGAAGGTCCATTGGCGCTTCCGCAGGGCGTCCCGCCCCTTCCGTCCAACCGCGATGAGCTCGAGTTTCTGATTACGATGCTCGCGGAGAAATTCGAGCGAGCGCTTCACCACGTTGGTATTGAAAGCGCCGCAGAGTGTGCGGTCTCCGGTCAGCACAATCGCGAGGATTCGCTCTTCCGGCCTGCGCTCGAGCAAGGGATGCGCGGGATTTTCAATGCGCGCCATGGCCGAACGCAACACGCGCAAAATTTCACGCGCGTACGGCCGCGCGGCAAATACCCCTTCCTGCGCCCGGCGCAGCTTCGACGCCGCAACGAACTTCATCGCCCGGGTGATTTGCTGCGTGTTCTTCACCGAGCGAATCCGCCGCCGGTAATCAAGAAGTGTAGGCATGTTTAATTAAAATTCTGGGTCCTCAAGCACAAAGAAACAGATACCCCTCACAACCATCAATCCGCGGCAGCCTCGGACTTTGCCGCGGCGGTGCTCGCAACGAACCGTTCCTTGAACGCATCCAGCGCCTTGCCGATTTCGACCCTCAAGGCATCGTCCAGCGCCTTTTTCTGCGCGATCGTTTTCAGCAGTGCGGCGTAGTTCGTTTCCACGAACCCGTACAATTCCTTCTCAAACCCCCGGCAATCCGCCAGGTCGATATTGTCCATGAAGCCCTTGGTGCCCGCGAAGATGATCAAAATCTGCTTTTCGACGGGCAGCGGCTCAAATTGGCCCTGCTTCAGGATTTCCGTGAGTTTTTGGCCGCGGGCGAGTTGCGCCTGCGTGGCCTTATCCAAATCCGAGCCAAACTGCGCAAACGCAGCCAGGTCCCGGTATTGCGCCAGGTCCAGCCGGAGCGTGCCGGCCACCTGCCGCATGGCCTTGATTTGCGCGTTGCCGCCCACGCGGCTTACCGATATGCCCACGTTAATGGCGGGGCGAATGCCGATATTGAAAAGATCGGCCTCCAGGAAGATCTGCCCGTCGGTAATCGAAATCACATTGGTGGGAATGTAAGCGGAAACGTCACCCGCTTGCGTCTCGATCACCGGGAGAGCCGTAAGCGAACCGGCGCCGTATTTGTCGCTCAGCTTTGCCGCGCGCTCGAGCAAACGGGAGTGCAGGAAGAAAACGTCTCCCGGATAGGCTTCGCGTCCCGGCGGGCGGCGCAGAAGCAGTGAGATTTCGCGGTAGGACTGCGCGTGCTTGGAAAGGTCGTCGTAGAAACACACGGCGTGCCGCTTGGTATCCCGGAAATATTCGCCCATCGCGCACGCCGCGTAGGGAGCGATGTACTGCATCGTGGCCGGCTCG
>JBGPTK010000210.1:0-6680 GCA_041490605.1 Terriglobia bacterium | reverse complement strand
TTCCATTCCGACCTCGGGAAATCAGGAAGATTACGTTTCCATGGGAATGAGCGCGGCGCGGCGGCTGCGCCCGATGCTGGAAAATGTGCGGAACGTGGTGGCGATCGAATTAATTTCGGCGTGCCAGGGAATCGATTTTCATGCGCCGTTGCGGACCGGCAAAATGGCGCAGCGCGCTTACGACCTGGTGCGGTCGGTTTCCGCGCGTGTGGATGCCGACCGGCCGCTCTCGCGGGATATTGCTACGGTTTCTTCCTTAGTTGCGGCGGCGGCGTTTCAGGCTTTATTGCCTTAGCTTGGGAAAGCAGGAGTGGCAGAAATAAGAGAAAGGCTTTATCGCGGAGGCGCGGAGGGCGCTGAGGGAGTGCATTAGCTGAATTTCTATCTCACACATAAAATCAGGTGAGGGATTGAAAGAGGAAAGTGCCGAAGCGGAATCCCGCCACCCAGCTAAAGGGCGGCTCGCCCATCGAATAATGGCCGCAGGGCAATTGCAAAGTCTCGCAGCGCACCTGGTGGCGCTTCACGGAATCGTAAAACTGCGCGGTAAATTCAGGCCAAAAAGTGGGATCGTATTTGCCGCTGATCGCCAGACACCGTTGGCGGGTTCCGTGCATCCGCGAAACGTAGGGATAGGGGCTGATCGGCAGGAAATAGCGGCGGCACTCGTCGGGAGAAACTTTGGTCCTCATCGGCTCCCAGACATTGGAAGTGGTGAGTCCATTGGAGAGCACGTCGCCAAAGAAAGTCGAGACGTGCAGAAAAGCGCCCGCGCGAATGGCGGGTTCGTGGGCCGCGGCGATGAACGCAAGCGACGATCCCAGGCTGGTGCCCAGGACGCCCAGCTTGTCGTAGCCTTGCTGCTCAAGCCAGCGAATGCACCGGCGGACGTCGGTGACGGCCTGGCGATTGGCTTGCAGCGTCAGGCCGATATTCGAGCACACAATATAATCCGCGCGCGGATGATCGGGCACGGCGCGGCGATCGTGGTAAGGCAAGCTGATCCGCAGCGCCGTGATTCCCAGCACATTCAGCCAGCGGCAGACGTTTACCTGCTCCTCCCAGCGCGCATTCCACTGCGCCAGAACCACCACCGCGGGCCCTGAATGCTTCGCGGGGAAAAACTGGGCATAGACCCGGTTATTTTCCGGCCAGGGGGATTCGATGGCGCTGGTAAAGGTGAGGACGCCGTTCTCGAGAAGATAATCCTCAGCAGGCAATGTGAAAAACCATTCGCCGCTGTTGGCAACGGTGTCGTCCACCCAGCGATTCAGAAATTCGCGGGGGTCTGGCTCGTCGGCGCGTCCGCCAATGTATTCAAGCCCCCAGTCAAACGGCAGGGAGCGGCGGTTCGGTTCGTTGGCCCAGCGGCCATGCTCGTAGCGGCGGATATACTGTTCGAATGTTTTCATTATGAAAAATCAGGCAGCGAAGCATGGGAACAGAGCGTAGAGGAAAAATCAAGTGGTGCAGCCAGTTCTGGCTTCGCATTTTGTTTGGAATCGCGAACTTTTGGGCACTCTGAGTAGAAATGCGCACAGCCAGGAGTGGCTGTGCCACTAAAACCGTTTAAGCCCAGCTACAGGAAATCCCTTAGCGAGATACAGAGTTTGCCCGATGGACTCGCAAGCATTGGCCTCCTACGATGGAGCCAATTTATACTAATCGCCGCCTCCTCTCTCCCTCTTCTATCCACACCGCGGAGGCGGCCGGAATCATGGATTGGTTCAGAAATATCAGTGGTCGTGGCTGTTCCGTTCGCTGGAATCCTTGAAAGGCGGAGGGGTGTGGGTTAGCATCCGCGGATGTTTGTTCGAGCCGGCCGGCTTCTTCGGAATCCTGTTTTTCTTGTGGCGCTTACGGCGGCTCTCGCCGCTTTCGTAATTCAATCGGGCGAATTGGGAACCAGCGACACTTCTCATCGCTTGCAAACCACTCATTCCTTTTGGACCTCGCAGCCTTCCGTTTTCCCCGAGGAATACCCGGAGTTCGGAATTCATGGCCGCCACGGCAAGCTCTACGGCTGGTATGGAATCGGACAATCCCTGCTGATGCTGCCGGCCGATCTGGCGGGAACATTTCTCGAACGATTGCCGGTGTTCGCGGACTATGCAAACAACGATCCCACGGTTCGCGCGATTTTCGTGAGTTACACCAGCAATATTTTGATTTGTGTTTTGACGGCGCTGGTTTGTTTTCGATGGCTGGGCCTATTGGGATTCACCACCAACCAGAAAATAGCGGGAGTGTTCGCGCTCCTGTTTGGAACAACATTCCTTCATTACGCCCAGAACATGACGGAAAACAATTACATCCTGCTGCTGACGCTAACCGGAATGACATTCCAATACGAATGGCTGATCACGGGCAATCGCCGCGCGCTGCTGGCCGGTTCGGCGGCGCTGGGCGCGAATCTGCTCACGCGCTTGACCACCGGAATGGATCTGCTGGCCGTGGCGCTTTTCCTTTTCTTGGCGGCGTGGTTTGCCAAAACTCGCGGAAACGAATGGCGGTCGCGACTCGCTGTGTATCTGAAAGTGGCGGCGCCGGTTTATCTGGCGTTCGGATTGATGGATCGCGCGTATCAGTATTACCGGTTCGGAACGTTCTTCCACACCTACATGAAAGTAGTTGCGGATGAACACAGGATGCTCGATCCCACTCTCCCGGCCGCCTACCCCTTTGAAACCCCATTCCGAGTGGGATTTCTGGGGCCGCTGATCACTCCGGAAAAATCCATTTTTCTTTTTGATCCTTTATTGCTGCTCATGTTGATCGTTTGCGTTTATGCCTGGAAGCGTTTTCGACCGGAGATTCGAGCGTACGTAGTTACTTTCGCTTTGCTGCTGCTCGCTTATATTTGCTTTTATGCCAAATACACGGACTGGGCCGGCGATCATGCGTGGGGCGATCGCTACGTTTCTACCGCCGCGCAATTGGCAGCATTCCTATCCGTGCCGCTGTGGATGCGGCACCGCGCGGAGATCAAGAAATTCGTTTGGGGACTGGGGATGGCGCTGGTTGCGATCAGCGTGTGCATTCAATTGTCTTCGGTGATGTTCTGGTGTCCCCTGGAAATTTATCAGATGGAAACTCGCGGGCATCCTGCATTCGTAATTGGCTTGCGATTTCAGAATATCGCGGCGTTCGCTCTCGGGAAAATGGACCAGTGGGGACTGACAAACGCTTCGATGAAGGAAGATCCCTGGGATTACGCGCACATTACTTGTTTCAATTTCCTGCCCTTCTTGCTTCGGCGAGTGGGAGCGGCCGCCGGCTGGGTGGTCAATTTAATCACAGTCATTTGGTGTTTCGCAGTTGCCGCGCTGGCGGCTCTCGTCCTGTTCATCCGCAGGCAGGCCTCGCGAGAGTGGTTGGACTCTCCCGGGTAAGCGAATCCGCGGGCACGGCAAGCAGATTATTCGCCCGGGGGAGCGACCGGCTCAAGTTCGGACGGGCCGGATTTGCCGGTGATCCCGGCGATGATTTGTTTTCCGTGGAAGCGGCCGTTTTCGATGAAGATTTCGCCGGTGTGAAGCCCGCCCAGCAGCACGCCCGCGACGTACATTCCCGGAACATTCGATTCGTGGGTGAGCGGATCGCAGGCCGGCTTGCGCGTTTGGGGGTCGAGCTGGATTCCCTGCCGCTCGAGAAATGAGAAATCCGGATGGTAACCGGTGAGCGCGAAGACTTGCTTGGCGGGAATGGATTTTTCTCCCTCGCCGTTGTGCGCCCATACTTGACCGGGTTCG
Organism: Terriglobia bacterium; assembly: GCA_041490605.1. GTDB lineage: Bacteria > Acidobacteriota > Terriglobia > Acidiferrales > UBA7541 > JBGPTK01. Next base: position 2,928 of record JBGPTK010000210.1, on the reverse strand, counting down.
ATGCGAGTGACGCGCGTATTGAATAAAGCCCGAATCTCGCCGGCCTTGATGCGATTTTCGATGTCCGGCTTGACCCAATATTTCAGGGATTCGCCCAGGTGCGGGCCGCGGTGGACCAGCGTGACGCGGGCGCCGCCGCGGAACAGGTCGAGCGCGGCTTCGGCGGCGGAATTTTTCGCTCCGATGACGACGACGTCCAGCTCCCAGAAAGGATGAGCTTCGGTGTAATAGTGAGAAACGCTGGGAAGATCCTCTCCGGGAATGCCGAGAAGATTGGGGCGATCGTAGTAACCAGTGGCGAGAATGATTTTACGCGCCTCGTAGCGATTGTAGGTCCCGTTCTGCTGGTGGGTGGTCACCGTGAACGCGCCGTCGCGGCCTTCGATGCGGTCAACTTTTTCGTAGAGGTGGAGTTCGAGCGCGTAATGCCCGGCGGCTCTTCGATAATACTTCAACGCTTCGCCGCGGGTGGCCTTGGCAGTGGTGACGGTCATGGGCAGATCGCCGATTTCCATGCGCTCCGGCGTGGTGAAAAAGGTCATGTTCGCCGGATAGTGGAAAATCGAATTGCAAAGGCAGCCTTTGTCGATCACCAGCGCGCGCAGTCCGGCGCGCTTGGCTTCAATGGCGCAGGCGAGGCCCGTGGGCCCGGCGCCGATGCAGAGCACGTCGTAGCTCGATGGCATGAGTCTAGTGTGCGATGGGGGAGCCGCGAATTCAACAGCCAGATTGGATCGGGACGTGAATCGCGATTGGTGAATTGCGAATCGCCGGGCCTGGGCGGTGATGTCAGGCGCCGGGGAGGAGTGATTCGGAGAGTTCCGATGAGAAACGGGAAAGCTCTTCGAGGCGGGAGGGAGTTGCTTCGAGTTTTTCTTTTTTCCAGATGAACCAGTCGCAGCCACCCCGTTGGATACGAACGGTGAGGTGGCCATTGAGCAAGAAGCAAGGCTCGCCGAAGATTTTAAGTCCCGCGCCGGCGAGAGGCGCAAGCAGGGCGGCGCAGTGGTCCTTTTTGACTCCAATATAATTTTCGCACATGGGAAAAGCGATGAAGGTGAAGCCGCGGGAGCGCAGGAGTTCAAGGATCGAAAGTTGTTGGTGAGTGAGTTCGAGCACGGGTGGAGATGTTACATGAGGAGCGCGTGAATTGTGATGCGGGAAAACCAGGCAGGGGCGCTGCTTGTTTACCCTGAGCCTCGAAGGGCTGCGCCCGGCTTTGCTCTTTCCTGCGCCCTACGAATCGAGAACCGCAAAGCACATAAGGCGCTAGGCGGCGGAAGAGGCGGCGCTGGCGGCTCGGTTGGCTTCCAGTTCGGCCAGCGCGGAGCGCAGAACGGAAATCAGCTCTTCGCGCGAGACCTGGCTCTTGCGGAACTGGATGCGCAGGCGAAAATCGCCGCTTTCCGGGCCAAACTGAAATAAATATGGCTGGGGGCGCGGTTCCGCGGCGGATTCTTCCCGGCGGGCATTGCGGGCTTCGTCGCGCGTCAGGCCGCCCTGCGCGATGAGCTGAATCATTTCGCGCATCTTTTTTTCGTTGGGCTGGCGAGCCACTTGCAGCAGGAGCGATTTGGAGACAATTCCCTTCTCCAGGCAAAGTTTGCGAACGGCAAAGGGGATTTCGCGCAGGGAGAGAGTCTCGGTGACCGAAGAACGGGCGCGGCCGATTTTCTTGGCGATATCGTCGTGCGTGTAATCGAAATGTTCGGCCAGGCGCTGCAGGCCGTCCGCTTCCTCGAAGGGGGTCAGGTCCTTGCGCTGGATATTTTCGATCAGGGCCAGTTCGAGAGTTTCCGCGTCGTCCGCGATCTTCTCGATGCAGGGCACTTCGTGCAGGCCGGCGGCGCGCGAAGCATGGAAGCGGCGTTCCCCGGAAATGATGTAGTAAGCATCATCGTGCGGAACGTAGCGCACCAGCAGCGGCTCGAGGACGCCTTTCTGCCGGATGGAATCGGTAAGCTCGCGAAGATCGCCGAGGGCCTTGCGCGGCTGCTCCGGATTGGGATGAACCTTATTGATTGGGATCATCCGCCCAATCGACGCGCCGCTGTAACTGGCCAGTGTCTCTACGTAGTGCGCGTCATGCCGCATCTTGAGAGTGACGGGTAATCCTATCCTCTTCGACACGTTGTACAACCTCCTGGGCAAGCTTGCGATACTCGTCGGCGCCGGTTGATTTGGGAGCGAAGGTGAAAATCGTCTCCTTGTAAGCCGGGCTCTCCTCCAAGCGCACGTTCTTGCTGATTCGCGTCTTAAACAGCGCGTTGCCGAACACAGCGCGAATCTGTTCGTGGGTATCGCGGGAAATGTTGGTGCGTTTATCAAACAGCGTGATCACCACCCCGAGAACCTTCAGATCGGGGTTAGGGCGGGCACGAATGCGCGCGTAGGTTTCCAGCAAATCATCGGTGCCCTCGATCGCGAAGTAAGCTGCTTGAATGGGAACCAGCAGGTGCGTCGAGGCCACCAGCGCGTTGACCGTCAGGATGCCCAGCGAAGGCGGCGTATCCATGACGATATAGTCGTAATCCTTATGAACGGGGCTGAGCGCGTCTTTCAATTTAAAGGGCGCATCGAATTGCCCGGCGAGTTGCTGTTCGAGTTTGGCCAGGGCCAGCCGCGCGGGGGCCACGAAAAGATTGGGATCCTTGGTGGGACGAATCACTTTCGCCAATTCCGTGGGGTGCTCGCAAAACACGTCGTACATCGAGACTTGCACCTCGGCGAGATCGAAGAAGGCAATCGAAGAATTGGATTGCGGATCGAGATCGATCAGCAGAGTTCTCTTCTTGCGCAAAGCGAGAGCGGCGGCGAGATTGATCGCCGTCGTAGTCTTACCCACTCCGCCTTTTTGGTTAGCAACCGAGAGTATACAAGCCAAGCTTTTGCCCCCGTCCGTGCTTGCAGGTGACGGCCACTCCAAAT
>JBGPTK010000209.1:0-6871 GCA_041490605.1 Terriglobia bacterium | reverse complement strand
CCGCGCGCCGGAGCTGCCGCTCTTCCCTCTCCTTCTGCTGCCAAGCGTGCAGGCAATCCGCTGACGAAAATCGAAGTAGTTGGATTTCTGGCCGCGGGCGAATCCTCCGCGTACCTGGCCTCGGTGGTAGGCGAGCGCGGAATTGATTTCACTCCCTCCGCCGATGAACTTGAAAAGCTGCATGCCGCCGGCGCGAGCGACGCCCTGCTTGCTGCTCTGCGCAACGCGCGCCACGCCAAGCCGGCACCTGGAGCGAACGGCGATTCCGAAAGCGTGATTTTCGGCCGCCTGGCGCAATGCGCCGCGCTTGGCCGCCAGGATGCCTGGTTCGCCGCGGAGAGAGTTTGCCGCGGCGCGCTCGATCTCGATCCGCACAATCCGCTGCTGCTCACCGATGTGGGACTCGCCCTTGCACGGCAGGCGCGGCACGATGAAGCGCTGGGCGTTTACGCCAGTTCGCTGGACCTGGATAACAATCTCGCCATCACCCATGCCTGCGCTTCGGCGGCGCTCCTCGCAAAAGGGAATGTGGACGCGGCGGCAAACGAGGCGCGGCAGGCCACGACGATCGAGCCCGCGCTGGTCGCCGGGCATCTGGCGCTGGGCCAGGCGATGGCGCACAAGGGCGACCTGGAAGAAAGCATCACCGAATTCCGCGAAGCGATTCGATTGGAGCCGGATTGTCCCGACGCGCACGTGCAACTCGGCGGCGTGCTGGTGGAAAAAGGCGACCAGGATTCCGCGATTGCCGAATTCCGCCAGGCGGTGCACTTCGATCCCACGAATCCGCGGACGCACTATAGTCTCGGCCTGGCGCTCAAGAGCCGCGGAGAATTGCCGGCGGCGATTGGTGAATTTCGTGAAGCGGTGCGCCTGGCTCCCAACGATGCGGCGATGCACCGCGCATTTGCCTCGGCCCTTTTCGCCCACCACGACGTGGAACTGGCGATTGCGGAATACCGCGAAGCGATCCGCTTGCAGCCGGGCAACGGGGATACCCACAACGATCTCGGCAACGCGTTGCGCGCCAAAAACGACCTGGACGGCGCGGTGGCGGAATTTCGCGAGGCCGTAAAACTGAACAGCAACGACACGCTGGCGCACTACAATTTGGGCAGCACCCTGCTCGACAAGGACGACAACACCGCCGCCATCGCCGAATTCCGCCAGGCCCTGCTGATGAATTCCAATTACGCCCTGGCGCATTACAGCATGGGCGTGGCGCTGGTAAACCTGGGCGATCCGGATTCGGGCGTGGCCGAAATTCACGAAGCGCTGCGGCTGCGGCCGGATGACGCGCGGCTGCACAACAATCTGGGCAGCGTTCTGTTGCAGAAAAAAAATGACGTGGACGGCGCGATCGGTGAATTCCGCGCGGCGCTGCGGCTGAATCCGAATTACGCGCTGGCGCACGCCAACCTGGGCGTGGCCTTGGAGCGCAGAGGCGATATGAGCGGCGCGCTCGCCGAATATCGCGCGGCGGCGCAACTTGATCCGGGCAATCCTACGTATCGATCGTACGTCGCGCGGCTCGGCGATAAATCCGCGTTGAAACCGTAAGAACAATTTCCATTCGAGAAAAAATAGTTTTCGCTTCTCGCGCCGGCTCGCGCCTGCGTTTTATTTTGAGGCGAAGGCGGGGACGCTGGCGAAAATATCGTGGTGGCGCGCGGTGTCCACCATGGACGTGTCGGCTAGGGCGAACGCGGGGACTTTGGCCTCGGCTGCGCGCACGGCTTCCTGAAATTTATCGAGGGCGTCGCCATTCGCGAGAATGTAATTGAAATAAACCGTGTTGGGATCGCCGGTGTGAACCACTTCGGTCGAGATCTGGTACGTCAGCACGATTCCATCCGCCACCATCTGCTCGAACACCGGAACCATATCGTGCTTCAGCAGCATGATGAAATTTTCGGCCTGCCCCGGCTTCATCGGATAAACGGAAGTCCAGGAAATTCCCGTGCCGGAAGCGCCCGGCTTGCCGCCCCAGGCGGACGAGTAGAAAATATGATCGCGATGCATCGAAAAAGTCAGCGACGGCAACGGAACCTTGGCGAGGGAATCCTCCGCTCGCAGCACATTGCCAAGACTGCGGGCCGAGAACCAGAATCCGTGGGTGATGCCGGTCTCGTCATGAACGGCGACGGAGAAACGTCCCCAGCCAACGATCGTGCCGTCCGCCATTAATTTTTCGAGCGCGGGCTGCAACTTATCTTTCCCGTAGGATTCGAATTCGCCCCACTGTTCGCGGGGGATTCCCCACTGCGCCACGTAGGTGAAGAGCGATGGTTTTTCGGCTTTTGCTTTTTCGGATGACTGCGCTTGCGATTGCGCGCGAATCGCCGGGGCCGCGAAGAAAACGCACGCGAGCAAAAGCGCAAATGTGCAGATCGCGGATTTAGTCAGGCGATTCCTGGCAGCCTCGATAAAAAGAATCGGGGCTCCTCGGAATGACCCGCGTTGGAGTTTTTCCATCTGGATCAGGCGTGGCATCGCGTTCGCTCCTTAGTTTCGAAATGCAGGCCCGGCTATTGCGCGGCGGGCTTCGGCGACCAGAATTCGGGATCGGCGTCGCGCCACGCTTTCGGCGGATTGCTCATCCGCGGATTGATCGCGATCAGGTTGACTTCTTCGTCCACAAGAATTTTCTTTTCCAGCTCGCGCGATTCTTTTCTCCCCTCTTCGCCGACGGCATCCTGGTATGCCTTGCCATGAGCTTCGTCCAACTGATCGAGATCGGCGAAGGAATGCAGCGGGGTGAAAACAATGTAGGTGCCCGCGGGCGCGCCCATCATCACCTGGTAAACCGCGAAATGTTCGTTTACTCCGGCCTTCACGTGGGCAGCGGCAACTCGTCTTCGCATGGCCTGGAATTCCTCTTCGTAGCCGGGACGGATGCGCTCGACGATCATTTCGAAATAGCGCGTCCATTTCACGGGCACGGAGGGCTGATAGCTCAGATCGTCGCGGAAGGAGGCCACGATGGTGCGCGAGGAAGTCATCAACTCGCTGTCCTGTTCGTTCAATCTTGCCAGATCGGCGGCGATGGCGGGATCTTTGCCTTCCGACTGCTGAACGGCTTTCCATTCCGCGAACGATCCGAAACCCTCGATGAAGAAGGCCGCGTTCGTTCCGGTCACCGAGGTGGCCCCGAAATAATGGAGATTGGTGTGAGCGAAGTCGCGGGCGAAAGCGGATTCGATTTCTTCGTGAGCGGCATTCTTGCCGGGTTTGATGTCCTCGCGAACGATGGCGAGCACTTTGGGCGGCGACATCATGGCCTCTTCCTGCGCGGATGCGAATGGCGCAAACGATGCCATGACGGCCGCGAGCAAGGCGCAGGCGAGCCAGTTTGCCCCAAGTTTCGAAAAGAATTTCTTGTTCACGAAAATACCCTCCAGAAATTTGCAGCCCTCCTGGGAATCGAGGCCGCGCCGAAAAAGGCCGAGCGGCAGTTTACTCTGCCGGGCAGGAAATCGAAAGCACGCGGGGGCCCGCGAAGGGAGATGAATACCCGGAAACACAGCTTCGAAAAATGCAAAACCCGGCGCGGAATTCGAGCATCGTATCATTTGCCGGAAGCGCCGCCATTTACGCGCAGGGCACGTGCAAGCTGGCCATGAACGCTGGTGTTCGCTAGAATGCTTCGCGGGACGATTCCGTATTTTTGGAGCGCGTGCGCGATGAACGGATCGACGGGCGGCAGCGCCTTCGGGAGCGCGATGCAAGGAATTGCAGGCAACTTTTTTCGCCTGAACGGGTTCCATCTCTCTTTGTGGGTGCGCAGCGGAATCTCACACTGTGCCTCGGGTTCGCCCACGGGGCAGATTTATATGTGAAGATGCCGCCCTGAAGGGCGGCGCTACATGAGTTGATACACGAGTCGCGCGAGAAAAGTGGAATGATCCGGGCCGGCGTAACGCACAGCGGCGTAAACCGGCGACGTTCTTTTTCGTCCAACATTCTTGGGGGTGTTTTGATGGGTTCGATTGTTAGACATGATTTCTTGCAATGCGCAATCTTAGTGGCTCTCATCGCGAGCCTGGCTCATCCCGCTGCGGCGCAGACGAGTTCCTCGTCCGCTGCTTCTTCCACGGCGCAATCCACGGCAAACATTATTCATGTCTACGATGCCGCGCACGAAGTGAGCATCGAGGGCACTGTGGTAAAGGTTGCCGGCCTGCAAACTTCCGACAGCCTCTCGGGCGAATACCTGACCATCTCCACGGCGCAAGGAATCGTGAACGCGCACCTGGGTCCTGGTTCGATCCTGAGCAAGAATCATGTGATGCTGGCGGTGGGCGGCAAAGTGTCGCTGGCGGGCGCTTACGTTACCGGCGCGGACGGGCAGGTGCTGCTGGCGCGTCTCTTGCGAACCGGCGATCAAATCGTGGTGCTGCGCAGCACGCACGGCTTGCCGGTGCGGCCGCGCGCGGTGACCAACGGGTCATCCGTCACCAGCTCCTCCCCGCTGGGAGGCGCCCGATGACGCGCTCTTTCGAATTCTTACGGAACAAGGTAAGAGATGCCACCCTTAAGGGTGGCGCTACACAGGAATTGCATGTAGCGCCGGGCTTCAGCCCGGCACGTGCTCACGCGTCGCCGGATGCCGCCCTTAAGGGCGGCGCTACACGAATCCGCAGGCCGGGCATGTATCTGGCTTCGCTGCTTGCGATCCTGGCGCTTGGCCTCGCCGCGTGCGGGCCTTCCGGCAACGGAAGTTCGATCAGCGTGTCGATCTCGCCTGCTTCGGCAACGGTACCGGTGGGGCTGACCGTGCAATTCGCGGGAAGCGTAAACGGCAGCAATAATCCCACGGTCACCTGGCAGGTGAATGGAGTGGTAGGCGGAGCTTCGACCACCGGCACGATCAGCACGACAGGGCTTTACACGGCTCCCGCGGTGATACCGAGTCCGGCGGCGGTCACCGTCTCGGCCGTGGCGGCGGCATCCAAATCGGCAGTCGCCAGTTCCACGGTCACCATCGTCGCGGCGCAAAATATTACCGTGACGCCGACGGCGCCCACGATTCCCGCCGGCGGCCAGCAGCAATTTACCGCCAATGTGGTGGGGCAATCAAACCCGCAAATCCAATGGCAGGTGAATAGCGCCGTCGGAGGGAATTCCACCGCCGGCACGATTTCCACCAGCGGCCTTTATACCGCGCCGCTTTCGCCGCCCTCTGGCGGCGTGGTGACCATCACCGCCGTGGGGCAAGGAGGCCTAGTCGGCTCCGGCAGCACCACCGCGACAATTCAATTCGCGAATGCCACGCTCAACGGCTCTTACGCGTTTTTAGTGTCCGGTTCGGATGTGAATGGAGTTTATGCGCTCGCGGGAAGCTTTACGGCTGACGGCGCGGGCCACGTCACCGGGGGCCAGGCGGATTTGAACGAAGCTGCGGGCGTGTTTCCCCAGCTGGCGATCGCCAATACCAGCACGTATGCGATTGGAGCGGATGGCCGCGGCCAGCTGGCGTTGAATATTGGGGGCGCGCTCTTTAACCTGAATGTGGCCATGACCACGAACCAACACGGGTTCATGACGGAATTCGACACCACGGCAACATCCAGCGGCACGATTGACTTGCAGGATCCGGCGGCCTTTTCCGCGGCTGCCATTACCGGCAACTATGTATTCAATCTTTCCGGAATCGATAACGCCGGCGCGCCGCTGGTGGTTGGCGGCGTGTTTAATGCGTCGGGGTCGGCGCTGACCGGCGTGCTGGATGCGAACGACAATCTATCCGGAAACAGCTTCGCCAACCTGGTGCTTACGGGCGGTTACACTGTCGCCGCCACGGGACGCGGCACGGCGACGTTCACCACCAGCGGAACCGGATCGCTGAACTACAGCTTCTACGTCGTCAACAAGAACGACCTGAAGTTCATCGAACTCGATCCAACAGTATTGACCTCGGGCGAAACATTCAGCCTCGCTCCCGGCGCGATTTCCAACGCCACCCTGACTGGAAGCTTTCCATTTACCCTGGCGGGAGCGTCGACGGCAGGGGCATTTACCGTGGGCGGCATCTTTACCGCGGATGGAAACGGCAACATCACCGGCGGGATCGAGGACTTCAACAACAATGGCAGCTTCACGCCGAGCCAGACCACCGGCGGGACCTACACGATGTCCGCGAATGGCCGCGGCACGGCGAAAATCCAGACACCCTCGCTGACGCTGAACCTGGCGATCTATCCCGCGTCGAATGGAACGATCCAAATGGTCGAGCTGGATACGAACGCACTCACTTCCGGCGCGGCGTTGAAGCAGGCGACGGGCACGACGTTCTCGAATTCAACTTTCTCCGGAGCTTATGCGATCAATTACACCGCTGCGACTCTCCTGGGCGAGCAGGACGCTTCCGGCCAGATGAAGTCGAATGGGAGCGGAACTCTTTCCGGCTTGCTCGATCTGAATAATACCGGCGCGCTGCAGCCGGCGCTGGCCATCACCGGCACGAACGCCAGCGTGGCCGGAAACGGGCGTGGCACGGCCACCGTGCAGATTGGATCGGGGGGCACGCTGAATCTGGTTTTCTATTTCGCGAGCGGCACGAACGCCGTCTTTATCAACTCGGATCATTCGCCAGTCCTTGTGGGAACGATCCAAAAGCAGTTCTAAATATTCGTTTCCTCTCAGAGCAAACAAATCGTCCGAACCCCAGGCGCCGGCCTGGGAGTTCGGAGTTGGGCCGCCCTCGACCAGATATACACTGCTCATCCAGAATTTTGCGCGCCTGAACCTGTCAACTGGCCTCTGGAACCTGTACCGGGCGGCTGTTGACACCGCCGGTCGAGCGGCGTAACTTTGCCTCGCTGAAGAGTTTGGCCCCTTCGGAATCATTCCAACCTTCATTCCTAGCTGG
>JBGPTK010000208.1:0-6884 GCA_041490605.1 Terriglobia bacterium | reverse complement strand
GGCGCAGTCCACCTTGATCACCGCCCGCGGATCGCCAAACAGAATTTCCGCCGAGGCTTCCACAACTCGCGTTTTCCCCGCTCCCGTCGGCCCCAGAAACAAAAGATTTCCCACCGGCCGCCCCGGCGAATTCAAGCCGGCGCGAAATACCTGGTAGAGATCAACAACCGATTGGACTGCTTCATCCTGGCCGACGATTTTTCGCCGCAGAGCGCCTTCGAAGTCTCGCGACTCCGTGCTGCGTTGCGTCGGGTCGAGGTGCTGGATAGAAGTGGCCACTTAGGTGTACCCCCTTACCGGAACTTCCGGTGGGCCTCGAAATTCCGGGGCCCGATGCGCTCGAATTGATCGAGCTTAATATCTACCGTAGACCGCAGCAGCCGGAGCTGCATCACGATTTCGTAACTCGAACGGCTGCGTTCGGCCGTCACGAGCATCGGCGGAGACAGGTCCGCCAAATCCAAATTCAAACTCCGCAACGATTGCACCAATTTCTGCACGTAAGGGGAACGCACATCGAACAACTCGATCCGGCTATTGGCCTGTTCCCGCAAACTATTCCAGTCCAATTCGAGCAGCGGATGATTCCGGCTGACTTCTCGAACCACCGCGTCTGTAATTCGCGGCCGCTCGCCTAACCTCGCGAGATGCAACTGTTGCACCTTTCCGCGACGCCGGACGTTGTGTACCAGGTAGTACGACCTTCCCTTTCGTCGTACGAACGCCACACCGGCCTCCCAATCCGCATTGGAGCTTCGTAGTGTAAGGATGTTCCACTACGCGGTCAATGGTATGATGCCCTGTTCTTCTGTAGGTTGCTTCCTATTGGTTATTACACTTGAGAGGGATTCTGCGGCGCCTGCGCGAGAGGATAAAATATTGAAATCCTCCGCAAGTTCAATCAGGGCAACACTTCACTTGCTCGTTTAGATGCGGATTCGATCGAGAAGGTGCACCTGGAATTGCTCATGGGCTTCCAGCGTGCGCAAAGATGCGTTAACCGATTGGTGCAGCCCTATGCCGCCAGATGATCGAAGATTGCCATGCGCCACGAATGCCGCGCCGGGCGGTCCCAGTCCAAACTGGCTCGCGCGGAATCTTGACAGCGCAAAACTTGCACAATTCGATTATCCTCGTGGGGAGAAAATGGGGAGGTAGTTTGGCAAATGTCGTGGGATCCAGTCTATCGTTTGGTGAAACAAATTCCTCGGGGGCGCGTTACAACTTACGGACAGCTCGCGAAGGCCTTGCGATTCCGCGGTGGCGCGCGAGCCGTGGGTTACGCCATGGCGGCTTGCCCTTCCGGCCACGGCATTCCCTGGCATCGTGTGGTGGGCGTCGGCGGCCGGCTCCTGATGTCGGAGCCGCACGCTTCCTTGCAGCGGCGCTTGCTGGAAAGCGAAGGCACTCGGATCAGTGGCGCGCGAGTGGATTTTGAGCGGCATGGCTGGGATCCAAAGAAAGCCCGAGCCCGTAAAAGCGCTCCGCGTTTACGCGTTCTCTGCTAATGGATCGAGTATATTATAGATGAGGTTATGCCCGTGAACGAAGCCGCTATCCAGGTCGAAGATCTTTACAAGAGCTACGGCGCCGTTGAAGCGCTCCGTGGCGTGAGCTTTCACGTCGCGGAAGGCGAAGTCTTCGGTTTGCTGGGGCCCAATGGCGCGGGCAAAACATCCGCGGTGGAAATCCTGGAGGGCTTGCGCACCCCGGACCGCGGCCGCGTTCGGGTATGCGGGCTCGATCCGCAATCCAGCGGGACTGAATTCAAACAGTTGGCCGGCGCCGTCCTCCAATCCACTGCCCTGCCGGAGAAAATGAAAACCGGCGAGGCGCTGGAACTTTTTGCCAAGTTTTATCGCAAGCATGCCGATACGACGAAGCTCCTCCGCCGCTTTCAATTGCAAGAGAAGCGGAACGCGTTCTACGGCCAGCTTTCCGGCGGGCAAAAGCAGCGCCTCGCGCTGGCCTTGGCGCTCGTCAATGATCCCCGGGTGCTGTTTCTGGACGAGCCCACTGCGGGGCTCGACCCCCAGGTTCGGCGGGAAATCTACGACATCATCGAAGAGCTGCGTTCGGAAAAAAAGACGATCCTGTTGACCACCCATTACATCGAGGAAGCCGAACGGCTGTGCGACCGCGTCGCCATTGTGGATCATGGCCGCGTGATCGTCACCGGCACTCCTCACGAATTGAAGCAGCGCTCGGCCGGCACCACGCGCATTCAGGTGCGCCTGGCCCGTCCCGTGGTAAACGGCGCTTTGGAGCGCCTGGAAGGCGTGGCGGACTGCCGTGAATTCGAGGGCAGCTATGTTTTGCATTCGACCCGGCCGCCGCAAACGATTGTCGCGCTGGTGAAACAACTCGAAGCCGAAGGAAACGAATTGCAAAGCCTGGAGATCGCATCGCCCTCTCTCGAAGACGTTTTCATTGAGTTGACCGGCCGTCGCCTGCGCGAATAGCCCATGCGAATGATCGAAGGAGCACGCAAATGAGAAATACCTGGACGCTCTCGATAAGCCGCATTCGCCTGGCGATGCGCAGCAAGCCGTTTATTTTTTTTAGTTTTGTCATGCCCATGGCGTTCCTGTTCGGTTACGTTCTCATCTTTGGCCGCGGAAGCCCGGCGGCGGTGCAATATTTGCTGGGGGCGATCCTGGGACTCACGGTGATGGGCAGTTTCTGGGGACTCAGCATGCAACTGGTGATGTTCCGCGAAACCGGAATCCTGCGGCGGTTCCGTGTTGCGCCGATCGGCGCCGGGGCCATGTTGGGCTCCAGCATCATTTCCAATTACTTTCTCACCCTGCCGACGATTGTGATTGAATTCATGATCTGCCGCTGGGTGTTCAAGATGCCTTCCTGGGGTAATCTATGGGGCGTCTTTCTCCTGGTCTCCGTGGGAGCTGCCACTTTTTCCGCCTTCGGCTTGATCGTGGCCAGCGTAACCAACAACGTGCAGGAAACGCAGGTCATCAACAACGTGATCTGGATGGGATTCTTATTTCTTTCCGGCGCGACGATTCCCCTCGGCTTCCTGCCGCACTGGGTCCAGCGAGCCGCCCTTTTCTTGCCCGCCACTTACCTGGTAACCGGGCTGGAAGGAGCGATGCTCTGGACGGCTGGCGCTCGTGTGCTCGCGGAAGACTTCTTCATTTTGGCGATCGGTTTCCTGATCGCCTTCGAAATCTCCCGGCAGCTTTTCCGCTGGGATCCCGAAGCCCGGGTTCCTGGCCGCGCGAAACTGTGGGTGGCGGCTGCAATGGTGCCGTTTCTCCTGATGGGCGCGTGGGAAAACGTCTATGGAAGCCGCCTGATTCAGATTCGGGCGGAGTTTGTCCGCATGCAAGAACGCGCGACGGCCCCACAACCCAAGTAGGCAGCCCAACTCGAGTTTTACATCCGTCCGTTTCACTCGTCCTCGGTCTCAAAAGCCGGCACTCATTTTGCCCTGGACTTTGATTCTAGGGTATTCTCTGCTCGGCAAATCTCAGCGGCCGCGCCGCCGGAGCCACAGTGAATCTGCTTCTTGCCGGTTTTGTCGGGCTCGTGATTATTATCGTGGTGCTCTGGGACGCTTTCGAAACGATCATCCTGCCCCGGCGCGTCACGCGAAAATTCCGCTTGGCTCGCCTGTTCTATATCTACACCTGGACACAATGGGCCAACGCCGCCCGGCGCATGCACTTGGGCAAGCGTCGAGATTCTTTCCTGAGTTTCTACGGTCCGTTGTCGCTGCTCTTTCTGCTGGCCTTGTGGGCCGGTGGACTGGTGATCGGATTTGGGTTCCTGCAATACGCAGCCGGCTCCGGGGTTGTCATCTCCCACGGCACTCCGGGGCTGGGCACGGACCTTTATCTCAGCGGCACCACATTTTTCACGCTCGGCCTTGGCGACGTGGTCCCGCGCACCCCTGCTGCGAAGTTTCTTGCCGTCATCGAGGCCGGCATGGGTTTCGCGTTCCTCGCCGTGATGATCGGCTACCTGCCGGTGATCTATGACGCATTCTCCCGCCGTGAAGTAAATATCTCCCTGCTCGATGCCCGCGCTGGATCGCCGCCAACCGCCGCGGAATTGCTGCGCAGGCACAGCGGCGAGCGTGGACTCGACGCGCTGGCGCAATTGTTTCACGAGTGGGAACGATGGTCGGCCGAGTTGCTCGAAAGCCACCTTTCCTATCCCGTGCTCGCCTATTTCCGGTCCCAGCACAACAATCAATCCTGGCTCTCGGCTCTCACCACCATCCTGGATGCGTGTTCGTTCGTGATCGTGGGAGTCGACGGCGCTTGTCAGCGCCAGGCTCAACTCACTTTTTCGATGGCGCGTCACGCGGTGGTCGATCTCGCGCAGGTGTTCAGCACTCCGCCGGAAAAACTCAGCCTGGAGCGCTTGACGGCGGCGCAACTGTCACAAACGCGGAAATATCTTGCCGGGGCGGGGCTGCGGTTTCATGAAGGCGCCGTGGCCGATAAACACCTCCGGGAATTGCGCTTCATGTACGAGCCCTACGTGATGGCCATGGCTCACCGCTTGATGCTGCCCATCTCTCCTTGGATTGCGGACGAGAAGCGCAAGGACAATTGGGAAACCAGCGCGTGGGATAAACTGTTGCGCGAACAGCAGCAGATGACGGAAGCCGATGAGGAACATTTCTGATCTCCCGCCCAAAAATGTTTCCCGCATCCGCCGCAACTTTCCTCCTCGCTCCCGCGATTCCTGATCGAGCGCATTGATAATTTAAATGCTGGGCGTCCAATATGGACGCCGCGATTCCTGCTAATATCCTTCGCGCGCCGATGGACTCGAAATTCCTTGTGCTATAATTCAGCTCGGGTCGAATTCGGAAGCCTGCAACGAAAGTACGGAGATTGCCGATGAGCATCAAGAAAACGGAAAAAATCTGGCACAATGGCGCCTTCATCAATTGGGACGACGCCACCATTCACGTAGCTTCTCACGTGGTCAGCTACGGATCTTCTGTTTTCGAGGGCATCCGCTGTTATAAGACCTCGCAAGGCTCCGCAATATTCCGCCTGCAGGACCATATGCAGCGCTTGCTCAACTCCGCCCACATCTACCGCATGGGAATCAATTTCTCGGTGGACGAATTGTCGCAAGCTGCGGTCGAACTCGTCCGCCTCAACAAAATGGATTCCTGCTACTTGCGGCCGATCATTTTGCGCGGCTACGGCGAAGTGGGCGTGAATCCTCACAACGTTCCGATCGAAACGTATCTGGCATGCTGGGAATGGGGAAAGTATCTGGGCGAGGAAGCCCTGCGCGATGGAGTGGACGTTTGCGTCAGTTCCTGGGCCCGTCCCGCCCCCAATACCTTGCCGCAAATGTCCAAGGCGGCTGCGAATTATATGAATTCGCAATTGATTCGCATGGAGGCCATGGTCAACGGCTACGTGGAAGGAATCGGCCTCGACGTTCACGGCTACGTCAGCGAAGGATCGGGCGAAAATATTTTCCTGGTCATGGATGGCGTGGTGATCACTCCTCCATTTTCCAGCGGCGTTCTTCCCGGCATCACCCGTCACACCATCCTGACGATCTGCCGCGACATGGACATTCCCGTGGCCGAACAAACAATTCCCCGCGAGATGCTCTACATTGCCAATGAGGTCTTCTTCGTCGGAACGGCGGCCGAAGTCACCCCGATTCGCTCCGTCGATCGGATCAAAATCGGCGCCGGCGTGCGGGGTCCGATTACCAAGCGGCTTCAGGATGAGTTCTTCGCTCTCACCGGCGGCGCCAAGCCGGATCGTCACAACTGGCTTACTCCGTGCGGCGTTCCCGTCGGCGCCCTCACGCGCTGATTTTTGACTCCCTGCCGGGATTCCGGTAGAATCCCGCCGTTCTGTGCACTTTTTCGCATACCGGGCGTATGACCTTTCCCCCCAAGGGGCGTCGTGTATAGCCTGCCTCAGAAACTCGTCGCCGAATTCATCGGTTCGTTTGCTTTGGTCTTTTTCGCCGCTGGCGCGATTTGCTGCGATCAAGTCCTGCGTGCATCCGCGCAGAGCGGCCTGGGCTTATTGGGAATCGCTCTGGCTTACGGATTGGCGATGGCCATTTTGTTCTCCGCGCTCGGCCATATTTCCGGCGGCCATTTCAATCCCGCAATCTCCATCGGCTTCTGGGTCACCAAACGCCTCAGCGCGCTGCAAACAATTCTCTATTGGGCGGCGCAGGTGGGCGGCGCAATCGCCGCATCGTACTTGCTTCGAGCCCTCCTTGCCGTCTCGGCCTGGGGCCCTGTCTCGTTGGGCGCGCCCAGTCTCGCCGCGGATTTCACCCGAGCTCACGGAATGCTTCTCGAGGGCGTGGCCACTTTCCTGTTGGTCCTGGTCTTCTTTGCCACCGCCGTGGATATCAACAACCCCTTCAATAAAATGGCGGGATTCGCGATCGGCCTCGCCATCACCGCCGGCGCTCTGGTCAGCGGCCCCTTCACCGGCGCATCGATGAACCCGGCGCGTGCCCTCGGTCCCGCCCTGGCGGCGCGTCATTGGGCCAATCACGGTGTATATTGGATCGGCCCCTTGCTCGGCGGCGTCCTGGCCGGCTGGTTCTACGACCGATTCTTTCTTCACGAAGCCTGATTCTCCCGGGTTATCAAAATCGCAACTGCATCCCGGCGTTCTATTGCCCAGCCCCAAGTCGCGTGCTACGTTGCAAACACGCCCCTCGGACGGGGCATTCACGCCATGGCCCTGAATATTGACGATCTGCTTCGCCGAGCCGTCGAAAGCAAAGCCTCCGACTTGCAACTGAAAGTCGGCAACCACCCCTATTTGCGCGTCGACGGCATACTCCATCCCCTCGGCGATGTCCCCAGAGTGACGCCGGAAGAAATGCTCTCCATGGCTTTCAGCATG
>JBGPTK010000207.1:0-6886 GCA_041490605.1 Terriglobia bacterium | reverse complement strand
CAGCCTCCAATTGATGTACAAGAGGGCCACGACGAAGAAAACGAGCAGAAACGCGTCGTTGATCATGGCCACGACGCCGGCGGCGAAGAGGTCGTTGAGGGCGTCCACGTCGGTGGTCACGCGCGTCACCAGGCGGCCGACGGGGCTGTGGTCGAAGAAACTCATGGGAAGGCGCTGAAGGTGCGTGAAGATTTCCTTGCGCAGGTCATACATGGTTTCCTGCCCCACCTTCTGCATCACGCGCACCTGGAGATATTGCAGAGCAAAGACCAGGACCAGCGCGCCGAGAAATGCCGCGCAAATCAAACCCAGTCCGTGCATGCCGCCGGAGTAGGGGAGCAGGCCGCGGCTGACGGGAAGGATGTAGCGGTCGACGCCGATCTGGAAAAGCTTGGGAGAGACGAATTCGAGCGGAGTCACGGCGAGAGTCAAGCCGAGAGCGAAATAGACCTGCCAGCGGTAGGGGCGCAGGTATTGCAGCAGGCGCCGCGTGAGCCGCGTGTCGTAAATTTTTCCTAAGGCTTCTTCTTCGCGATGGTCCGCCATGTCAGGCCTGTTCCAATTCTTCTTCGAGCAATTGTTTCTGATACAAGTCGGCGTAATAACCGCCCAAGGCCAGCAACTCATCGTGAGTGCCGCGCTCGACAATTTCGCCGCCGCGCAGAACGACAATCTGGTTGGCGTGGCGCACGGTGGAGCAGCGATGCGAAATCAGGATGGTGGTGCGGTCGCGCATCACGTCTTTCAAGCCGCGCAGGATTTTTTCTTCGGTGCCGGTATCCACGCTGGAGAGCGCGTCGTCGAGGACCAGGATTTTGGGGTCGCGCAGAATGGCCCGCGCCAGCGCGGTGCGCTGTTTTTGCCCGCCGGAGAGCGTGATCCCGCGTTCGCCGACGATGGTTTCAAATTTGTTCGGGAATTCCTCGATGTCGCCGTAAATGCTGGCGATCTGAGCGGCCTCGGAGATGCGTTCCAGGACCGGCTCTTGAACGCCGAAGGCGATGTTTCCAGCGATGGTCTCGCTGAATAAGAACGTGTCCTGAGGCACGTAGCCGATGGCCCGGCGCAATTCAGCCAGGGGCCAATCGCGAATCGAGCGGCCGTCAATCAGCAAAGTGTCCGGCGGGGCTTCCCAGAGGCGGGCCACGAGGGCCGCGATGGTGGACTTGCCGCTGCCCGTGGGGCCGACCACGGCGAGAGTGGAGCCGGCAGGGACGTGCAGACTAAGGTTGCGCAGCACCGGTGTGCCAGCGGAACCGTTTTCCGCGGTGGGATAGGTAAAGGTCAAATTGCGGAACTCGATTTCGCCTCGACTGGATTCGGCGGAGAGAGGACCGGCGGAACCGCGGCCATCCGCGGCGGCCAGGGCCGGCCTGGGAACTTCGAGATCGGCGATTTTCGGCTCGGCTTCGAGAATGTAATTGAGGCGGCCCATGGAGGCGGCGCCGCGCTGAAAAATATTGGTCACCCATCCGAGCGCGATCATGGGGAAAACGAGCTGAACCATGAAAGTATAGAAGGCGAACAGCGTGCCGAGAGAGATGCGGTTCATCATCACCAGCCGGCCGCCTTGCCACAGCACAATCAGGAAAGTGGTTCCGATCAGGGCCTGCAGGGCTGGGAAGAACATGCTCCAGGCGCTGATTAATTTGATGTTGCGGCTGACGTAGTCCTGGTTGGCTTCGTCAAATTTGCGGATTTCCGAGGCTTCCTGGGCATAGGCGCGGACAACGCGCACCCCGGTAAAATTCTCCTCGGCGCGCGCGGAAAGAGTGGCCAGCGCCGCCTGGATGCGCTCCGAGAGCTTGTGGATCGCCTGACCGAAATACCACACGGAGGCGGCAACAAATGGAACCGGCAGCAGGACCCACAGCGTCAAGGATGGCGAGAGCTTGAACATGAAGAAAATTGCCAGCACCAGGGTGGCGAGCGTATTGGCGCTGTACATGATCCCCGGCCCGAGGACCATGCGCACAGCGTTCAAGTCATTCGTACATCGCGACATCAGTTCGCCGGTGCGGTTGCGAACAAAGAATTCCGGCTCGAGCCGCATCAAGCGGGAGAGCATGTCGTTGCGGAGGTCAAATTCGATGTCGCGGGAGATGCCGATTAAAATCCAGCGCGAAAAGAATGAAAAGACGCCCTTGGCAGCGATGACGACAACGAGGAGGAGGCAAAAAATCAAAAGGGTGTGAACGCTGCGCGGCTGGTAATAAACGAAAAGCCAATTCAGCAAGCTGCGGGAAAAACCAGTCAAGTTGGGAAGCGGCTGGGGACTGTTGTTGAGCGAGTCGGTGATCGCTCCGATCAGAATCTGCGGCAAAGTTCCCAGAACGCCCATCAGGGCCAGAGTGAGAAGCCCCAGGGCTACCCCCGACTTGTAGCGGGCCACGTAGGGAAGGAGCCCTCGCAGGCTGCGCCAGGCGGAAGGCAACGGCGCGGGCTTCGCCTCGGCGGGTGCTGGGACGGTTTGTGACGCGGCGCTCATCGACGCAAGGGAACCTCAACGGGTTCGAGCGAAGGGGCTTCGCCCTGGAATTGTTCGAAGTTACGGTCGAGCGTCTGGTATCGCATCACTTTCGGATTCCATTTCACAGCGATCGTTTCCGCATGGCCACCCTCGGGAGCTCGTAGCGGTGTGAAATACATTACCAAGCCGGTATCCGCGTGCTGCTCAAACTGCAGCCGCCAACCGTTGACGGCGGCAAGGGGCGTGCTGGCGAGGAAACCTTTTTGATTTTTCAAGTGCTCGTCACATCGAAAGATTTCTTTCCAAGCGCCATTTTCCTTCTCGGCGATGATGGCGCGAGTGAACAAGTTGCCGGGCACGGTGCCATCCGGCGTTTTCTTGATGCGATTGATCACCAGAATCTGCTGGTTCCCATTCTTTGCCAGATCGCCCCAGGCGAGCACATCGGATTCAGCGCCCAGCTCGCTTTCCGCCACGGCTTGCAAATCCGCGGGAACCGGGGGAGGCGCAGGTTTTGCGGACGTGGTGGAAGCGGGCGCCGGATTTTCCGCTCCCCCGCAACCAAAGCAAGAGATGAGGAGTGCGAGCGCGCAAACCAGCGTGCTACCGGTGAGTCGATGCATTCGTCTCCAGCAATTCAGAAGCTCGGGAACGCCAGGGTGATCTCCACGACTCGACCGGCCGCATGATCGCAGTAAATTTCCATTACCTGGGGTACTTCGGAGCCAGCCCAGTCAAAAGCGTAAAAGTATAATTCTAACTCTTGGTTCCCGCAGAGGGAAGGGCTACGGGAACTCGGCGCTCCATATAGCTTGAAGAGCCGGTCCCGCGCGCCACCGAGCGCGAGACCTTTCCCGCTTGTCCGATTCGATCCGCAGGCTTTGCCCGGAACAGGGGCCGCGCCAAGTCCAGACAAGATTGCCATCCCCCGAAGCGATGCCGGATTTTTCACCGGGAAGAGGCTTCGATCGCGCAAATGTGTCTTTGCCAGGGTGAAGGCGCGCAAGGGTCAATTCATTCACCCACATCGCCGCGGCAGTACGAGGTTGGGAGAAAAATTCAGGAGCAGCGCGCTAGCGCACAGCCAGGATTTCTTCCATCCGAGCTTCAAAATTTTCCTCTCCCTCGGACCAGAACCGGCTTCGCTCGACGGGCAGAATCGATTCGACCAATTGCATCCACTGAAAGAGCTTGCGGATATTTTCGCGAGTTTTTTCGTGATAGAGGCGTAGATTTTCGGGCTTGGCCATCATGGCGAGGAAGGCTTCTTCGTCCGGATGTTGCGCCGCCACGGGCTGATCGTGCGAGGCGAGAAGCCGGGCGTGCCCTGTGAAGAAATGTTCGAAGCCGATGCCGGCGTGCAGATGGCCCAGATCACGCCAGACACCGTCGTCAAATAGTTCGCCGTTGCAGAAAAGTTCCGTTCGCTGAGGCTGCAACTGCCAGCGCACGGCGTTCGGGCCGAGAGTCCATAAATCCCAGTAAGCCGCGGTTTCGTAGCTGCAATCGGCATGCACGTGTTCGGCCGCCAGTTCGAGCAATTCGATTGGTGCGAGGGGACGCGCGCGGAGATCCTGCTCGAAGATGGGCACTTCGGCCGGACTGACGGCGCGGATGACGAGTTCCGTGAAGCCCGGCCTGGAAGCGGAAAAGGGAACGGAAGAAAGGAAGCTGCCCCATCGCTCGAGCAGGGTCGCTTCCGAAAAATCCTTGCACCAGATACTGACGTACGCGTGGTTGGCCATCGCGAAACATTATACCGGGAGTTGGGCTGGGCTCCGAATCGGGAAGCGGCCGCTGCGGGGCCCACGATCGTTTAATGCATAGAGAAGAAGAGCCGCGTCTGAAGTCCAGCAGGGTGCGGAAAAAGTCGATAGCCGCTCTCCGACGGAATGGCCACCCTGGATGATTGACGAAGAAACAATCTTCTGCTCAAGCATTTGGAATTTGCTCCTGATTCCTCGCTTCGCTCGGAATGACATCGAGGGGGATTTTTCCGCAGACTTTCAGGGCACTCAACGCAAAGAGCGGGAGGCGTTACTTTTTCTTTTCCGGCGGATTCTGACCGGGAGCGAGTTCGCTGGAAATTCCAAGCAGGCGCTGGCGGATGGTTTCGCCGAGGCCGGCAAAGACGTTCGAGCAGGTGTCGCGCAAGCGGACTTCGGCGGCTTGGGCCATGGCCTTGATCACTTCTTCGGAGTGCTGGCTCAAGCTGGTGACGGAGGCCACCAACCAAGAATTGGAAGTGTTTTCGAGGCGCTGGCGATACGCTTCAACCTCTTCGACACTGGCCTGATTGAGCCGTTCGAGCCAGCCGCGATATTGTTGATCGCGCTCCTGCCGCCAGGCTTCGGTCATCGAGGCCAATTGAGTGTCCAGGACTTTCCGGGCCTGATCCACGCCGAGTTCCACTCGTTCGTTGAGACGATCCTGAAAGTCGGCGACGAAATTCTCGAGATGCGAATCCATGTTTGCGCGCAAACCTTCGGCGCGCGCTTCGAACTGGGCGGCCGTTTCTTCGCTGGACTGGCGGACGGAATCATTGAAGTTCTGGAGAGCTTCCCTGGATGCCTGGTGGAGGCGATCCGAGAAGGCGGCGGCGGTGGTGTCGGCGGCCTGCTGCATCTGAGCGCGCCCGCGGGCCGTGGAATCCTTGACGCTTTCCTCGAGTTGCCCCTGAGTATGCTCGACGTAGCTGCGGCTGTAATGATCGAGCTCGGAAGCGAAGAGACGCGAGATATCCGCGGCATGATTGCGAAGCCCGCCGGCAGCCTGGTCCACCGATTTTTCGAGGGCAGCCTGCATGCTGGTCTGCGCTTTTTTCTGATACCACTCGGACGACTTGTAGAGCGATTCGAAAGTGGTGTGGGTGACTTCGTTGCTCTTCGCGTCGATTTCTTCCGCCGCCCTGGAAACGGAAGCGCGGCAAGCCGCTTCGATTTCGACAGGGAAATCAGCCATTTGCTGCTGCAGGCGCTGGCGGGATTCGAGCAAGGTTTGATCGGCAGCTTCCGTGAGACGCAGGTGAATCGCGGCGATCAATTGTTCCGCGGTCTGCCGGCCGGCGCTCAATTCAGAGGAGAGCTTTTGAGCCAGCTCGATTTGCGGCGCGAGCTGTTGCCGGGCATTCTCCGCCAGGCGGCCGATCACATTTTGCGCCATGTTCTCGAGAGCCGGCTGCATCTCGCGAACGCGCTCCGTGATCAATTCCTGCGCTCGTTGTTGCAGATGCGAATTACGGTCATGCAAGAACTGGTCGAGGTGGCGCTCCGCTTCGGCGACGATGGATTCGGCGGAATTGCTGATCTGCGAAGCCGTAACCTCGGCACGTGTGCGAGCCGCATTTAGCTCTTCGATCGAGCCTTTTGCCCGCGAAAGTTGCTGAGCGAGTTCCTCGCGAAACGCGGCCAGGCCTTGGGCGCCCTCGGATCGAATGGACGTGGCGGCGGCTTCGATTTCCCGGCGGCTTTGGGCCAAATGTTCCTGGGCCGCGCCAGCATCGGCTTCGATGCGGCCAAATAATCCGTTCGCCTGATGGCGCGCCTGCTCGACGATTCGTTCGGCATGGACGCTGAGCGCCGCGCGCTGAGCTTCCGTGACTTCCGACAATTGCGCGGTCACTTGATTGGCGATGGTTCTGAGGTTGTGTTCGGCGGCACGAAGCCATTCCGGGCTGGGCTCGTTGACATCGGCAGGCCGCGAGTGAGCCGTAAGTTCGGCGGCGCGCCCGGAAGCATGGGCTTCCACTTGCGCGAGCGCCGACTGCACGGCCTTATCAATCGTCTGGCGGATCTGCGCTTCGATCTGCAGGTGCACGCCGCGCGAGGCTTCTTCAATAGCGGCGCTGGCACTCTCTTGAATGGTCTGGTGCAAACCTTGCTTGGCGTCCGCCAGCATCCGCGCCATCTGGCGCGCAAAAGTCATGGAAAGTTGCGCGGGAGTGGTGGAGAAGTCTTCAGGGACCAAGCGAATTTTGTTCGAGGCAAGAGATTCCGCCGCCGGGAACGATTGGGGAGGCGGCGACGCAGCGCGTTCCGAATGCTCAGCCGCGGGCGAGGGAATAACCGGCGCCAGATCGTCGGGGACTCGGAGCCAATCCGCGGGAGGAAAGGCGATGCCCCAGACATTGCCGGGCGATTGGAATTCGATGCCGATTTGGAAGAGTTCGCGAACCGTTCGTGGCCGCTGCACCCAGATGATGCGCCCACGCACCGATCGATTGGGCAGCTCTGCTTCCGGACGCGGTATCTCGAGCGTGACTTGCGCATTTTTGGGGACGTAATGCTTGGACTGGTATTTGCAGCCGTGGCAGCTAATGATCAGGGAAGAAGTGCGTTCCTTGAAGGGCTGGCCGAGCGCGTCCACGCCGACAACCGTGATCGGCACAGCCTGCACGATGCGCGTGCTGCGGCGCTT
>JBGPTK010000206.1:0-6902 GCA_041490605.1 Terriglobia bacterium | reverse complement strand
GGAAGTCCGATGCCTCGTGGAAACGCGCCGGAGCGCGTGGCCTCTTCGAATTTGGGCAGCGAAACGTGCGGCTTGTGCCACATTTCGACGCACCGAAGCACATTCGCGGAGGGATCGACGCGCCAGATCGCGCCCATCACCCAATCCAGGCTGTTGCACACCGCCTCCAGGATGCGCGTCGACGCTTCGTTGAGGGACATGGCGTCGGCCAGCACCGCCGTGACGGCGTATCCGGCGGCAATGCGCTTCTCCGCCCGCTTCCGCTCGGTGATATCGCGCGCCACCGCGAAAATCATTTTTTCTTCGGTCCAGGGCGTGGCATTCCACAGCAGCCATTTGTAGGTGCCATCCTTGCAGCGGTAGCGATTTTCGAAAAGAACGGAGCGCACGCCGGTATTTAATTTTTCCGCTTCAGCCAGTGTCGCTGCCAGGTCACCCGGATGGACAAAATCGAAATACGGACGGCCGAGAAGTTCGTCCATGCCGTAGCCCAACAGTTCCGCCCACGCGGGATTGAGCCGCCGGAAATTGCCGTCGAAATCGGCCAGACACAGCAGATCGAGCGAAAGCGTGAACAGATGCTCGAGCTCCTCTTCGGCGCGCTTGCGCTCGGTGATGGCGGTGGCCAGCACATGCAAGTGGCGCCGCAGCTCCATTTGCGAGACCACCAGGTGGCTGAGCGCCTCGAGCGCCTCGCGTTGCTGGGGCTTCAAATCGCGCGGGACAAGATCGATGACGCAAAGTGTTCCCACGGCATGACCGTCGGGTGTAACCAGCGGCGCGCCGGCATAGAAGCGAATGTGAGGATTTTCGGTGACCAGCGGGTTATCGACAAAGCGCTCGTCGGCCAGCGCGTCTGGGATCACCATCATTCCCGGCTGCGTGATCGCGTGGCCGCAAAACGATATTTCACGCTCCGTTTCATGCGCGGGCGAGGCGAGATGCTCCTGGAACCCGAATTCCGATTTAAACCATTGCCGGTTGGCGTCCACCAGGCTGACAAGTGCGATGGGAGTGCCGCAGATTTGCGCGGCCAGGCGCGTCAGGTCGTCGAAGGCAGGCTCCGGCGGCGTATCCAGGATGCGGTAGCGCCGCAGCGCTTCGAGTCGCTCCGCTTCGTTCGCCGGTACCGCCGGTTTCTGCACTACTCTCCCCCAAGGCCTGTGGATTCAGAGATGAGGGCTTTATTCTAGCGCAATCCGCCGCCGCTGGCGCCACGGGCAATTGTTTTATCTGGAATACCGAGCAGGTCTGGCGAACGCCGCGAGCGAGCGAATTTTCTCCGCAATGTTTTGCCTCCCCGCGAGCTTCAGCGCTACCGCTACGAATGCAAATTGAAATAGCGCCACGGCGGGAAAAGGCCGGCGCGCTCGAATTCGCGGCCGACGGCCCGCTTGATCTGCGCCGCCCAGTAATCGAAGGTGCCGGAGGGCACTCCGAGCACCGCGATCGCGCGGCGATACTCGATTCCGCGCAGATAATAAACGCTGAACAGGCGGCGCCGCCCCGCCCAAACCGGCCGCGCCAGCGCCCGCAACCCTGCAATCTCAAAATCCGCCACGAATTCCTGTGCCCGCGCTCGTTCCGGCCGCCATTGATAGCCGGCGGCTCCCGGCACCGTCATGTCCACCGCGCGAATGCGCCCGTCCAGCCACCCGCGCAAACCGCGAAACCGCTCCAGGCAAATATCGAAAACTTCTTCCGATCGCATCGCGCCCCCAGGAATTCAAAATGTCGATAGCCCTGAATTTACAATCGACAGAGATGGCTGAAAGTTGCCGGTGGAAAAAGTTGACAGAGCCGCTGGTGGATATTGCCGCATCATGGATTTTAATTTGCGCCGCCTCCTGCATCATGCCTGCTCGAAACTGCGTGATTCCACCGCTTACGACCGGTATTCAGCCAGCCAGCAGCCGGCAAAAATGGCTGCTCGTCAATTCACTTTCAGCCGGTCGATGATTGTTGCAGCGTCTGTGTTTTCATCCGCCGTGCCGCACGTCGACTTGCTTGCGGCGCCCCGATCCGAATCGTGAGCGGTGCGTGACGCGCGCTGCGGTGCGGTCCGATGCCGGCGGCGAGGCGTCCCCAGCTCTTCTTGCACCGCCTCGAGACATGCGTCGAAACATTCCTCCCAACCGGAGAGATAGCCCGCCGCGTACTGTTCGGCGAGAGCCTGTTCCTCGCGATAGATGCGCTGCGAGTCAGCGACGAACTGCGCATCGATTCCCAGTCCAGCGAGCGCACGAGCAACACGCCGCACCCGCCAGTTTCCTGCTCGCCACCAGCGAGCAATCAAATTGAGCGGCCACGGAACGCATACCGCTACCCACCGGGACATATCCACCCACGCGAGCCCGTAGCCCAAAGGAATGTGTCTGCCTCGTGGAAGGTCCACCCTCCATCCGAGCCACAAGCCGCGCGAGGTGCGATGACGCGGCGCTTGCTGTGCTTCGTCCGCGTTTTGGAAGGAAGCATTCCTGTTTCGCCGCGCCACGGACTCACATTCGTGCGCGCCGCTCTTCTGGTTTTTCTGCCGCAGCGGATTCACTTTTCCCTCCTTCGACACTCGGGCCCTGCTCCAACGTTGAGTTCGCGTCGCAGCGCCTCGTCTCTTCCCCACCCTCGTCCAAATGTCTGCGCAGTCCCGGACACTTCTCGAACCTGCGGCGATTTCTCTGCTTCTTGCGTAGGATGTGTTTTGTTTTGGGGTTGTGCATTTTCATCCCCAGGTTGTGAGCGGTAGATCCTTCTATTTCCTCGAACTATATATCCACTACCAATCCCGCGGGTATCCGCCGCCTTTTCCGACACTTGCGTGCCAACCGAGGCACAAAATTGAGGAGACCCATCCGCAAATTTGCGCTGGGGCTCCTCAAATTTAAGGGGTACCGCCCGCGGTTCTGCGGGTGTTGGAAACTTGTTCCTGACTGCCGGTGGATTAGGGGCCGGCGTTTCTGCTTGCCGGTTGCCGGCCCGTGCTGCAGCATCTTCGAGCGGCAACTGTGAGGACGTCTCAATCCTGTCAGCGAATGGCATCGCAATTTGTTCGGTTGGCTGCGCGGCCCATTTCTTTGCCTTGGTAATCCGCACGATTACGCCTGTTGTCGCGGATTGCGTCACGATGTAACCCTCTCGCCGGAGGACGCTCATCCAGCGTTCCAGCGTCTTGCGCGCGAAGCCGGTTTCTTCTTCAATTTCGCGATAGCTCACCGGGTGCCCGCCGAGCACCAGGCCCATCGTGCCCTCTTGCCGCGTTTGCCGCAGCACCAGCCAGCCGTAGAGCCAAACCGCCTGGCCCATCTGTTGGTGGTGCTTCGCGTCGAACAGCACGCCGCGCAGCCCCGTATTGAAATTTTTCGCTCGCATAGCTCGAGAATGGCTATTTGCTGCTACTGGTCGCTTGTTGGCAGTTGAGAAGCGAAAACTGCCCCCCTTCCAACTCCACGCCGATTATGAATTTCTCGATTCGCATCCACGCTGCAGCCCCCTGATTGCGCCCAGCGGCTCCGCTTGCAAGAGAGGCCGCTTGAATGCGAGCCGGAATTCTCCAAAGCTCCTAACACTGCCCGCAGTACGGTACGCGCATCTCCACATAACCAATCGCAATGGGCCGCAGCCGGACGACTTTTTCGATTGACACTCGCAGGCGGCAAAACCCGCACATTTGTTGAACGGACTCCCCGGCTTGTTGCAGTTTCTGATTGGCGTAGGCCCGGTGAGGAGCCCCTCGCCCACGCTCGCAATTCTCCGGACGCGCGCGCCAATCGCGCATGTAATTTCGCTTGTATCGCCGCCGGATTTGCTGAGGATGATTCCGGGTCCGGGCCGACGCTGCCATGCTTGCCTCCTGTGCGCCAAGTTTAAGCGCGTCTCGCAGCGAACGGTCCGCCCGCAATGGCGGCAGCGCCGGGCTGAGAGGCGTCGAGTACGCCTAACCCCTGCAATCCAAAGTTGAAGCGGCAAATTGGATCGCCCTGGGGGCGTAGATACTGAACAGTAACTAGTACCGTGGTACTATTGCTTGTTCTTACACCCATGCTACCTTTCGAATCGCAAAAGCTTCTCTCTTGAAAATGGCTTCTATCCCTGTATCTCAACGCGGGAGTCTCTCGTGCAATCAGCCAAGCCTCCAGTCGAGTACCTTGCTGGCGCTTCCAAAATTTCGCTCGAATCCTTCGAACTCGCTCGAATGAATCAGATCGCGAATCTGCGTAAAGAGCTTCGCGAAGTGATGGAGGAATGGATCGAAGCCGAAGTCGAAGCCCGGCTCGCTCGCTGGGTTCTTGAAAATCGCCGCACTCAGTCCCATTCGGTGGTCACCTTTCCCCAAGCCGTTCCCGAATTCGCTGCAATTTCCGAGAGCCGGCCGCCAACATCCCTCGGACTGTCCCCAAGCGTCGTGAAACGTCCGATCCCCCCGCGCTTGGGCATCGCGCCTGGAAAGCGTTTTCTCTCGACGCATTCGCCGCTCTCCCGCAAGGCCTCGGGTTCGGGCCGATAATTCCTTCCTTCCCTGCCGTTCTTCCTCGAGCGCAAGACCACTCGCCCACCCTTGCCGACAGAAGAGTCCTCTGCTATCTCGTGATGTCCGCTGATGTCTCGTGATAAATGACGCCCCACGAGTGCCGTTTCCAACAGTTCAACCGTGATTCGCGCCCTTGCTTGGCCCGTGACATAGGGGATCTCCACTCGCAAGCCTTCAGCTGTCCGCATTCACACCATCGGAAGCTGATTTCTTCAACTTCCCACTCCCTGCGTCTTGTTTACTGTTCCTGCTTCTAGCTCTCTGTTCCTGCTCCCTATTCCCTGTTCCTGCCCCTATTCCGGTTCCCGCGGGCCTCGCTCTCAACTTCCTTCTCAACTTCCTCTTCGACCACCTTCGCGACTTCGTTCCCAACTTCGCTTTCAGCCTAGCTTCCAACTTCGCCCTCCAATTCGTTTTCAGCTTCCTTCCTGGCTTCGTTTACAAGTTTGCTTTCAACTTCGACTCATTTTCCTTCTCAACTTCGCTTTCAGCTTGCTGCTCAAATTCGGTTTAACTGTCATTCCCAACTTTGTTCCCAGCATCTTTCTCCCCTTCGTTCCCACCTCTCTCTTAAACTTCGCCATAAACCTCGCGCTCGCATTCGATCCCAACTTCGTTTACAAATTTGCCAAAACATCGTTCTCAACTTCGTTCTCAAATTCGATTGCGACTTCATTTTCAACTTCGTTCCCAAATTCGATTACAACTTCGTTTTCAACTTCGCCCTCGGAGCCACTCGCAGTTTGCAATCTCAGGCACTCTGAATCTCTGCAGAGCGCTTCCCCTATCTCTCCTGACTTTGTCGCGCCCTCAATTGCTTCCTCTATCCACCATCCAACCCACTCTTTTCCTGCTCTGCTCTCATCTAATTCGCAATTTGCAGTGCCCGTAGCGCTTCAACTCCTCCCCGACATCCCAGTGAACCCTGCGTCCCACTTTCCCCGCAATCTGCACCGCTGCCTCCCATCGCGAATGGCCTCCTTTCCTCAATCTCTCTGCAGACTCACTCGCCTAGCTCGCGCACCATCTCGCCCCTCAAAATCTCCGCCTGAGAAAATATCCTATAACTTATCGGAACTAGGATTGAGAATAGGATGCTCACGCGATTTTCGTGCTGCTCTGATCGAGGCGGGGCCATATGGACGGATTACACAGCAGTCGCGCGGTACGGAGTTGGTAGGAGCAGCGATTCGAGTATCTATGTCCGCTGAATGAATTCGTGCGCGATGCCGCCCGCGTGAATCTCCGTGATATTCTGGGGCTGCTGTCTTAGACTGAACTGGCGCGAAGATTTCAGCGAATCATCAGCCTTACTCGGAACAACCGGACACTTCGTACCGACCCGACCGCAACTCAGGCCACGAAATATCCGCGAATCTTTTGCCGACGGAGCGAGAGAAATGAAAGCACGAATCGAAAAAGATTCTTTAGGAGAACGAGAAGTCCCGGGCGAAGCGTATTACGGCATTCAAACTCAGCGGGCGGCGGAAA
The DNA here is from genome assembly GCA_041490605.1 of Terriglobia bacterium. Classification (GTDB taxonomy): domain Bacteria; phylum Acidobacteriota; class Terriglobia; order Acidiferrales; family UBA7541; genus JBGPTK01. The sequence goes on along the minus strand of JBGPTK010000206.1, from coordinate 886 downwards.
ATTATCCCATCAGCGGCGCGCGGGCGCATCGAACGCTGATCCGCGCGATCGGCATGATTAAAAAGGCCGCGGCGCTGGCGAATCGCAAGCTCAAGCTGCTCGATGCAAAGCGCGCGTGGGCGATCGCGAAAGCTGCCGACGAAGTGATTCAAGGCAAGCTCGACGACGAATTCGTAGTGGACGTTTACCAGGCCGGCGCCGGCGTCTCCTTCCACATGAACGCCAACGAAGTGATCGCGAATCGCGCGCTCGAATTTCTCGGCAACAAGCGCGGCGAGTACGAAGCGGTTCACCCAAACGATCATGTAAATTTCGGCCAATCGACGAACGACGTCTTCCCCACCGCCATGCGTCTCGCCTCTATCTTAATTTTCGACGACGTCATCGCCGCCCTGGAAGAACTCTCGCGATCCTTCGCGCGCAAGGCCAAAGCGTTCGATCACATTTTAAAATCCGGCCGCACGCACATGATGGACGCCGTGCCCATCCGCCTGGGCCAGGAGTTTGCCGCCTACGCAACCGCGCTCATGCGCTGCGGCGTCGTGATTCGTCAGGCTCAAGATTTTCTGCGTGAAGTCGGCCTGGGCGGATCGGCCGTCGGAACGGGAGTGAACACCCATCCCAAATATCAAAAGCTGGTCGTCCAAATTCTCAGCAAGATTTCCGCGCAGAAATTAATCGCCACCGGCGACCTGCGTTACACCATGCAATCGAACCTGGCGATGTCGGTGGCTTCTTCCTCGCTTCGCAATTTGGCGCTCGAACTCATCCGTATCACCAACGATCTGCGATTGCTCTCCAGCGGACCCAACACCGGCCTCGCGGAAATCTCGCTCCCCACGCTCCAGCCGGGTTCTTCCATCATGCCGGGCAAAGTGAATCCCGT
>JBGPTK010000205.1:0-6903 GCA_041490605.1 Terriglobia bacterium | reverse complement strand
TGCTTGCCGATGCGGTGGGCACGGTCTTTGGCGCCACGGTGGGAACTTCCACCGTCACCAGCTATATCGAAAGCGCCGCCGGAGTGGCGGCAGGCGCGCGCACCGGCCTGGGAAATGTATTGATCGCTGCGCTTTTCCTAGTGGCCTTGTTTTTCTCGCCGCTGGTCGGCGCCATTCCTCTGTACGCCACGGCGCCCGCGTTGATTCTGGTCGGCGCGCTAATGTGCAGTTCCGTGGCGCGCGTCGAGTGGAAAGACTTCAGCGAAGCCTTCCCGGCTTTTCTCACCCTGGTGGCGATTCCATTCACATTCAGTGTGGCCACGGGATTGAGCCTGGGCCTAATCGCTTACGCGCTGGTCAAACTCGGTTCCGGAAAATACCGCGAAATCAGCCCGCTAATCTGGATTCTCACCGCGCTCTTCGTCCTCCGTTACGCCTACCTCTCGCTGAAGTGAATGGTTTTTAGGGGGTCGGAGCATCCGCGTGGTTTGCGTCCCGATGCCTGTGATCGGGAAGCTCCGACATTCGCAGTTGCAAGAGAAGCGGGCTGTCGGTAGTGGGTTAGTTTCCGATCAGCGCGTTATCGGGACTTAGGCGCAGGCGGTTTGAAATCGAGGCTCAGCGTGCCTTGGGCAATGCCATAATCGCTGCCACACGACCCACGCTGTTAAAGACGATAGGCCAAAGCAGGTAGAGAAGAACCACCAGGTACATCACCTCCATCCCCTCGGCAAACGCCCACATTCCAGCCGAAGCGTTCTGGCGATCAATGATTTGCGCGGCCGAAATTCCAGTGGTGGCGGCCTCATACCTGATCATCAGTGTGCGCTTGAGAACCATGCCCTCATAGGCCAGCACGCATACGATCACAAAGGTGCAAAGTTCGTACCCGGCGCGCACAAACCCGTTCAGGTTGCGCACGAACCGAGCATAAAAGTCTCTCTCCACAGGCGCCCGGTCGTTCAGCATCGCCAGGACGGCGAACCCGAAGGGCCCCAATGCCGCCAGAAACAGCCATAGCTGGGATTGCTTCTTGGAGCGGATCACCAGAAAGCACACAAGCAGCCACATGACGGCCACACCCGCGCCAGATGCCCACAAAGACAGGCTCCTCAGCAGGCTGAGTAGGTGGTAGTTGCGTACATAGTTCGGATGACCTGCCGCAATTTCGGGATTGATCAGGCTGAACACCATTCCCCCCAGCGCCGAGACCAAGGGAATCAGCAGGAGCAGGGCAAGTGCCACCACCGATTGTTTCTTTATCATTCCCACCGCCGGGGAACCTCGCTTGTTTCACTCTACACCCACTCTCAACTCCCGATTAGTCAGGTTACCGGACATCTGCCTGACTTTGATTTCACATGTCCGATAACCGTGTTTGTAGAGACTTCTCCTGCCTGGATCGGTACTGGCTGAGTGGAATTAGAATGGCGGCCCGACAGAATTTTGCGGAGCTGCCGGCCTTGCGCTCCACGTGCTTCACTCTTCCCGCATAAGTTTGGATGGATCGACGGTCAGCGCTCGCCGGGCTGGAATGGCGGACGCTGCAATGCCTAGCAGGGCCATGGTCAGCACCGCGCCGCCCAGGACTACGGGATCCCGCGGATTCGCCTGATACACAATCTGTTCCAGCAAACGGCTGGCAAAGACGCCCGACAGCAGCCCCACCGCCGATCCCACCCCAAGCAGCACCATGGGCCGTCCCACTGCCGCGCTCATCACCTGACGTCTCCCCGCGCCCAGCGCTACGCGAATGCCCAGCTCCTTCATCCGTCGGCTCACGCCGTAGGCCGCCGTGCCGAAGATGCCGGTCACAGCCAACATCGCCGCCAGCAGGCCCATGACGCCCAGCGCCACTGTCGCCGCCCGTGCCGGGAATAGCACACTCGCCAGCGCGTCGGGCCAGCTCTGCACTATGATGGGCACATTCGGCTCGAAGCCGCTCAGAGTGCGTTGCAGCTCCGCCGCCATCTCGTTCGGCGCCCGCGGCGACCTCACCACGAAAACTGCTTCGCTGTCCTCGCTCTGCGACAACGGCACATACACGGCGGACTGCGGCGACTCTGCCAGGTCGTGGTATTTTCCGTTCTCCACCACGCCCACCACCTCCGTCAACTTGGCCCACAGAAAAAAGCGCTGCCCGATCGCCGGCGTTTCGCCCCACATCTTCCGCGCGAAAGTTTGGTTCACGATCGCCACATACGGCGTCTTTGCGGTGTCCTGCCATGAGACATCCCGCCCGCTCAGTAGCCGAGTGCCGGCAGCCTCAAGATATCCCGGCGACATCCGATACGCGTACGTTGCCAGTACATAATTGTCCATCCTGAACCCGACCGTTCCCGGCCGGTAAATTGGAATGTCACGCATCCAACTGCTCATCGGGACGGGTTTCACCGCACCCGCCGCCGTCACACCGGGGACGCTCCGCGCCGCCTCAATCATTTTTTTCTGGAGCGCCAGATCTCCGCCCTGTTCCACATCGCTCAAGTCCATATTGGCCAGCATCACGCCCTGCGGCTGGATGCCCAGGGGAGCGTGCAGAGTCCGAACCATCCCGCGCACCGCCACCAGTGAGGCCGTTACCAGCAGCGTGCAGATTGCAATTTGTGCGCCTAGCAAAAGGTCGTGCATGGCAAACCGTCGCAGGTGCCTTAAATCCACCGGTCCGTTCTTCATCATCTGCAACGGACTGCTCTGCCACGCCTGCCGCGCTGGAACTATTCCGAACAGCAGCGCGCTTCCCAGTGTCAACACCACACCTGCCAGGTACACGCGCACATCCAAGCTTACTGCCAGATGCCCGCCATATGGGAGATGCCATTGGTTCAGCATACCCAGCAGTAGGTCCGCGGTCACCAGCCCCGCTGCTCCACCCATCAGCGATACGATCACCGCCTCAGTCAGCAGTTGCCGCACCATCCGCCACCGGCTCGACCCAAGGGCCACACGGAGCGCCAGTTCCCGGCTGCGATCCGCGGCGCGTGCGGCAAACAGAGTTGCCAGGTTCGCGCATGCCGCAGCCAGCACCAGCAGCGCCAGCAGGGTAACGCTGTAAAGGAATCCGCGAATGACGTCACCGTCGTCCCCGAGGAGTCCCGGATGGATGAGCCGGAACGACACTCCCTTGTCGGTCTTCGGATACTCCTTTGCCAGTTCGGCCGCAATCACATTCAGATTTTCCGTCGCCTGCTGCGGAGTCACGCCCGGCTTAAGCCGGCCAATCACCGTGACACGCGATGCCCGGTCATTTAGGTAGTCCTCCCCCTCCACCTGTTCCTCGTTCGCCATTGGCATCCAGTAGTCCGGCCACACAAACCGCTCCGTGCCGTGGAACTTCGCCGGTGCCACGCCTACCACCGTGAACGGATGTTTGTTGAACTCCACGACCGTCCCGACTACGTCCCGATCAGCGTGAAACGCGCTTCGCCAAAGCTGATCGCTCAATACCAGATATGGCGCTGAATTCGGGCCACGCTCGTCGGCCGGGTGGAAGAACCTTCCTACCTCGGGCTGCACCCCCAGAAGATCGAAATAATTGCCGGTGACCTCATCGCCGTGGATTTTCATCGCCGCATTACGCCAGATCAGTACCGCTTCGGAATATCCATAAATCGCGGCCATCCCGTTGAAAGTGGTGTTTCGCTGGCGAAAATCCTCAAACGCGGGATACGACGTAGTCAGCAGCCGTCCGCTTGCCCACGGCCCGTGGCGAAGCTGATACAGGTTCTGTGGGTCGCTCACATCCAGAGGCTGCAGCAGCACCGCATTCAACACTCCGAAGACGACCACGTTTGCCCCAATGCCTAGCATCAGAGTGAGCAGCGCTACGACCGTGAACGCGGGAGACTTCCGAAGCACCCGAAGCGCGTAGCGAATATCCAGCGTCATCGCTATCCTCTCGCCTGATATTGGCGGAAAAAGTTCGACGAATCTACTTTTTTTCGAGATGTGCCTGAATAGTCGGGACACCGGCCAATGGTAAACGGTGATCCGGCTTGCTCAGGGCCAACCACCCGCTAAATCGCTTCGACCGCCAGCGCGTCCAACGCCGCTGGGTTCTCGCAGGCCGTGGTAGCATGCACTCCCTAAGCCGTGACCAAACTGAAGAAGAAATATTTGTGGTCGTGGGCAATAGCGGGTGCCATGATCCCGCTCCTCATCTTGCTTGTTGGCCTGTTCATGCCCAATCCCCCAGAGTGGAACCCTTTTCAAGAACCAAAGATATGCCCAGCTCAACACAGGTTCGCAGTTGTTGCTGCGTTGTTCTGGCCCGCCGAACTTGTAGCGGAAGTCTTGGCCCTCGTGGTCACTGACGCCGAGGGCGATTCGAGCGCAGCCCTTCCCTCAGCGATCATAATTGCGGTTTCACTTCTTCTGAATGCTGCGATCTATGTGGGACTTGGATTGATTCTGTGGACTTTCGTCGAACTATTTTCCCGTTTCTTTCAAGGGCGCTCGCCAAACTAGATCTGGCTTCCGTTAACCCTTGTCAATTGCCGATCAGTGGGGTTATTGAAAACTGACCCACCACCCGGCTTTCGCGCTTGGAGTATACCCCGATGTCTTTCATCGGGGCGTCCCGGCGACTTTTGTCGGGAAGCCCCTGAAGCTCTCGCTGTCATCTATGGAACAGCTTGCGATCAGTGCCCAACCGCCATTTGTTCGAACCGGGTGATCGCCTCCACGGCCTCAACAGGAATTCCATCGCGCAGAGTCACCACTCGATTGGAAATGGCCGGCACTCGATCCCCCGGCGCCAATATCCCCGCAAGGTTCAGCGGATCCGCTGCCGAAATCGTAACCGTCTCGCCGACCGGTTCCTGCCTGCGCATGGCGCGTAAGGATTCCACGGCCACCGGCAATGCAAATTGCTCGCCCAGGAATCCGCTCACAAATCTTCCCCCGCGAATCTCTCCCCGGTCCTCCAAGCGGCGCAGCGTGATCAGAATTTCACGCCATCGCGGCACGATGCTTTCGCGTGCCAAAATCTCGCGGAACACCACGCCATAACGACGCAGCAGCATCGAGCAAGTAGCCTCCAGCATCTTCGCCCGATCTGTTTCTCCGTCGGCATACAGCAACGACCAGCGTCCCGCACTATGCCGCGGCCGCATGGTTCGTCCGCTTCCGTGTCCGGAACGCCTCTTCGGGTCGATCAGCGCGCGCAAATTATCGAATCCATCCGCCGTGATCATCCCCGCAGCCACAAGTTCCCACAAAGCGGTTTCCACTTCCGATTTCAATTTGCCTGCGCCGCGCACAATGTCCGCAAAAAATGACGCGCCGCGCTGTCGCAGAAATTTCAAGGTATCGCGCGCATTTTGGCTTAAGCCGTGCGGTTCGCCTTGGTCAGCATCAGCGTGCCGCGAAATCATCCAGTCGGCATCCTCACGCACAAAAAATGCAATCGGCGCGGAGCTAGTAGGAATCACGCGCCGTCCACCCTCACTCATCGCTTCCAGGGTCGCAGGATGCGGCGAAAGCCGTCCCCATCCCACCGCTCCCGTCAGGCAAAGTTGATCCAGAACTTTTGGATCATAATTCACAATGCGGCTGGGCAGTATGTGCCGCTCCCAGGCTGTCGCGGGCGCTTCGTAACCCTGGAGCTGCTGGAGCACTTCCATCGTGCCGCGATCACCAAAGGTCTGTGTTCCCTGTGTAACATGCTGCCACCGCAGCAGCCAGCGCATGAATTGTGCCGCGTTGACGGGCTGAATTTCGCTGCGCAACCTTCCCACGGTGAGCCGGTGTATCCGTGCTAACCGCTGTCGTGCACACCACTCAATCACCGTACGCGAGTCCGTGAAATTGCCACGCAACACCGTGCCGGCAGCTTCCATTCTCAAAAGCGTCTTATCCGCGTCCGCCTCGGCGATTCCCAGGAATTCGGCCAGCCCGCGAGCCGCCACTGGCCCGCTGTGAGCCATCCACCCATTCAGCAGGGCGAGCAAACCATCCTCGCGCGATGGCTCGACCGATTCCACTTCCGGCAGCAGAGTGTCAAATTGCGCCGTTGAATAGACGGAAGCGAACGTTTTCACTTTTTCCGTAGCTACCCAGTAAGCGTGGCCCTCCGCCACGGCCCGTCCGGCCCTGCGGCCGGAAGCAAGTTCCAGAAAATAGTTTCTCCAGCCATCCATTCGCAGCGAAGCAAACGCCGCATCGCCCGGTTCGGGCAAAGCGATCAGAGTCTCCAGCGCGTCGTGCAATTCATCGGCATCGCGCACATCGGGCCATGCCTCTTCGCGCACTTCCGCGATCGCCGCCGGATCCAGCCGGCCAACTTCGGAAAGCACCGATTCCGGCAGCATGCGCCGCATTTCCACCGCGCGTGCCCGCCGTTCCTCCAAAGGCGCGTCATCCAGATACGCATAAGGATTCGCATTCAAAATTTCATGCGAAAATGCCGACGGCACCGGAGTATCCACCGCAATGCATTGGATTTTCCCCTCACCCATCGCTGTCAGCAGTTCCTTCAGGCCGTCAATATCCATCGCTTCGGTCAGCGCATCTTTCATCGCCTCGCGCACCAGCGGGTGATCGGGAATCGAAATGTCGCCTTCAATATTTTCCTGGCAGGCCGCCGCTTCCGGGAACACCGCCGCCAACAGATCATCCGACCGCATGCGCTGAATCTGCGGAGGCACTTTCTTCCCGCCCTGGAAGCGCAGCAAAGCCAGCGCCCGCCCGGCTGCCCAGCGCCAGCGTGTGGTGAACATGGGCGCTGCCAGAACCGCTTGCTCCAGCAATGGCTGCACGGATGTGGGATGCAAAAAATGAAAAACGTCCGCAAGCGGAAAACTATGCTGCTCGCTCAGCGAGATATTTAATCCATTGTCGGTTGCGGCGGCTTGCAGCTCGAAATTGAATGACCGGCAGAAACGCTTTCGCAGGGAAAGTCCC
>JBGPTK010000204.1:0-7049 GCA_041490605.1 Terriglobia bacterium | reverse complement strand
TTCGATGGGCACATCGAACTTTTTAACGGAAGCGAGCGATTCGCCGAGCTGGCCGCGCATTTTCGAAACAGCGGAACCCAGCGCGCCGAGCACCTGTTCCTTGCTCGATGCTTCGGCCTGCTGCCGCGCAAGCGAATCGCCTGTTTGGCAGTTGATCGCGTTCAATGTGACGATGTATTGCGAGCCCAAATTGGCGATCGAGCCCGCCAGCGTGGCCTTGCTGCCCACGCGCAGGCAAAGCTCCCTCGCCAGATCACTGGTTAGGCGCTCGTCCGCGGAGCGTCCCATGAAACCGAGCGCTTCCCGCACGCGCGCCTGCGGGACCACGCGAAGGAACGGCGATTGTTCCAGGTCCACTGTCAGAGCTTGCTTCAATGTTTCGTCGAACACAGGATCGCCCGTCGTGTTCGCGAATTCGGCAAGCACGATCGAGTCGGTTTCGGCAAGGCCTGTCGAACGCGAACGCATGTACAGCCCGACGGCAACAATCGCGACAACCACCATGGCGGCGGGAATCACAAATTTCCAGGGAATCTTGGATGGCTGCTTCTCCGCGACAACTTCCACCGGATCGGGATTCACCGAAGCCGTCTTTACCGAACCGGACGCAGCTTTCTGCACCTTGCTGGAGGACTTCCGGTCTTGCGCGATTGCCCCCGGCGCCTCCGCTTCTGTATCCGTATCCTCCTCGGCCGCATTCGCTGCCGCGGTAATTCCGGAATCCGTCGTGCGCTTCAGCCGCTTCAGATCGGCGCGGATGTCGGCGGCGTGCTGGTAGCGCAGCTCGCGGTCCTTCTCGAGCGCCTTGTTGATGATGTGTTCCAGCTCGGGGGGAAGATCCGGATTCAGTCGAACGGGCGCAACCGGCGCTTTGTGCAAAATGGATTCGAACAAGACGGCGGTCGTGTCTCCCCGGAAGGGCAGTGTGCCGGTGGCGGCTTCGTAAAGCACCGCGCCGAAAGAAAACAGGTCGGTGCGCGAATCGAGTTCCTTTCCTCGCGCCTGCTCCGGAGACATGTAGGCGACCGTGCCCATGGCCGAACCGGGGCTTGTCAGATATTGGTCCGCGACGCCTGTCACCGTGGCGTCGCTGCCCGGCTTCCGGTCGCCGGCCGTCATCTTGGCCAGGCCGAAATCGAGGATCTTCGCGTGGCCGCGCCGGGTCAGAAAAATATTTGCCGGCTTGATGTCGCGATGAACGATGCCTTCCGCGTGGGCGGCGTCGAGGGCGTCGGCAATCTCGATGGCCAGCGGGAGCAGCGTCTCCAGCTCCACGGGGCGGTTATTGATCTTGTGCTTCAGCGTGACGCCATCCAGATATTCCATGGCGATGAACGCCTTGCCTTCGAATTCTCCGATGTCGTGAATCGTGCAGATGTTGGGATGGTTCAGGGCCGAAGCCGAGCGGGCTTCGCGGCGAAATCGCTCGAGCGCCTGGGGATCACTCGATACCTCGTCGGGGAGAAACTTCAGCGCCACGAAGCGGCCCAGGCGGGAATCCTCGGCTTTGTACACCACGCCCATACCGCCGCCGCCAAGTTTTTCGACGATGCGGTAGTGCGAGACAGTCTGTCCGATCAACGATTGCGAGTCCGCCATAAGGCGCACATCTTAGGATGCGCTGCCAGGCAAGTCAACGATGCCCCGGCATGCTCACCCCAAAACAGCGGCATGCTCACGCCAAAGCAGCGGCATTGCAGTGCGCGATTTGGTAGGATAACTTTACAGCGGCTAAGCCCGGGTGGCGGAATGGCATACGCGGGGGACTTAAAATCCCCTGTCCCTAACGGGACGTGTGGGTTCGACCCCCACCCCGGGCACTGAATTTTCTTCCCTGAATTGTGTGAAAGGGCTCATTCGCTCTAGCGTCGTGGCGCTAGTTTTGGAACAGGCGGATCAGGTGTCCGTCCGGGATCCTTCGCGAGGGTCTTTTCCAGTTCCCTCGCGGCGGAAAGTCCCGCAAATCCGCCGCCCAGGATCAAGATTTGTTTCCGTTTTGTTTTCTCCATGAGGTTTTCCGGAACACGCGCTGAAAACGCTCAGCGCAGATCTCCGTTCACTTCGCAGAACACTTTGATCGCGCCCTTCGCCATCGTCAGCGTGTCCATCAATTCGGCATAATTGGGCAGCCCTTTCACCGGATGGGTCAGCAGCTTGGCCAGCCACCCGGGATAGGCCAGCTCCGCTTCGGAAAGATCGAGCACCGCTCGCTCGAAATCTTCGCGGCTCGCGTTCACGCTGCCCAGCGCAACCTTGTTGCCCAGCACAAATCCCTGGTTGATGCGGTCGGCCGGGATTTCAATCTTGCGGTCTGCGCCGGTAATGCTCACCATGGCCAGCACGCCGTCTTTCGCGAGCACTTCCATGGCCTCGAATACCAGCGGCGAAAATCCCGTTCCTTCCAGAATGAAATCAAAGGGGCCGTGTTTCGCCGAAGCTTCCTTCAGGCTCATCGTTTTCGTCGAGACATACCGCACGCCAATTTCTGCAAGCAGATCGGAATTCAAATAGGGCGCCGGCTGGAGCCCGAACGTCGTCACTTGCATTCCACGCTGCCGGAGAAATACAGATGCCAGCAAGCCCAGCGTTCCCGCGCCCAGCACGGCGGCGCGCTTCGGCCTCCAAACTCGCAGGCGGCGCTGCACTTCATAAGCCTGCCCGATGGCCTTTTCCGCCACGCTGCTCGGTTCCAGCAGCACTCCCACCTGGCTCAGCCCTTTCGGCACCTTCACCAAATATTCCGCCGAATCCGCGTAATACTCCGCCAGATATCCGTGCAGCAGATTAATTCCGCGCTCAAAATAAGTGTCGTCCGTGGTCATGTCCTGCAGGCCGATCTTGTCGTAGAGGCTCGAGCCTGGCCGCCGCACGGATGCCACCACATAATCGCCCGGCTGGAATTCGCAGACATTCGGTCCCACCGCTTCCACCCGCCCAAAACTCTCGTGCCCCAGGATCAAGTAATCATCGCCCGGCGGCGGCGCGCCATATTCGGCGGCGTTAATTTCTTTGTCCGTGCCGTCCACTCCCACGCGGGTCAATTTCACCAGCACGCCGCGCCCGTTCGGAATTTGCTCGACTTGCGGCTTGGGCACTTCCCGCAGATGGATGCTGTTCGCCTTGCCGGGTATCACTGCGATTGCTTTCACTTTTTTTCTCCTCGGATTTGTAGTCCCGCGTGCGATCTAAGGCGATACAACCCTTGGCGGACTCGCGCTTGATTTCTTTCCGGGCAGCCGCCGTGGCCGTCCACGCGCGCAACACTTCGGCAACCGACCAGGCTTGGGCGATGCATCCGCGCGGTGTGAACGGCGCGTCCCCATCGAAAATTTCGCTGATGCTCCCCAATCCATGCGTTTTCAGGTGATGAGCGATCGGCTCGAGGAATTCCGCGGCCTGCTTCGGATTGTTGTAGACGCGCAGGTGCGCCAGCGCGAATGGCCCCAGCAGCCACGCCCATACCGTTCCCTGATGATACGAACCGTCGCGCTCGAGTGACGAGCCTCCATAGTGCCCGCGATATTGCCCATCGTCCGGCGACAAACTGCGCAGCCCATGCGACGTCAGCAGATGCCGCGCGCAAGTCTCCACCACCGCCCGCTGCTGTTCCTCCGTGAGCGGACTTTCCGGCAACGAAACCGCGAAGAGCTGGTTCGGCCGGATCGAAGCGTCGTTCCCGTTCGGCCCGTCGAGCACGTCGAAACAACATTGCGTGGCCTCGTTCCAGAAACGAGCAAATCCTGCACGCGCCCGTTTCGCAAGGCAGGCATGCCCCGCCGTGGGACGATTCAAAAGCCGCGCGAATTCCGTCATCGAGCAGACGGCGTTCAACCATAGCGCATTGATCTCGATTGGCTTTCCAATCCGCGGCGTGACCACCCAATCGCCCACCTTCGCGTCCATCCAGGTGAGCTGCACTCCTGGCTCGCCCGCGAAAAGCAATCCGTCATTTGGATCGGCGTGAATCTGAAAGCGAGTGCCCCGCAAGTGCCAGTCGACGATGTCCGTCAGCACCGGATATATTTCCTGCAGAAATTCCAAATCGTTCGTCGCGGCCACGTACTGGCGCACCGCTTCGAAATACCATAGCGTCGCATCGGCCGTGTTGTATTCCGGAGTCTGCCCCGCATCGGGGAAAACATTCGGCAGCATGCCCTTGTCCACGAATTTCGCAAACGTTCGCAAAATGCGCGCCGCAATTTCGGGCCGCCCGGTACTGAGCGCTAATCCCGGAAGAGCGATCATGGTGTCGCGTCCCCAGTCGCCGAACCAGTGATAGCCGGCAATCACCGACTTTCCGTCCGGGTCGTCGTTGTGTGGTCTTTTCACCACAAACTGGTCCGCGGCGAGCACTAATTGTCTAATCCATCCGGGCGCTTCGCCGGCAATCGCCGGATTTGCCGCAGCCCAGCGAGCCAGAATCGATTTCTCGTGCGCAACCCTCTTTTGGTGGGCTTTTTCGCTATTTCGCTCGGCGGTTGGTTCGGTGGAAACGGCAATTGCGATGGTGTCCCCGTGGGAAAGCGTGAGGCGGAACGTCCCCGCGTGCAGGCAATCCTCGCGGTCGTCGAGGCCGCGATAACGCTCCGCAGCGAGATCGAAATTTTGATACCAGTCGTGCGCCGCCTCAGCCTGCGCTCCGTCGCTCAGCAAATAGATTGGAGTGGCCCCATCAAACGCCTGGATTCGCAGACCCCGCTCCGCCGCCTGCACGTTCATTTGCCAGCCGCCGGCGTGCGTGCTCGAGTGATAATCGCGATAATTCACCAGCGCTTTTATTTCCAGCATCAGGGGAGAGCTGCCGCGCAGTAGCTTATAAGCTACATACGTGGTGTTTGTACCCTGCTCCATCCAGATTCTTTTTTCGAGCAGCGCGTCGCCGCACGCAATCGTCCACACCGGAGTGGTGCCTTCCAGCCGGAAACTTTCGATCAGACGGTTTCCTTCCGGAGCGACGCTTCCGCCGGCCCAGCGGCTCGCGCCCAATTCATAGCGCCATCCATCGTACTCGGCGATTTCCTGAAAATTCGAAACCAGAACAGTGCGGCCCAGCGGCGGATTCAGCGCCGCCACCAGCAATCCGTGGTAGCGCCGCGTATTCATCTGCGCCACCGTCCCGGAGGCGTAGCCGCCGATTCCGTTCGTCACCAGCCATTCGCGTTTTTCCGCCGCGGACAAATCGCCGCAGATTTCCCGGCCGAAACGCACCGGCGAAGCCGGCTCATCTTCGCGCGACCGCGCCTGTCGTCGTGGTTTCATCGCTTCCGCCTTCGAGGAGGTGATCATGATCGTGCCCATATCAGACTCCGCTCTGCTCGATCAATTTTGCGACCAGGCCGGTCCAGCCCGTCTGATGGCTGGCGCCCACTCCCGCTCCGGTGTCGCCGTGAAAGTATTCGTGGAACGAAACGTAGTCGCGCCAGTGCGGATCGCTCTGGAATTTCTCGGCGTCGCCGAAGACGGGGCGCCGGCCATTTTGACCGGGCAGAAAAATCCGCGTCAATCGCCGGGAAAGCTCGGCGGATACTTCCCACAGGTCCTTCATCTGCCCGGAGCCCGTGGGGAACTCCACTTGAAAATTCTTTCCCAGGAAATGGTTGAATTTCTGCAGCGATTCGATCAAAAGAAAATTCACCGGAAACCAGATCGGGCCGCGCCAGTTGGAATTGCCGCCGAAGAGGCCGGTGGAAGATTCGGCCGGCTCATAATCCACGCGGTGCGGCATTCCCATCGCTTCCAGCAGGAACGGTTTCTCCTGGTGAACGCGGGAGAGCGCGCGAATCCCGAATTCGGAGAGGAACTCCGATTCGTCCAGCATGTAGCGGAGCACCTTGGGCAGGCGTTCGCAGTTCACGATCGAAAGCAGGTATCGCATTCCGCCTTCGGGCGTCTTGGCCGTGCGGACATTGTCACGGAGCTCGGGTTTATTCTCGAGGAACCACTGCATCCGGCGCTTGAATCCCGGAAGCATGTCCACCACATCGGACTCCAGCGTTTCGACGGCGTACAGCGGAATCAGGCCCACCATCGAGCGCACCCGAAGCGGAAAATGGTCGTCGAGCCGCAATAGCTGCAACGCTGGCCCGGGATCAACGTGATGTGCAGGCGCGGGAGGGTCATCGTTCAGCCTCTATGATCCTTTTTCCAATCCATTCCGCGATTTGCGGGATGATGGCGTTCCCGAGCCCTCTAAGGCGGTCCACCCGAGAAGTTATTCTTTTGGCAACACGGGGAACGTCTGGCCATTCGGAATGGAAAGGTCCCAATAGAGTTGCGAACGATGCCCAGTATTTTTCGGCCTGAGATAAGGACTCCCATATCTCTTGAGCCGTGTTCGGTGTGTCCCGCACAATCCCCAGCCAATCGAACGTTTCCCGCAGACGTAACACAAGGGAGCGCGCCGTTTGCCGTTTTGCCAGTGCAATGACGTGTGGCAAGTCGCGCAAAGGGTTGCCAGATTCTCGGGCTGATTGTTGCTGCGGTCCTCGTCTGCATGGTGGACCCCCAGTGAATGCTCGCTGCCACATTGTTCGCAGTTCTTCTTGCGAAAGCGTTTCAAGAAATGACTGGATGGGGAGGGGCTCAACTGAAAAGATGCCATGCACAGACGGTCGCAGAATAAACGCCGCCGGAAATTCGAGCGGTCCTCCAGCCTTCCGTCGAATCTCTTCCGCTGTAGCGGCTTGCCGCATTGCTTGCACTTCCTCGTTCTGTCTGCTATTTGTAAGCGTCCCATATCCCACATCATAGTGGGATATTATTCTTTCTTCAAGTTCGTCCAGTCCTTCGGATAGCCCATCATCCAGGCTTTCAAAATTCTTGTGATCCCGCAGCCGTTGCAGAGCGGTATTCCGGGCGATGCTGACCAGCCAGGTGGAAAACTTTGAGCGGCCTTGGAATCTGCCAACGTTTTTGAATGCGCTTAAGAAGACATCTTGCATTGCGTCTTGTGCTCCCTCTGGGTCGCCCAAAATTGCCATCAACGTGCGATAAACAGTCCGGCTGTGCCGGCGCACCAATGTTTCGAATGCCTCCAGGCCGCCGCCCTG
>JBGPTK010000203.1:0-7052 GCA_041490605.1 Terriglobia bacterium | reverse complement strand
GTTCCATCGACGTAGGCGTCGTATTGCGTGGTCAGCGAGACAGGATGCCCGCTGATGTCGATCGAGAAATCCGGCGTGGTAGTGGCGCCCTGGACGTCGATGTGTTCCAGCACACCGTCGTACTTGCCCTCGGAACTGAGGATCCCGGAAATGCCTTTTATCGTGTTCAAATCCGCGTGGGAAAATGTGAACGTGCCGCGAACCGGCGTGAGACTGGGCTCCCCGGCATTCCACGGCCCAAAATCACCATCACTGTGAATCTCACCAATGGGTTTTGGGTTCGTCAGAGTGGCATGGAAAGGCGCGGGATTATCCAGGTTCACCGAGTGCATGGTGAGCTGGTGGATTGCAAAAGTGAGAGTGGGCTTTTTCGATTCCTTGCGCAACAGATCGAGCTGCGCGTCATCGGTGGTCACCGTATCAACGGTGAACGCAGAGTGCTTCGCTGGTTTAACCTCCTTTTCGCTCCGCTCACCATCGTTTTTCTTTGGTTCGCGCGGTGGGACGATAATCCTTAGACCGTCGATGTGGGCTTTGTTCAGATGCGGACGAAACAGGAGCACTGCTAACAAATTGCCATCGAGGGTGATTTTTTTAAGCGTGATGAGAGGGGGCACATCCGTCCGGTTGTGGTGCCTCAGCACCACGTCTTCGCATTCGATGTGCACAAACGGCAGCAGAGAAACGCGGAGCGATGAGAATTGAACGTCACTTTGAAAGCGCTTACTCAGGTAGGCCTTGGCGTGCCTGCGAGCAAAATCTTGCGAGAAGAGATGAAGGCCTACAGAGGCAAGAATCAGCAACAGCAGAACAAGCCCGGCAACGATCAACCATTTTCTTTGAATTTTCATATGCCGCAAAGGCTGTCTTTTATTTTACGGTATCCGAGTATGCGCAGATCCCAGCGGGATTGTGCGGCTCAGAATACCAAAGCGCTGCTTCCAGTTTGTCGCGAATTGGTTCCCGCCGCAAGTTTCCAGAAACACTTAGCGGGGCATGCAGAAGCACGATCGGGCATCGTGTATTCGACATCTCACGAACAATGCTGTTGGGAGTTTGTTTGCCCGGGGGCGAGGTCTGCTAATGCGCGTATTCCGCGCTGTTCCGGAAGAAAAGCTTGTGATCCCCCAGCGAGCGGACGGCGGCGAGCAGGTCGCCATCGAGGCCGGACTTCAAAATGTATCCATGGGCGCCGGAGTCACGGGCTTCACGGATCATCTGTTCCGAGTCGTACAAAGTAAGAATCAGAACTTCAACCTTCGGATCTGTTTTGGTGATTTGGCGAGTAGCTTCCAGGCCGTTCATTTCCGGCATGCTGATATCCATCACGACCACGTCCGGCCGCAGCTCGCTGGTCAGCTTGATTGCTTCCCGTCCGTTGGATGCTTCGCCACAAATCACCCATCCAGGCTGAGATTCTAGAAGGGCACGAAGCCCTCGCCGAACGACGGTATGGTCATCTGCCAGCAAGATTCGCAGGGGAATAAGAGCCTCCCAACAAATTCAATTCGATGCCTGACGGCATCCGTTCGCAATCCCTGATGCCCTGGGACTGCCGCAAAGAAAGTCTAGCAGCCGTGAGAAAAGCTCGCCGTCTCTAAATATCGTTTTGCTTCCAAAGTAACACTCGTTTGCGGTGCGCCGCGCGGAAACTTGCCTGATTTGGAGCAAGGTGCCCAGAATTGCGGAGGCATTGATCGGGGTGATTGCAAAACTGCAACCGTGCGCGATTTTGCAGAATACGATCTACACGAAGCGATCCAAGTCCACGGTCCGGCGCTCCCGGGCGCTCGATAGAGAAGCTTCAATGACCAGAATTCCATTGCGCGCATCAGCAGGATCGACCGGGGCTGGTCCGCGACCGCGAATCCAAGGAATCACATTTTCGTAGTATTTCTGATAGGCGCCCGGCAAAGATTCGATCGCGCGAGAAATACCATCACTTGCGGTGAGCACCGCGTAGTGTTCCGGAACATCACGGCCCCAATCGGCGCTGTCGGGTTTCCGCCCGGCTTTGAGCGCTGCTTCCTGTCCATCCTCGCCGTATTTCAGGAAGGAGCCGCCATCACCATGAGCCATCAACCGGGGGCCCGGCGCTCGAACCAGAGTCGCGGAATGCAGAATCACGCGCTTCCGGCCGTACCCCAGGATCAAATGGAAATAGTCATCCACTTTTCCCTGCGCTCTCTGCGTGATCACGTCCGCCGTTACAGACTGCGGGAGCCCGAATAGAAGCAGGGCTTGATCGATCAGATGAGAGCCGAGATCGTAAAGAATTCCCGAACCTGGCAGCGATTTCTCGCGCCATCCCTGTTTGATCGCCGGACGAAAACGATCGTAATGCGATTCATAGTAATAAATTTCGCCGAGCAGACCCTGTTCGATGCAACGCCTGAGCGTCAGAAAACCATTTTCCCAACGCCGGTTCTGAAACACGCTGAGAAGGCAGTGTTGCGCCTTAGCCAGCTCGAGCAGACGATCGGCTTCCTGAACCGTGGTTGTAAAGGGCTTGTCAACGACCAGGTTTTTCCCGGCCCTGAGCGCGGCGCACGCCAAATCAAAATGCGTGCTCGTCGGCGATGCAATTACGACCAACTCGATCTCCGGGTTTGAGAAAATTGCCTCGGGATGCGCCACCACCTTCGCGCCCGGGATATCCCGCTGCACTTGTTCGACGCGGCTCGTCGAGACCGCCATGAGTTGCAAACCTGAAACAGAACAAATCAACGGGGCATGGAAAATGGAACCGGCCATTCCATATCCGATCAGTCCGACCTTGATCGCGTCCATGCCACATTTCTAGCAGATCAAGAACGAAGCGGCAAATTGTTCTGGAGCACGCTGGAGTCGGCCCGATTGCTGGTCCCGCCGCGGAAAATCTGAGTATTCAAGATATCCCCGCCACCCACTGGCCCTCGACGCGCGCCGAGCGCACGAACTATACTCCTGGAGTGGCCGCGACGATTGAGACGCTTGATCTGATGCCGGCGCTGAAGCGCTTCTGGGGGTACGATTCGTTTCGCCCTCTCCAGGAACGCGTTGTACGAAGCCTGCTCGCGAGTCACGACACCTGCGTGATCATGCCGACGGGCGGCGGCAAATCGCTGTGCTATCAATTGCCTGCCTCACTTTTGGCGAAACAAACCGCCGTGGTGATTTCGCCTCTTATTTCCCTGATGCAGGATCAAATCGCGCAACTCGGGCAGATGGGAATCCCGGCCGGCTTATTGAACAGTTCCCTGAATGCGAAAGAGCAAGAGTTGGTGCATCGCCAGGCGCTCCAGGGAAAATATAGACTCTTGTATCTTTCGCCAGAACGGCTGGCGCGCGCGGACACGATTGCATGGCTCCAAAAGGTAGCGATTTCATTTTTTGTGATAGATGAAGCGCACTGCATTTCCGAATGGGGACACGAATTCCGGCCCGAGTACCGGCAGTTGAGTTCTTTGCGCGCCCGATTCCCGGAGCGTCCCATAGCTGCATTCACGGCCAGCGCCACTCGGCAAGTTCGCCACGATATTATCGAGCAGCTCCGCCTGCGCGATCCGGACAGGTACATCGCCAGTTTCTATCGCTCGAACCTGCGCTATCTCGTGAAACAATCCGACAGCCAGACTCAATCCAGCCTGCTCCTGCGAGCCGTGCGGAATTATTCCGGCCAAAACGTCATCATCTACGCGCCAACGATTCGCCGGGTGGAAGAAACGGTGGATTTTCTCGAAGAGAAGGGAATCCGAGCCGTTCCGTACCACGGCAAAATGGACGCGGGAACTCGACGGCAGAATCAGGAGCGGTGGATGTCGGACGAAGTGCGCGTGCTGGTGGGCACTGTAGCCTTCGGACTGGGCATCAACAAAGCCGCCGTTCGCGCCGTGATCCATCTTTCGCTGCCGAAATCGATTGAACAGTATTATCAAGAGGCTGGACGCGCCGGACGCGACAGCAAACCGGCGGATTGCATCCTGCTGTGGCAAATTCGGGATGTTATTCTCTTAGAATATTTCATTAAACAAATCAACGGAGCGCAAGAGAAGGAGCGCGCCAAGCAGCGCTGTAACTTGATTCGAGGTTTCGCCGAATCCCAAAATTGCCGGCATCGGCGAATTTGCGTGCATTTCGGCGAGACGCCTCGCTGGACAACCTGCGGGGCGTGCGACGTATGCGTGGGCGAGCCAGATTGGCTCTCCGAGCCGGTCGAGCAGAAGCGGCCCAAACGCGGTAAGCGGGCGCCGGCGCCTGTCCAATCCGAGCGTCCAGTAAGGAAGGAATCCAGGGAGCAAAGAGGCTTCACAGACGTTGACTCGGAATTGCGAGAATATCTGCGCGAGTGGCGCCGTACGACGGCCAAGGAAAATGGAATTGCCGCCTTTGTGGTGATGCACGACACTTCTCTCGACGAAATTTGCCGGATCCGCCCGTCCTCCGTGCAGGAAATCAGGCGAGTGCCGGGCTTCGGCGAACGCAAAGTGGAACTATATGGGCGTCAGATACTGGAAGCGCTGCGGCGATTTCGCGAAGGAACCCGCGCCGCGGCGGGGCCAGCAGTCACGACCATGCCTGCGGAAGAAACGATGCAATTGCTGGCTGAGGGCCGCTCCTTTGTGGAAATCGCCAAAATTCGCGGCCGGCAGGTAAGCTCTGTGATCGATCTCGTTGCCCGACTGGTGGAAAAAGGAGAACTGGAATTTCAGGCGAGTTGGGTTGATGGCCAGAAGCGCGCGCAAATCGAGGATGCCTGCGTCCGCCTCGGCCTGAAGCGCCTTAACCCGCTGAAAGCTGCGCTGCGGCCGGATATCACGTTCGACGAGATTCGACTGGTGGTGGCCCAACTGCGCCGGCAAAAAGAAAACCAGATAGAATCCTGATTGGCGAGGGGAAAAGTAATTGTTCTGTCCGCCCGAGACGGAAACTTTGTTCAGGTGCTTCGATGATCCGATTGCCGATGTTGTGCTTCTTCTTACTTTTGTCGGCTGCTTCGCTGACGGCGGAGCCTCAGCCCAGACACGTGCCTGATGTTGCGGTGACCGGCGGGCGAATTCAATTTCGCGTCAGCTCAACATTCGCGAACATCGCCGGCGTGTTTCGCACCTGGCGGGCGGATTTGAAGATGCCCGCTGACAAGTTTGTGGACGCTTCGCTCGAACTGCAAATCGAGCCCGGAAGTGTGGCGACGGGAAGCGGATTCAAAGACAGGCAGGCTCGAGGGAAGAATTTCTTCGCGGTGAACGAATATCCGGAAATTCGTTTTGTATCCACGAGCATTACCCGCGATAGTGATCCCTTGAAATTTCACATGGAGGGAGAGCTTACGGTGCGCGGGATCACCCAGCCGGTTTCTGCCTCGATCACCCTGTACCCCGCGGAGAGCGGGCATCAGCGGATTGAGGGGTATTTTTCGTTCAATCGCCGGCAATTCGGAATTACTCATAATATGGCGTTCAACAAGATATCAAACATCGTTAAAGTGCAAGTGGAACTGGATGTCGACATCAGCGCGTCGCAAACGCGCGTCTCTATGGCAAGTCTGGGAGGACGCCGCTGATGCCAATTGCTGGGACGCGACCGGGCCACGTCATCGGCGTGGATATTGGCGGCACAAAGGTAGCCGCCGGCCTGGTTGATGGCAATGGTGTGATTGGCGCGAATCTCCGGATACCGATGTCCGCGACCGGTGACGCGGCCGCCGGGCTAAACGCCGTAACCGCCGCGATCGATTCTCTTCTCGCGGCAAATCCCGAAACTCGAAGCACAATCCGCGCCATCGGAGTTTGCGCTCCCGGGCCACTCGATCCGAAGACGGGCGTAGTGATCAATCCTCCCAATCTGCCTTGCTGGCGCAATTTTCCATTGGCTGCGGGGATTTCGCAGCGTTACAGGGTGCCGGTGAAAGTGGATAACGATGCCAACGCTGCCGCGTTGGCCGAAGTGCTTTGGGGCGCCGGTCGAGGTTACCGAAATGTCTTTTATGCGACTATCGGGACCGGAATTGGCACCGGCATCGTTTTGGACGGCCGCATCTTTCACGGTCGAACCGGCGCGGCTGCCGAAGGCGGGCACGTCAGCATCGATTACAACGGTCCCCGCTGCGGATGCGGCAAACGGGGATGCATAGAGGTTCTGGCGTCGGGCCCTGCCATTGGCCGCAGAGCTCGCGCCAAGCTGGCGGCACAAGCCGGCCCGCACTCCAAAATTCTCGAGCTCGCCGGCGGCAAGATCGATGCGGTGACCAGCGAAATGGTCGGCGAAGCGAATGCCGCGGGCGATCCTCTCGCCCAGGAAATATTACTGGAAACGGTCGAACTCCTCTCCGTGTGGCTGGGCAACATCGTTGATCTGCTGGAACCCGATGTAATGATTGTGGGCGGCGGCGTCGCTGCGATGCTGAGTCCACTCTTCGACGAAATCCGCGCTCGATTGCCGAACTGGTGCGTGAATTCGCGCTGCCAGGAGATCCAGCTGGTCTTGGCGCATTACGGCGCGAACTCCGGTATCGCGGGAGGCGCCGCGCTGTGCAGCGAGGAATTGGCGTAGCTCTCTTAGCATCCCAATCCGTCCATTTAGTGGGATCGCAACGAAGCGGTAACGGAACTACGGAGGAGAGTTGGTCGGGGCGTGGAGATTCGAACTCCAGACCTCCTGCGCCCAAGGCAGGCGCGCTACCAGGCTGCGCTACGCCCCGACATGAAGTGCGTAATGATTATAAAGCACTTCCCAACGGAAATCTTGCTCCACCAGTCCAATTTGGCCTTCAACTGTGCCAAAACTGTGCCAAATAGAATTCACTGAACCATCACTGTGCCAGAATCCAACGGCATTTCATTGGCCTGGCGGTTGATTTTCTCCAGAGCTTCTCTCTTCATCTGCAACTTCATTTGCGAGTAGCGTTTGAAGACCTGAGAGTCCCCTTGGCGAAGCAATTGTGTCACCCACTCATCGGCTACGCCGCCCGCACTGAGGCGAGTGGCATACGTGGATCGCAAATCGTAAATCCGAAAGTAAGGAACCTTCGCTCGTCGGAGGGACTTTTGCCAAACGGTCTTCAACTCTACTTG
>JBGPTK010000202.1:0-7101 GCA_041490605.1 Terriglobia bacterium | reverse complement strand
GTGGTGCTCAAGGAATTGCTTTCGGTGGGCGACGATCTCCGCCGCGGCGCCCGCTCGATCAAGGAAATCGTCCAGTTCGACGACGAAGAACTGACCGACGAGAAAATCGAAGACAAAACCAAGCAGACGCTGAAGGTTATCGAAAAGATCGCCAAGCTTTACCTGCACGCCATGAAGTTATCGGCGCGCTTCGAGAATATGCCGCGCTCGAAGAAGCGTCCCTATCTGCGCGCGCGGAATGATTTGGCGCGGACGCGCATTGAAATGTCGCTGCTGGTTCGCTCCCTGGAATTCAATCTGCTCGAGCGCAAGCGCCTGATCGACAAAATCCGCCAGACGGTCGAGCGCGTGCACCAACTCGAGCGCGAAGCCGTAAAACTCGAGCGTCGCGTCGACGCTTCCAAAGGCGACGTTCTGGCCGATGCCCGCAAGGAATTGCGCACCCGCCGCGTCGAACTCAAGGAAATTGAAGTCCTCAGCGAAGTAAGTCCCGCCGAGTTGAAGCGCACGCTTCAATTGATCCTGAAAGGCGAAGCCGAAGCCGAACAAGCCAAAAAAGAATTGATCGAGGCCAACCTCCGCCTGGTTGTTTCCATCGCCAAGAAATATACCAATCGCGGATTGCAATTCCTCGACCTGATTCAGGAAGGCAATATCGGCCTGATGAAGGCGGTGGATAAATTCGAATGGCGCCGCGGCTATAAATTCTCCACCTACGCCACCTGGTGGATCCGCCAGGCCATCACCCGCGCCATCGCCGATCAGGCGCGCACCATCCGCATCCCGGTGCACATGATCGAAACGATCAATAAACTCGTCCGCACCAGCCGCCAGCTTGTGCAGGAACTGGGCCGCGAGCCTACCTCCGAAGAAATCGCCAAGCGCATGGATATTCCCGTCGCCAAGGTGCGCAAGATTTTGAAAATTGCGCAGGAGCCCATCTCGCTCGAAACTCCCATCGGCGAAGAGGAAGATTCGCATCTCGGCGACTTCATCGAAGACAAGGCAGTGGTCTCGCCTTCCGACGCGGTCATCAATTTGAGCCTGAAGGAACAGACTTCTTCCGTGCTGAAAACTCTGACGCCGCGCGAGGAAAAAGTAATCAAGATGCGCTTCGGCCTCGACGACGGCAGCGAGCACACCCTCGAAGAAGTGGGCCAGTCCTTCGCCGTCACCCGCGAGCGTATCCGCCAGATCGAAGCCAAAGCCCTGCGCAAGCTGCGCCACCCGTCGCGCTCGCGCAAACTCCGCGCCTTCCTCGAAGGCAGCGAAGGCGAATACTAATTTCCGCTTCTCTGAAATAACTGTGATTAAGTGGCCCAGCCACTCCTGGCTGTGCGGGGTCAATATTTGCATGGCTGTTTGCGCAGGCAGGAGTGCCCGCGCCACCAAGGTCGGCGTCATTCCGAGCGAAGCGAGGAATCCCGAGCAAATCTCAAATGCTTAAGTAGTAGAAAGTTTCTTCCATGTTCATCCGTTTGTGAGATGGCTTGTATTTTCAAGAAACTCATCAGCTTTGATCGTCGGCCACCCGAATCCCCGCCCAGCATCCCAACGCCTCGAGTATCGCCAGCAAAACCGCAGTGATTTGAAATTGCAATGAACTCGCGCTGTGCGCCATCACAAACGCATTGTCCGCGCCCGCCCCAAGGAAGTGCTTGTAAACTCCGAATGTAGGGGCCGGCTTCAGCCGCGCCCGCTTTTTTTCTGTGCTAGCGCGCCTGTTCCACCGCCGCAGGCCAATTCACCGCGCTCCCATATTGATAAACCAACTGCGCGCCGCGGTCCGCGCCAATCGTCAGCAGCACCGCCAAAACCGCCAATCCAATCAACAGCAACTTGCGAAATTGCGCCGTAAAATTCTTCCGCGCCAAAAACGCAAACAAACAAAGCCCCAACGCCACACTAAAACTCGTCAGCATCAATAGCTCATGCCGTTCAAGCGCGCGTTGCGCCGCCCCGGCAGGCACCGAATCCGCGGCCCACCATCCCGTCAGCGCGGTAATCGCTCCCGCCAGCGTCCCCAGATAAAGCAGCCGCGCCGCCATGCGATGAAAATCATCGCTCGTCCGCCGGACCGCCAGAAACTCGTAAAGCAGTGCCGCCAGCCACAAAGCAATTGGAAAGTGAACAAACAAAGGATGGTAATTCAGCGCCGCCCGCATCCCAGGAAGTAGTGCATGCATGGTAGCCTCCGCAGATGGCAGTGGCTCAGTTTTCGGAAACCCAACTAACCGGGACTGATCGAACATCAGAGCAGCACTTAACTGGCGGCAATGGGTTTAGCAAAAATAATCGGCTGCAGCTATCGTCCGGCTTGGCGATTCCTCGAAACGCCGCGTTCCACACTCAATAGGTCCAGAAAGTCACGATCCTCACCAAGAGAGATCTGCTCTCCGAAAAAAACTACCCGTGCGCCGCATCTCGAAGAAGTCTTTCCCCTATTCTCTCCACCAACGCAAATAATTTCGCTCCCAAATTTGCTCTACCGCCCTGGCTTGATATCAAGCAGCATCCCCGGCCCATTCGTGCCCGTCTGCACCTGCGGCACCTGCCCATTCCACTTCGCAATCCAGCGATCCGTCACCGCCAGTTTCTGCCATTCAATAATATTCTGGCTGATCGACGCGGCGCGCACCCGGTTCGATTCCGCTTCCCCATTGGCCACCGCGATTTGCGCTTTCGCCTGGCCCTCTGCCGCTGCCACCAGCTTCGCCGCGTCCGCTTGTGACTGCACCAGCTCATTTTGTTTCTGTACGGCGATTTGCTGCGCCTGCACCTTGGCATTGATCGAGTCAATCACCGATTGCGGCGGCCGCGGCGAACCGATGAAGCCAAATTGATCGATCACCACTCCAATGTCAGCCACCTGTTTCTGCAACTCCTGCCGCGAATTCTGTTCCAGCTCGGATTTCTTTTCCCCCATGATTTCTTGCACCGTATATTGCGACCCGGTCCGGTTGATCGAGTCGCGCGCTACGTTTCGCAGAAACCCATGCGTGAACTGGGCGATATCATCGTTGCGGAATTTCACATAGAACGCGGGAACTTTGCTTGCATCCAGATGGTAGGAAACGGAAAGATCGCCATACACGGTCAGGCCGTCTTTCGTGTTAAACGACATCTCTTCGTTGTTCACCGATCCCTCGGTCGGATCTTTGGTCCATTTTGCCGTCTGCACCGAGGTCGGATACTCCACGATCGTGGAGGAAAGGAAATTGTAGAAAACCCAGCCCGTGCGAATCGGCAGGTCCTCAACGCCTCGTTGCGATCCTGCCAGGTCCACTTTGATTCCCACACGGCCCGGCCCGATCCGGATCGCGCACCCCAGGAAAAACAGTATTAGGATCACGGGAATTGCCAGCAGTCCATATTTACGCATCATGGTTTCTCTCCAATCGTTTCAGTTGGCTGTGTGGCGTCGTTTTATGGTGCCAGATCCATTTCATCGCGGCCGGGAAAAGCACAACCACCACCAGAATCAGCCCCACGCCGCCCGCCACTTTCAAATCACTGGGTTGATTGAGCAAGTTCAGTCCCTGCGTCACCAGGTAAATGGCTCCGCAAATCACCAGCACCAAAGCCGCGTATACAAATCCTTCTCTCATCGCTTTTTCCGCCTCGATCCTATCCGCAATCCATCTTGAGCATACTCTACGCACAGGGCCAAGTTGTCTATCCGCAAATGTCCGGCAAGCCTGAGATTTGGTGACAGGCATTATCACTAGCGAATCAGCTCGTGCCTGATAAGCGCATAAACCGGACAAGTGGAATGGTTCCCGGCACCCCGAAGTCAGATGTCCGGTAACCCGACTCATCAGGAGTTAGCCCTCGGGCGAGAGGGTGTATTAGTGGTCCGGTTTGGCCTCGATGGATGCCCTCAGCGCTTTTGTTACTTCGCCGGCGATGTCGTCCTGGACCATCAAAATGTCGTCCAAGGGTCGGTCGTAGGTTTCAGACCAGACAACGTACTCGTCGTCCGCACGAATCAACCGCGCGGCGACCCGCAACCTAGCGCCTGACTTGCGCACGCTCCCATCGAGTACATAAGCGACACCCAGCATCTTGGCAATATCGGCGATGGTTATTCGTTTGCCCTTGAAATTGGACGAGGACGTGGGAGCGTGTACCCGAAGGCCCGGGATCTTGCTGAGTTTGTCAATCAGTTCCTCGGTCATGCCGTCGGCGAAGGGCTCCTGGTTCATCTCTTCGGTCAGGTCGAGAAACGGCAGCACGGCGATGGATTTCTGTGGCTGCGGAGCAATGGCGGGTGAGGCTGAGTGATTGTTGTTCGCAACCTTGCCGTGCAACAGGAAAGCAACGACGAGCGCGAGGCAAAGCGCCACGCCAGCGGCCCACGTGAAGCCGGCTCTGAGGTGCGGGCCGGGCGTCGGCGCATCGCTGGCCGCCGGGATCGGTTGTTCGCTGTCCGAAGCCCGCGAAGAGCTCTTCTGTGCGATGGACTGATCCACCCAGGGACCGACCGTCGCCACCATCCGATACCCTAGTCGCGGCACTGTCGCGATGTAAGTGGGATGCTTGGGGTCGTCGCCGAGCAGACGGCGGAGCGATGCCACAGCCTGGTAGACGGAATCCGGAGCGACGATGACGTCAGACCAGACCTGGTTGAGCAAGTCATCGATGCTGACGACCTCGCCGGCGTGCTCGGCGAGGCACAGCAGCACTCGCATCGTCCGCACCTCTACCCGAGCGGTCTCTCCATCTCGTGAAATCTGGCCGGACGTCGGATTGACGCACCAGGCGCCGATGCGAAGCATTGTCGCGGTTGGGCGTTCCATGCAGGATCGGTTATTGCCCTCTGTTTTTAAATAGAAAAGCGGCGCTCGCCGACTATACCACACCGTGGAGAGACGCCGGCCGCGTTCCGGCCACTCTTGCGCTTAGCGACGCTACCCCAGCCGCGCCACCGCCAATGCAGTGTGATTTCAGAACTATTCAGGGTGTTTCAGGCCAAGCTCAGGACTTCTCGCGTCGCAACTGGGTATCGTAAACCTTGAATACGATTTAGGCCATGTGTTGGAAGATGATGGTCAACTGCATTGCGGATTGCAAAAAAATCAGAGATGAAAGAGAGGATATCGGATGATTGGAGAATCTGCACCGCGGCCATTGGGGAAAAGGAACGCTCTATTGGCAATCGCGGTCGGCGGCCTGATTGCCGGGACTTTGGACCTTACACAAGCTTGCATCCTGTTTGGATGGAAAATTCCGCTCGCGATTGCCGGGGGCCTGCTGGGGCGGCAGGCTTTCCATGGAGGCGTCGGCACCTATGTTCTTGGTGTCTTCCTGCACTTCTTTATCGCTTTCTCAGCAACGGCTATTTACTACGCGGCAAGCCGCACGCTGGGCTTTTTGAAGGAGCACCCGCTGGTGTGCGGCTTGTTCTATGGCATCGCGGTTGAACTGGTAATGAATCTTGTCGTTTTGCCGCTCTCCGCGCTTCACGCAAGGGGCCCTTACCAACTTCATGACCTGATTCAAGGGCTGTTGGTGCACATGGTCGTGGTCGGGCTGCCGATTTCCTTCAGCGTTCGGCGGTTCGCGAAATAGACGTGTGGCCGCTTTCAGCGGTTTGACATGAGTGGGAGTTACGGATTGCGACATGAGGTTGCGGCGGCCCAGATTACCTGCCGGGCTACAGGGTAACTTCATGGCTCAACGCGTGGGTAACTTCAATCTTGAATCCAGAAGGCGACTATGGAGAACCGATTCGGGTTTCTTGATTGTCCAATGCCTGGTAAACGCGGAAACCGGACAAGTGGAATCGTCCCAGCACTCCGAACTCAAATGTCCCGTAACCCAGTTATCCGGAGGTCATTCCGAGCGCAGCGAGGAATCCCGAGCAAACGTTCCCCAGCAGTTAACCCATATCTTCCACTGGTGCTGCCGCCGCGGCCTTCTTCCCTCTAGTCGTGGTGATCACCACCACGCTGATTAGAACGAACAGAGTGCCGAGAATGGTTCGCCGGCCCAGCGCTTCGCCGCCCAGAAAATATCCCAGCAGCACGGCCACCACCGGGTTCACGTATGCGTAGGTCCCCACCTTGGTCGGCGATTCATGATGAATCAGCCACACGTAGGCGGTAAACGCGATGATCGAGCCGGCCACAATCAAATAAAGCAACGAAAGCCACGCGCCGCGCGAAACGTTGGACGGATGAAAATTACGAAATTCGCCCAGTGCGGCAGCCGTGATTGCCAAAAACACTCCACCGGCTAGCATTTGTGCTCCCGAGCTCATCACTTTGGAAGAAGGCAGCGGCAGCTTGCGCGCGAATGCCGACGCTACCGACCAGCTCAGCGACGCGACAATCAGCGCCGCGGCGCCCAGCCGGTCGATCGGCGCGCCGCCGAGGTCGAGCGAACGGATCACCAGCACCGCCACTCCGCCCAGGCCGATCAATAGCGCCAGCGCCAGGCGGACAGTAAGCCTCTGCGTTCGCAGGAAAATAATTTCCGACAGCGCCATAAATACCGGAATCGTCGCCATCATCACCGCGGCAATGCCCGAAGGCACGCGCTGTTCGGCCCAGAACAATAGTCCGTAGTCGATGACGAAGATCAGCACGGCGAGTAAAGATACGGACGTCCACTCGCGTCCGCTCGGCCGGCGCTCGCCCCGCGCGATCGTCCAGCCATAAAGAACGATCCCCGCAACCAGGAAACGCATTGCCGCCAGAAGAAACGGCGGCACCTCGCGAACGCCCACGCGAATTGCCAGAAATGTGGATCCCCAAACAAAATAAATAATCGCGAACGCCAAAAGGGTCTTCCACGTCGGGCGGTGAGTGTCGGCGTCCATAGCAGGTTCCTATCGGCAATCTACCAATTCCTCCGCCCGATTGCTCAAACCTCTTGCATCACGCCATGATTGTAAACAGTCCACTTTGTCCGGTAACCCGGCTAACCGGGACTTAGCCGGCTCGCCGATCATTCGCGGCCCCTATTCACGCTATTTCGTTACTTGGCAGGCTCCTGAGCGGAAAGAATCTTTCCAGTGATCGGGTCAAATACGAGCAACCTTCGGTCGGAAGTAAGCACTTCAAAAGTGTAGTAGTTGCTCTGTTGCCATCGATAGCC